>JAZNFS010000054.1:0-36686 GCA_045589175.1 Christensenellaceae bacterium
GCCCATTGACCAAACATAATATCCGCAAGTTTAAAGCCTAATTCGTCTTCGTCAACGTCTAACTTAACGATAAGTTCTAAAGTTTCATCGGCATCAATAACACCGCTTAATACTGAACCAGCGTTTAATTTAGCGCCGTCAAGTGCGTTTACTACTTCAGTTAAATCAATTGTAGAATCAGTTGTGCCTTGCGCTTTATTATTTTCATCTAAACCGAATACTGATGCAAAGGCTTGAGTTGCATCAACGTATTTTAAACTATCAGCTTCTACGTAATCGTAACCATCAATATATTCTGTATTATACTGAGCAACTAAAACTTGAACTGAATACTTAGTATCGTTTCTTGCTTCGTATTTAGCATAAAATGCTTTATCTTCTAAATCAGTAGTTGAAATTTCGCTAATAGCTTCGCCTGCAAAATCTTCGCTTGTGTACCAACCAACGAAATCATAACCCTTCTTAGTGCATTCAGGAAGTTGTGCACCAACGCCGTAAGTATATTGAGTTAACGCACCTACAACTTCGCCTTCGCCAGCGTTTAAAATAACGCTATATGTTTTTGCAGTCCATTTAGCAAAGTATTCTTTATCGCCGTATTCTTCAACGCCAATAGCTGTAACAGCTTCGCCTGCAAAGTCTTCACTTGCATACCAACCAGCAAAGTCGTGGCCAACTTTTGTTAAACCAGTAGGAAGTGTTGCGCCTTCGCCGTAAACGTATGAAACTAAGCTTGTTTCATCGGTTGAACCGTTCTTTTCTAAAGTAACAGCAAAAGTTCTTGGTGATCTTGTTTCAGTATAAACTGCGTTACCGGCAACTGCTACTACTTCTGCATCCCAACCGTATTCGTAACCAGGATGTACGTTAACGTGATCTGGAACTTCAACAGTATCACCATAGTGGTAATCAGTTTTGCTTAAAATAGTTTCGCCGTTAATTGATTTAAATTCAACTGTATAATTGATATATACAGGTGTAAAGCTTGCAACGTATTCTAAGTTGCCGTTTACACTTTCTGCAACGTTCCAACCGTTAAACGTATAAGTATAAACGTTATCGGCTGGCTTGGTTTGATCGGCAGGAACAACGATTGTATCGCCATAGTGATAATCGTTTTTGCTTGAAATAACTTCACCACTTTCAGTTTTGAATACTACCGTATAATTGATATATGTTGAAGTGAATTCTGCAGTATAAGTTGCAGGCTCGGTTGCAGGAAGAATTTCTTCTGCCCAACCGCTAAATTCATAAGTATAAACGTTATCGGCTTGTTTAGTAGGTGTTCCGTCGTAGCTTGGAACTGCGCCGTACTTGCATGATCTTTCAACCGAAACGCCATTAATCATCCAAGTGATAGCAATTAGATTTCTATCATACTTAACTTCTACAACGGTTGAACCATCTGGAGCAATCTTTACTTGATTGATTGCTTTTGCAGTAAAGCCATCGTATTCGTTAGCTTCCGCGTTTGTTAAAGCGTCGGTCGTGCCTTGTAACGTTTCAGCATCTTCAGCTACTTCTTCATAGCCCGTACCGTCAAGTTTTTCTAAAAGGTGCTTTACAGTATAGGCCGTATCAGTAGCGGGAGACCATTTTGCATCTAAAGTTGTATTTGCATTGATTGATGATTCAAACGAGAACTCCGTTTCGCCTAAATACCAACCGGCAAATACGTAGCCGGTTTTAGTAGGGTCGGCTGGTTTTTGCGCTGTTTCGCCTTTAAAAACTTCAACGCTTTCAATAGCCGTACCACCGTTTGAGTTAAAATTAACTGTGTAATACACTGGCATGTTTGCACAACCAAACATTGTGAAACAACAAGCGGTTATCAATAGTAATGATACTATTATTAGTTTAATTTTCTTACTCATCTTGTATTTTCCTCCCATTTTTATTTATTCTTCCAAACAGGTGTATTACCTGTTAAATCCCAACAATTACTGTTAAATAACGAATAATCGTTATTGTCGCTTGCCATTGCGTTATAATCATTGTATCTACGCATAGTTACTAAATCTTTGCTTCCGTTATTGTAAGTGCTTGGTAAATAGTTTTTAGCGTATGCGTCGCTACCACCTGCTACTACCATATAGTCGTTATATGAAAGTACCATACCCTGATCAGTTCTACCCCTACCAGCAGTTATTCTAAATAATCCACCGTGATTGGTTTTATCTTTAGAAATAACGTAAACGTTAGTCAATGCGTCTGCCGTAGTTCCGTTTGCATATTGACCAAGAGTTGTAGAAAGATCAATACCGTTCCAGTAACTGAATAAGCAAGGTTGAGCGCCTGCGCCGGTTGCTGCATCGTTATAATAACTATGGTAAATATTCGCTTCAATAATTATGTTAGCAAATTTTGATTTTAGCGATGGGTTAGCATTTACAAGCATTGCTGTAGTAAACCATTTAGATAGATCTTGTCTGTAAACGTAATCAAGAGATTCATCCATGCTAATATAAACGTCTTTAACAACGGCTACGTCGGTTGCGTTGTTTATAAACCCTGCAATAATTGCAGTAACTTGATACGAGTTGCTAACCATAACCTGCATATTTGTAAACGCTACGTTTTTAACAACCGCACCGTGACCTAATACACCAAAGAAACCTTTGTTAACCTTTGCCGAAATTGAATATCCGTTACCATCAAAAGTACCAGTAAATGGTTTTAATCCGTGATTAGAATCAGCAACGTCGTTATAAACGCTTGAGAAATCCGATAAGTTCTTAGTTAAGATGTAGTAACCGTTATAAGAGTTATTTGCGTTTTCAGCTAACGATTGGTTAAAGTATTGAAGATCTTTAACTGTTGCAATAACCTTTGAGTAAACCTTAACTTTTACAACGTAAACTGTATCTTCGGTATTAATAGTTAATTCAACAGGTAAAACTTCACGACTTTCGCCTTCGCCTACGATATTTGCAGTTAAGCCGTTAAGCGCACCGCTTTGCGCGTTATAAGTAATTAGTTTTTCGCCTTGGTAGATAGAAAGAATTTCGTTATCCCCAACGATTTCACTCATTGGGAATGCTCCGCCAGCTAACGCACCAGTGCTTTCATCAACCAAGTCGTAAACGGTTTCAACGTTAACTAATCCACCCATAGCCATTATAGAAAGGGATTTTTCAACTTCAGTACCGCCAACTACAACCGTTACGTATAATTTAACGTTTACAGCTCCGCCAACTGGCAATTGAGCTAATCTAATAACGTCTTTAACGCCGTCGTAAACAACGTAATCGTTTTGTTCAACTTCTACCGAAGAAATTGAAATATCTTTACCTTCTACAAAGGCTTTTAAGCTTAGTTCTTTATTTAATCCTACGATTTTAGCATCTGAACCTAAATTTGTAGAGCCGTCAAAGAAATTCACTTCTAAATTCTTTGCAAATTGTGATTTCCAAATAATTTTACCGTTATTTACTACCCAATAATCATCAGAGAAACTTGAGAAATCGCGTTTCGCACTCTTTAACTCTTCGTAACTGTTATATTGGTATAGATTTGTAAATTTTGCATTGTAATATAACGTAGATTGCCAATAATCGCCTAAATTTGGATTTTCGCGATTATTAGTAATACCATTTATAGCATTTCCATAAACGTCGGTATTAACGTTTGCACCGTAACCATAAAGAGCTGCGTATAAATCGCCATCCTTCTTTTCATCTGATCTAAATGAAACCGTAAATGGTGAAATAACGTAAACGTCTGCCCACTTTTTGTCTTGTGCGTAAAGCGCGCCGTTTGATTCATAAGTCCATAAACCACCGATTAAGCCCTGCCAAGTCCAACGATCACCGTAATTTCTATCAGCTTCAGCGTTTGCACCAAGATATTCGATTACAACGTTAGTACAAATAGAATTTTGACCTGTTCTTCCTGTAAGACCTCTTGGTGTTGCGGTTGCTTGAGAAAGCGAGATATAAACGTTTGAGATAGTCAATCCGTCGTTTAAGGTGTTAGA
The DNA here is from genome assembly GCA_045589175.1 of Christensenellaceae bacterium. GTDB lineage: Bacteria > Bacillota > Clostridia > Christensenellales > Borkfalkiaceae > HGM11416. The sequence continues at coordinate 3,977 of JAZNFS010000054.1, forward strand.
CGCAAGGAAGTAAACTTTTGTTGCGCTTAAGTTAACAAGCGCAAAGTTTTTAACAATTGCCGTTGAATTTAAAACACCAAATAATCCAGATGCGTTAACGTTAGAGTTTGCAGGTTGCAATAAACTTAAGTTTTCAATGCTATAACCATTACCATCAAACACACCCGAGAAGCAAGCTCCGTTAGTTTGAACGTGGTTAATGCTAAGACCTGAAGCGTCGATATCATTTACTAATTCGTAATAACCAGTTAAAATTTTGCCATCAGCAAGCTCTAATGCCTTAAGATCTTCTTTAGTGCTAATCGCTTTAGCTAAAGTTTCTAAAGTAAAATGATAAACAACTTTTTCAGTACCAACGCTAATTTCAGCGCTACCTCTTTTTGTTTGTGAAGAAGATTCAACCCCTAAGACCTTACCGTTTGATAGAGTTAAAGACCTTAACCCTTGATAAGCGTCAATAGCCTCGCTTCCGTCCTTTACAAAATCCAACAAGTTGTGAGTTGAACCGTTTAAAATATCTAAATAAGAACCGTCAACCGTACTAAATAGTGGAACTGTTGTAGATATGGTTTTTTCAACTCTGTTAACTGTGATAACAAAGGTTTTTGAATAAGTTTCGCTACCAACCGTACCTTGTACTAACACGTTAGTTGCGCCGTAGCTGTTTACTACTATTTCATTTCCTTGTTTTTTAACGATATTTTCATTTTCAATAGTAACGTTAGCTGAGCTTTCAGCTCCGTTTACTCTTACTATAAAGTTACAAGGAATACTGTTTTTGTATGATTTTCCTTCAAATTCAGCGAAAGTATAAAGAGCTTCGTCGCTTACTAATTCGCCATTGTTAAAAAATCTTACGTCGTCGATAACCGAAAGTTCTACCACTTTTTGTAAAGTTGGTGCTTGATTTTTATCTTTACCACGCCAAGAAGCTTCGATTATTAATTTAGTTACGCCCTTAGCTTTTGCACTAATTTCACCGTTTTGGCTAACTTCTGCAACGCTTTGGTCTATTATTGAGTAACTAACGGTTGCATCACTAAATTGCTTGCCATTAAACGCTACGTAAGGTAGTACTTTATAGCTTGAATTAACGGTTATAGCAATATCATCTGAAACGCCCATAGTCTTTAATTCTGGCAAATATCCACCAAAAGAGGTATTTACCGTTACGCTAGCGCTAGCACTGTCGCTTCCGTTGGAATAGGTTGCCGTTACAACTGCGCTACCCTCGCCTTGAGCTGAAATTTTGCCTTGTTCGTTTACGCTTACTACCTGCGAATTGCTTGAAGAATAACTTAAAAGGTATCCGCTTAATTTCTTATAATCAGGGGTTAAATATTCTTCATCGCCAACAATCATTGTTTTTTCGCTTACAGAAAAGCTAATGCTTACCGTAGCGCTAGGCTTTTGACCTCCATTATTAGGTTTGTTTGTTCCCGAATCAGAAGAATCATCACATCCAGCTATTAGCCCGAAAGAAGCTAACATAATTAAGCTACTAAGTAAACAAATTATTGATATAAAAGTTTTTCTAATCATTTTATTCATAGTTTACCCCCTATCTTAAACACCGTTTGCAAAGTCAAGCATATTAGGCCCGATCGGGTTGCTTTCGTAACATAAGAAATACATTGTTGAAGCTATTTCAATTAAAGCAGATTTATACTCTTGCTTCTTTTCATTATTAAAAGGTCTAATTTCGTTAGAACCATAGAAGCTTAAAGTTAGGTATAGCGGAGCAACGTATTCCGTGTTAATTCTTTGTCTTACAAGTTCGTATTCTTGTGGGCTCGTTTCTTTTAAAACTTCTATTTCTGAAAGAGCCTGTTGATATTTTTCAATAATAGGAAGTAGGTATGCCTTGTATGGATATAAAGAAGCGTTTTGTGGTCTGCTATAGTTATATTCGCCAACCGTTACGTCTTGAGAAACAGTCATACTGTGTTGACGTTCGGTTTCAAAAATTTCCCACATAGTGTCAGCTGCGTCTTTATACATTGCCTTAAAGAACTTTTTGCAAAGTTCTTCCATATCAAGAGTAACGTCCCACATTAGCTTTGAAAATACGTATTCGTTTAAAATGCCGTAACCAGTTACGGTTTCACCGCGGTAGTCACCTTGGTTAATAATGAAACCCGCACCGTTTTGAAGCGCATAAGCAAAGAAGTCGTTATTCGACATTGAGAAAGTATCAAAATATGCCGAATAGTTAACGTATCTTTGTTGATAGAACCAGTTAAATACGTGATTGGTTACAGCACCCCATTTTTCAAGTTCTTCGATATCTTGCTTGTTTTCACCTGTTGCCCAGTAAATTGAACGAGCATCGTTGTGCGTACAAATATATGAGTAAAGGTCGTCTCTACATATTACCGAATCGTTTGCAGGAATCCATTTTTGGTTTGCTTCATCATAAACAACGGGGGCTTTTTCGGTAGTACCATAAGCGAAGAAGAATAAATTTAATTCTCTATCCGCTTGACCGTTATTCTTCATCCATTCCTTTACGATTTCCATCATACGGTTACAAACCCTAATGATTGCACCAGCATAAGAACCACCGTCTTGTACTTTAGCAGTTTCACAAGCAGTACAAGTACATTGGAAACCACCGTCCATAATAGTGAAGCCAACAAACTTTCTATCTTTCCACTGTTCAAGTGTTAAAGAATGAATAATCTTGTTAGCACAAGCAACTATTAAATCGTTTAAAGCCTTTTCGTCGCCGTGTGCTGTATAACATAATTCTTGATACATTGGGTTATTTGCAGGGGCAGCATCACTAAGCCATTTAGAATTCCAACCTTCTTTAGAACTTGGGTGAACGTAATTGTAAACGTTATGGAAACCATAGTTAAATTCAGTTCCGCCTACTTCGGTATAGATAGGTAAGAAAATTTCTGTTGTATCGATGTAACGATAACGTTGCATTGCGCGTTTGATATCAGTAGAATCAACTAAACCAGAGTCTAATTCAAAGTTCCAAGCACTCTTGTGTAAAGTGATATTGTTACCACGTCCTCTTTGTGCAACGTCTGGAAGGTCGGTTACGTTAAAGTTGCGTAGTTTTAAGTTTTTTACGTTAGTATCGATTTCAATACAGTTACGATAATAAAATTCGTAGTTAAAACAAATTTGCATAAAATCGTAAACCGAATATAAAACGCCGTAGAAAGATCCGCCAAGAATATAAACGGTATTATCTTTAGTAATAATTCTTACGCCGTCCGTGCCTAAAATGCTTGGGTCGTAACCAAACGCAAGTTGTTCTTCCTTGCTCATATCCGTAATAAGCTTTGTTTCGCCAATTGAAATTCTTTTGGCATTTGGATTGCTAAGCACGGGATCGCCTGAATTATCACGAACGGTTGGTAAATCAATATTAGTTGCGCGTTTAAATAAAACTTTAAATTCGTCAATCGCAAGTTCTAATTTAGTGTTTGTTTCACCCGGAGCTACTATAACGTAATCACTAACACCGTTTTGAACGATATATTCATCTTCAATTTCAGGTGCTGTAAGATCGTGAACGCCATCGGTAAAAGTATATCTACCAGTTTCGGTTGGAGCAGTCATTCCTGAATCGTCGTTTGTGCCACCATTAACGCTACTGTTATCACTACTTGTTCCGGGTGGCGTTACACAAGCAAATTGAGTAAAGCATAGTGAAGTTAAAATTGCAATTGCAAAAATAATTGATAATAATTTTTTCATTATTCTTTCCTCCTTACTCTACTATTATGTTAACGTACTTAACGCAAAGATTACCCTGCTCGTCTTGAGCGTGAACCTGTGCCGTATAATTACCAGCTACCGAAATAACGAAGCTTTCGTTATATTCACCGTTTGAAGGTGCGTTAATCGGTTTAATATTCGATACGTTTGGAACGTACGAGAATTGATCGTGACAATACAAGTGAATATAAGTTAGTATTGATTTAGGTGCAGTAACGTTATCTGATACGCTAAATTCAAAGGTAATTGTTTCACCTCTCTTAGCGTGAACGGTTGAACTTTCGCTAACGTTTTTAAGCGTAATAGTAGGAGCAGTCGTATCTACACAACTTAAAATTACTGATTTTGTAGCAGAGTTGCCGTTAAAGTCATATACTTGGTAAACTGCGTAGAAGGTTGCTATTCTATCAAGCACGATTTCGTATTCGCCACCTAGTTCTAAGGCACTAATTACGTTACCGTTCTTATCGTAAACCGCGCCCATATCCGAGCATCTAACTGAAACGGTAGCTTTTGAATAATCAATACCTGAAATAACGTCGCTAAATTCAGGCATGTTTATTTTTACGATATCGCCCTCGGCATATTCTCCTTGGAAGTCGTTAACGTAAATTTCAGGTTCTTTGCCGTCACTATAAGTCGTACCCGAGATAGGAGTGTTGTTAATCATAGAAATGATAACGCTTGATTTAGCTTTTATTCCAACCATTTCAAAGTCAAGATATGCTAAACTTGCATCAAAATCAACAACAGCTGAATAACTACCAATTCTTAAAAACTTACTTTCATAGTCGTAAGATATTTTCGTAATTGTGTTTTCAAAAGTGATAAGTTCTGCTTTAATTAAAGAACCACCGTTAATTGAATAATAAGCGCCGTCTTCTTTGTTATAAATTTCAACTACCAACTTATTATTTTCGTTGTTTGCGTCAGTTAAAATAACCTTAAATGAATCAAAATTTGACTCGCCTTTAACTAATCTATATTCAAGAGCAAATTTTCTTGGTGAAATTTGATTGAAGTACGAAAGTTTGTTATTTCCACTATTTACGTTTGAAGTAAACGTGATGTTTCTTTGTCTTGAGCCAATAGAGTTAAGTGCGTTTGCAGTAAAGTTACCCACGAAATACTTAGACATATCGTCACCTTTATTGATATCGGCATTGATAATAGAAATTTCGTCAGTTTTCATAGAAACGCCGTTAGAAGCGCGGTAAACGAAATAAACTTTTTGAGCGTTACCAATGGTTATTTTTGCAGGATCAACTTGTTGTTCTGCCCCACCGTCGTAAACTGCGTAAACGCTTGTTTGTACTGCTTCAGGGTATCCCTTTTCAAAAGTATACGCCTTAATATCATCAATAGAGTACGAGTGCCCTTTTATATAATATTTAGGTGCGTTAAATTCTTGCATAAAGCTTACGTTTGAACTTCTTTCAACTTGAAGGTTAACAGCCTTTTCATATTCAAACACGCCGTCGGTATAATTATATTTAACGGTGTATGCGCCTGCATAATAAGGTGTAAACGAGAAGTCTGCGCCCTCGCCAACTATCTTTTGATTTTCGCTTTCAACCGAAATTTTCACTTTAACGTCGTTTATGCTTGTGTTAATCGAGTTAACAACTTCGTATAAATTTTTAATTTCTTCACCCGCGCTAACGCTTGAATTTTCTAAAGTATTCAAGGTAATTGCACGATTATCAGGCGTAGCGACCGTAGAAACGGTAAATATTGCTTTACCCACGTTACCCGATTTATCTTTTGCAGTATATACAACAGTATATAAATCCTTTTCGGCTAACACGAACTTACCGTTTTCAACCGAAACGTTGGTTTGAGTATTAGTGCCGTATCCACGATATACTGCAACGTCAATTCCTTCAACGATATTAACGTCGATTGCTCTTGCGCTAGGAATAACGAAAGTATCACCAATAGCCCCGTAAACGCCTGTTAAAGTAGTTTTTTGCTTTTCAACTATAACTTGTGGGGCAACTTTATCGGTATATTCTTGGCTAACAACCTCTTTTAAATTATCGTTACCAATAGAAACGATTTCAGTTCTTGCATAAGTTGATTCGTAGCCGTTTGCATAAATACTAACGTAAACTTCACCGGTAGTAAAACCTGGGAAGAAATTACCGCCTGTATAAATTAAAGGCTCGTCAAGATCGGTAACTAAAAAGTTTTCGCTATCGTTATACGATAAATAAACGCGTTTAGTGTTCATATCGTATTTCCAAACAGTACCGGTAGTCATAGCCGTTTTCATATTATACAAACCAACGTTCATTGAACCATCGGTTTGCCAAACACGGTAATCAATACCATCAAGTTTAATAATTCTTGAATTACCTAAAACAGTTGTAACGCCCTTATCCATACCTGTTACTGGTTGGCAGTTAGTTTGCACGCCAGGGAATAAACAGCCGTCATAGTTAACCGATTTTTGCATACGAAGTTCCATATAGATACTTGGATTATAACAGTCGGTTAAACGAACCCAACCTTCTAAAACGTCGGAAACGTAATTACCATCTTCATCGAAGTGACCGTATCTACCATCAAGTTCTATAATATTAGAAAGTCCGTCTTCACCACATTCACGAAGGTCTAAAACCTTGTTATAAACGAAGGTGGTTCCTTCTTTTAGGTTAACGATAACACCATCTTTACCGCAGTAAAGTTGATTTTCTTCATCACTAACTATAATTTCGCCACCGCTTTCATTTGATAAATTAAAATAATCTGAATAAACTTCAATCTTTTGAAGAGCAGTATGCGTAACACCTTGATAGTTAAAGAAATATCTTAATTCATACATACCTGCTTGGTTAAATCTAATTTTGCCAGCAGGTGTAACTTTACCATCGGGTGAAACTACAACGCCATTTGTAGCCGTATGAGTTCCGTTAAATTCTACGGTTGTAGTAGATGCAATTTCAAGTTCAGTATTTAAAGCAACTTTACCTTCTGGCACAACGCTGTTTATAACAACCGTTTGTGCCTTAATTTTTTCTGGCGAATTATTTGGTAAAGTAAAACCTATTACTGCGCCCGTTACTGCAACTACGGATAAAACAATAATCAATAATCTTTTTAAATTTTTGCCTTGCATAATTTCTCCTTTATCATTCTTTTACGCCACCCATAGTTAGGTTAGTCATTAAGCGCTTGTTAAATATAGTAAATATTACTATAATTGGAATAGCAAACACCATAAGCGCAGCCATTCTCTTGGTAGGATAATTTAATTCACCGCCCGAATCGTAAGTTGTTCTATAATAAACTAAATAAGCAAGAGTTGGTTTTGATGGTAAAAACATCATTGGCGTTGTAAAATCATTCCAATAGTTAACGAATATCATTAAGTAAACTGTGAAGAATATATTCATTGCAAGTGGAAGATATATTCTAAACATAATGCTAAGTTGTGAAGCTCCGTCAATTTCAGCAGCTTCGCTAAAGCCACTTGATAATCCCCTAAAGTAAGCAAAGAAGATTAAAAAATACATATTTGTAAAGGTAGATCTTCTAAGCCATTCGCCTACGAAAGTATCGTATAATCTTAACGAACGCATAAAGTTTACTGCAGATGGAGTTGCTCCAACGATTGGCGTTGCAATAACGAATAATACAAGCGCGTAGATAATAGACGATGCTTTATTTTTATACATTGAGCAAAGATAACCCATAAACATAGGCATAAACGTAGCACATAAAGCACCAATACCCGCATATAAAATTGTATATAACGTACAAGTTACTACGTCACCTTGTATTCTTGCTTGAATTAATTCTTTATTAAACAAACCAACGATATAACCGTTAGGTTTATCAACGTTTAGCTTGTCAAAAACTTCAAGATAGTTACCAAAAATGCCTTCATATTTAGGATCCATAACGTATGGCCATTTCCAATATTTCATATTTGGTAATTCAAAAATCTCACTTAAATTATCCACTTGGTAGGGACTTTTTAATGAAATATTTATGCCAAAAATAAATAATAAAAACATTAACCCAGTGTATATTATTAAGGCTAACAATACGATGGCGAAAAATACGTTCATTTTTCTTTTACGACTTTTTATTTTACGCATTTTTTCACCTCCTAATCTTCGTTTGGATCAAGCCAAGTAAGCAATTTTCTTACCCCAAATGATACTGGAATTACTATGGCGCTTATCATTACACCAAAAGCAGATAGCTCGGAATAAGACAATTTTCCTTTATTAGTAACAGGCGACCAAGGGGTTTGAGGTACAATTTCAGTTTCGTATGCCTGTTGATATAAATAGAAGCCTATCGTTTGAAGCTTTCCGTTAACGCTAAATTTATCGTAAAAAGTTAATAAACTCATTTGATCAACGAAAAGTTCGGCAATACTAAGAACTATAAAGGTTGTAAGAGTTGGCATTATCATAGGTAAGGTTATGTAAAACAACTCACTTATCGAATTAACACCGTCAACCTGCGCAGCCTCTTCAATCGATTCGTTTATACTCGACATTGCGCTAGTAATAAGTAGCGTTTGTCCTGCAAAACCAAGCCACAAGTTAAAAAACAAAATAGGGGCAAACGCGGTATCAGCAACCTCAAGTATTCCAAATTCTGAATTTGGGGCTTTAATTAACGTATTTACCAAATATCTAAAAAGGTAAACCATTATTAAGTTCGATATAATATTTGGCAAGAATAATATTACTCTAAAAAATCTTGCTCCAAGCATTTTTTTATAAACGTAATATGAGAATATAATTGATACCGACAAACCGATAGTTAGCTTAAAAAACCACAACACTACAGAGTTTTTTATCATTAACCAGTTTTCGCCAGTAGTTAACATTTTAATTACGGTAGCAAAGTTTTTAAATCCTGCAAACGTTACTTTATATCCGTATTCCCCTTCTATCGCTTCATAATGTTTAAACGCCATTAAAATGGTGTTTGCGTTAATACAAACGTAAAACAAAATGAACATTAAAATGGGAATAGATATCATTACACCAAAGAAGATATTACGTTTTTGCGTTCTTGTTAGCGTTTTTGTAGCTTCCATTTCTTCCCCTTAAAGATTAAATAAAGTTGACTTACGCGTAGGTTCATTTTCCTGAATCTACGCGTAAATGCCGTTTAGTTTTAGTTTAAAATTAAGTGTAACTGATTAGTTAGCTTTGTACATGTTTGCCCAATCACTTGCACTAAATTGTTGTGATTCGAATGCATCTTCAATAGTAGTTGGGCTTGTTGAAGTAAGTGCTTCGAATAAGCTTGGAGTAGTTCCAACAGAGAATATTGCGTTAGTCCAGCTTTGTTGTAAAGATATAGCGTTTGCTTTGAAAGTTGGGTTATCTGCTACGAAATAAACAACTTTGCTTCTACCGCTACTTACTGCGCTTAAAAGATATTCGCCGTAAACGCTTATTTTGTTAGCATCGTTTGAAGATAATGAATAATTCATCGATCTTAAAATTGAAGTGCTTGCAGTATAAGCAGATAATTCAGCGTCGGTCCATAAGAACGCTAAGAAGTCTTTAGCAGCTTTTACTAAACCAGCGTTTGAATCAATTGCACTATTGATAACGAATATACCGTAGTTCATATCAAGTAAAGCTTGAACTTTACCTTCACCTTCTTGAACGCTTTCAGTTAAATTTACAGGTAAAGACATAACGCGAACGTCTCTTTCTTCAAAGCCTGTTAATTGATTTAAAGCCTTCCATTGTTCAAAATAGTTTGTGCCTTCGCTACCTTCGTTATACCAGTAGCTACCGTCGATATGCATTGCAATTTTGTTGTTAGGAAGGTTGTTTAATACGAATTTTTGAATAGCTGCCTTTTGGCTATCACCATTGGTTACAGAAGGTCCAAACCATTCTCTTTCAATACATAAAGCCATAAATGCTTCTGCATAGTATTTTTCAACTTCTTGAGTAGTGTAATAACCAGTTGCTTCGGTAACGTCAACAACTTGAGTTGTAGGAACTTTAACGTTATCTAATCCAAATAAATTTTCGTTAGTATAACCAGTAACGATAGTTGATTGACCGTTAAATTCATAGTTATTTCTTGCACCTTCAAAACCTTGTAATGAAGTGTATAAAGCTGAAAGTAGGAAATTAGAGTAGTACTTGTAACCGCCGGTAAAGTTGAATGGGTTAATACCTTCGCTCTTTAAGTATTCACATAAAGCTATTAATTCGTTTAAAGATGATGGTAAACCATCGTCGTCAGTACCGTATTCACCATCTGGGCCGCAAGATTTCATTGAATTATTAATTGCGCCACCGGTAGGTAAGAAGTAGTAAACGCTACCAAGAACTTCAGAAGTAACTGGCAAAGCATCCTCTTCATTAGCGTATTCAGGTCTTACTAAATACATATGATATTCGTCAAATAGATTTTTGTCGTAACTTATTACTGGGTAATATTCGCAAGAAGGACCTGCGTAGTATTTACCGTTGTAAATATATCTTGAACGTTGTTCTGCAGGAATTTTTTCAAGCGGAGAAATAGGAGTACCGGTTCTTACGTCGCTTGCAGTAGTTAAAACGTCCGAAATATCAACGATTCTACCTTCTCTTGCCGCGCTTTCAATATTAACTTCGCCCATAACGTCAACTATTGTAGAGCCCGAAGTTTCAGCGTTTTTAATCGATGGATTATCAACAGTCTTTGGTTCAATTACAACGCCAGACTTTCCTTCTTCGTAAGATACACCTTCTTTGAGTGCAGAAAAGCGTGCGCCTGCGTCAACTAACCATTGAACACCGGTACCACCACTTTTTACTTCTACGAATATAACGGTTTTGCCAGAGTTATCTGGCCCTTGTGGTTTTTGTTGGGTACAACCTGCAACCATTAATGGCGCAATAGCTAATAATGCACAAGTTAATAATGCAACTAATTTTTTCATAAATTTTGCTCCTTTTTCATTTACTTTTTTTGGCAAAAAGCCAATTATTTATTGTACGACATTATTATACAACACTTTTTTTCGCATTTCTACACACTCGCGTATCGTAAATTTACGATTTTTTAACATTTTGCTTTTTTATTAACTTTCGCTATTGACAAAAAATTTAGTTAGTTTTATACTACAAAATGAAAAATCGTAATTAAAATACAACTTTTGGGCATTATTGCCTATGAAAAATTATTATTTATTGTTAAAAACGATAAAAAAAGCAAGCGTTTTTTAAAAAATACGATTTTTTGATGTAATCATAGGTAAATTTATCATTTTGTTTGTTGTTCTTGATATTTTTTTTCGTAAATTTATTGACAAAAATTAAAAATGGAATTATACTGAAATTAAATTTGGGAGAAATTGATGAAGAGATATAAATTTCCGTCGAAGGAAAAAAACTTTTTTATAGCCTATAATAATACCCCTTACCCAATAACTCATTGTCACGAGCATTGGGAGTTTACTATTATTTTAAAGGGTAAATTAAAACACAAAATTGGTGGGCAAGAACACGTTGTGTGCGAAAACACTTTAATGGTTATTCGCCCCGATGACGTACATTCGCTACACCGCGCAAACGACCCAGAAACGGTGTATATTAATTTTGGCGTTAGAGAAAGCGTAATCGACACAGTATTAAAAACTCTTTCAAAAAACTTGTACGACTTTTTGATAAAAGAACCTTTCGTTGAGTTTGAACTAAGCAAATCAACCACAACCTATTTTGCTAATATGTTCAATAAGTTCCACACTACTACGCACGACGACCACGCGAGCGACGACCTTTTATCAACTATATTTACAAGTTTAGTGCGCGAACTTTTAATGTGTTATAATAAGTCTAAGCAAACGCATAACTACTCGCCTACCGTAAACGAATTCATACAGCACATGCGAAAAACCGAAAACTTAACCCTTTCGATAAACGATATTATTAAAAATATGAACTATTCGCATTGCCATCTTATAAGGCTTTTTAAAAAGGAAACGGGCACTACCCCATCTCAATACTTTTTAAAAATCAAGCTTAACTATGCAAGAAGCTTACTTGAAACTACAAATCTTTCGGTTTTAGATATTGCTTCTATGGTAGGATTTTCAAGCCTTGGGCATTTCACCGAAGTATTTAAAAACCAATACTCTCTTCCCCCTGCAAACTATCGCAGAAAATGGAATAATTACTACGACTCTTTTGATGAAATCACCGATAATAACTAACCTGATGAGGAGAAAAAATTATGAAAATTTTACTTTATGGTGACAGTATTACTGATGCAGGTAGAAACCGTGAGCAAAACCAACCTGATATTCTTTCAAGTTACGGCTACGGCTACCCTATTTTTATAGCAGGCGACCTTTATCGCGAAAACCCAATTAAACACCAAGTTTATAATCGTGGTATAAGTGGCAACCGTATAGTTGATTTATATGCACGAATTAAACAAGACGTTTGGAATTTACAGCCCGACGTTTTAAGCATTTTAATAGGTATAAACGATATCTGGCACGAAATCGATTCAAAAAACGGCGTTGATATAGAACGTTTTGAAAAGGTTTATCGTATGCTTATTGAAGATACATTAAAAGTTTTACCAAACCTAAAAATTATTCTTTGCGAACCTTTTGTTTTAGAAGGTACTGCAACAAAAAACACCGAAGCAATGCCTGATAGATTTGAACGTTTTTGTGAAGTTTACAAGTATGCCGAAGTAGTTAAAAAACTTGCCGACGAATACAAACTATTGTTTTTACCTTTACAACAACAATTTAACGTAAACGCCGACAAATACGGCGTAGAAGTATTTGCGCTCGACGGCGTTCACCCATTAATCCCCGGAGCTACCCTTATTGCCGACGAATGGCTAAAATTATTTAAAGAAAAAATTGAAAAGTAAGTTTACTTTTTAGTTTTTTTAAAAGGTAACAACAAATAATCATCCACCCGACCATCGGGTGGTTTTTTTATTCTTATGCCCACGCGTTACAATGTCAATGCCTGCGCGTTACCATGTCATATTGAGCTTGTCGAAACATCTCATTCTTATAGCAATTAATACGAAGTTAGTGCAATTCTATAATAATTTAACCGCAGGAAACAACCATGTTAAACAAAAAAACACGAGTAAATTAAAAAGAACAACAAAAAAACCGTGAGGTAACGCTAATTACCGCACGGTTTTATTATTTTCTTTTAATTATTTTTTATGAACTACTACCTTTTCGCCACTCTTTCTTGATTTTTCAGCAGCAAGCGCCATTAAATGGCTTTCAATTGATTTTTCTAAGGTGGTTTGAGCATCGCCACTACCAACTAAGGCTTTATAAAAATCTCGTATAAGCATTTCGTCGCCACCGCCGTGACCAAACTCATCTCTCAAGTCGCTTTGAACTATATCTTTTATACTAAGCGCTTGCGATTTTCTAACGTCGTAAACGTCCTTTTCTTCGCCGAAAATAGAAATTTTAAGCATATCCCTATTTTCATCCATTTCAATTTCGCCGTGTGTTCCGTGTATTACAACCTTACGCCCTGCGTATCCTGTAAATCCGTTCATAATTAGGTTGGCTTTTATGCCGTTTTCAAACTGAATAAATACGCTTTGATTATCAACAACGTTGTTATCGCAAGCAAAAACGCATCTTCCATACTCATTGTTTTGGTATGCTTTTCTCAAGCTTTCAACCGTGATAGGTCTTGTTAAATCAACAACGTCGAATGGCCAGCCAGTAACGCTTCCTATATCAACAAATTGCTTAACGTATAATCTTTCTGCGCTATATGGGCAACTATCAATATATTTACAATCTTGGCATCTATCCGCAGCACCTTCGGGTTGGTTTGCCCTATTAAAGAAAGATAAATCGCCAAAAGAATATAAATACTCGCACTTTGAATTTGCGTAATATTGCAATAAATCCAAATCGTGACAGCACTTTTGCATAATCATAGGCGAAGTTTCTTGATCGTTGCGCCAGTTACCGCGAACAAAACTGTGAGCTTGGTGCCAGTATGCAACTTGTTCAGTCCAATCAATGCTTATAATTTTACCTATTTCGCCACTATCAATTACCTGCTTAACCTTTAAAAATGCTGGCGCGTAACGTAAAACGTGGCAAACAACAACCTTTCCGCCATACTTTTTTTGCGCATCTAAAAGTTCGTAAAGTTCACTTTCAATGGGTGAAATAGGCTTTTCTAAAAGCACGTCGTACCCAAGTTTTAAAGCCTTAACGCACATGCAAACGTGGTCGCGGTCTTGTGTTGCAAGAACTAAAACGTCGGCACGTTTTTGCTTAAAAAATTCTTCACTATCAGTAAAACAATTTTCATCACTTACACCAAAACGGTTTTTTGCAATCTCAAGCATACTTTGTTTTACGTCGCATAGCGAAACAATTTTAAATTGTTCTTTTTTTTCAAACATATACTTGCCGTAAACGTTTTGTCCGCGTGAACCGCAACCGATTATTGCAACCGAAAAGATTTTACTCATAATTTTTCACTCACTTTTGTTTTTTTATCATTGTTATTAACAAGCTAACCTACGCCCACTTAAATTACTTGAGCATATTAAATTGTCATTCCATCATTAACGAGGAGACAGCGTCATCCTGAACGAAGTTGAAGGATCTAACTACAAATTATATTATAGCAAATAAAAGCAAAATTTCAAACAATAAATTTACGAAATTTTATCATAAATTTACCCATATTTTTCTTTTGCTTTTACTTTAAATCTTGTTTTATTTAATCTCAAAAAGAAAAAGAGTGTAAAAAAACTAAGAACTAAGTTTAATGGGTAGTTTTTACAATTATTTGACTTAAATTAAGAATAATTTTTAATTATTTGGCAATAATTTGCGTATGAAATTTGAAAATAATCTACAAAAAAATATTCAACTTTTTAAAAACACGTTAAAAAGCGACGATATAATTTACTACGAGTTTAGCGCTAAACAATCACAATTTTGCGTTATTTACGTGGATAGCGTTACCGATAAAAACGAAGTTGGTAAACTGGTTATAAAACCCATTCAAGAACAAAACCTAACGACACTTGAAGATTGCCAAAAAAAATTACAAATACCTGCCGTTGAAAAAAGCTTATCTTTAAACGGTTCAATAACTGCCCTGCTTCAAGGAAAAACCTTGCTTTTAGGCGAACAAGATTTTTGTTTAACCTGCGATTTTTATAGCTTTGAAATGCGTGCGGTTGCCGAGCCACCCACTTCCACCATAGTTCGTGGCCCGCGTGAAGGTTTTAACGAAAGTATTAAAACTAATTTAAGTCTTGTGCGTAGGCGTATAAAATCGCCCGACTTTATAGTTAAAAACTTTCAAATTGGTAAATACAGTAAAACGCAAATTAGCCTTTGTTATATATCGTCTATTGCGCCTAAAACCCTTGTTAACGACGTTATAGCCAAACTTTCAAGCATAAATATCGATTCTGTTCCCGATAGTTCATATATTTCAAAACTTATAATAAAACGCAAAACTTCACTTTTTAAACAAATAGGAAACACCGAAAAACCCGACATTTTTTCACAAAAACTTTTAGAAGGAAGAGTGGGTATTTTGGTTGACGGCTCGCCTATTGCCCTCACCCTTCCTTATATGTTCGTTGAGGACTTTCAATCTTCAGAAGATTATTTTATAAACAACTACCGAGCAAATATGGTGCGAGCTATTCGCGTTATATCGCTAATTATTGCAATTTTATTGCCCGCAATTTTCGTTTCGGCTCAGCTTTTTCATTTGCAAGTTATTCCCCTAAATTTTTTGCTTACCATAGTTAGCAGTATTAAAGGTATACCCCTTTCACCAAGTTTTGAAATGTTTTTTACACTGCTTATTTTTGAAATTTTAAACGAAGCAAGCGTTAGAATGCCAAAATACGTGGGTATGGCGCTTTCAATCGTAGGGGCTTTAGTTCTTGGCGATACTGCAGTAAAAGCAGGTATAGTTTCAACGCCAACTATTATGATAATGGCGCTTTCGGGCATTTGTTTATACACCGCGCCCGAAGTCGTTGACTCAATGAGCGTTTTAAGGCTTGTATTTTTAATAATTGCAGGAACGCTCGGTGGCTACGGAGTTATACTTCTCGCAGCATATATTATCATTTATTTATGCTCGCTCGATAATTTCGGCGTTCCATTTTTAGCCCCATACTCACCACTTATTGGTAGCGACTTAAAAGATGGATTATATATGGATTTTATTCCAAATATGAAAAATCGCCCCAAAGTTTTGGGTAGCAATAACAAAAAAAGGATGTGAAACAATGGAAAAACAAATAAAAACAAGCCAAATCTGCGCTATTTTTATTGCTCTTTTACCGCTTACCAAAGTGGTTTGCGCCCCTGCCTACTTTGCAAAAGTATGCGCCGAAAAACTTTGGCAACCGCTTGTTATACTGCTTATTTTTGATTTAATTTTACTTTTCGTGTGTTATTGCATTTTTAAAAAGCACAAAGAAAAAAGTTTTTACGATATACTGTGCAACGCTTACTGCAAACCCTTTGCAAACGCAATTTTTATAATATACGCGCTATTCTTTTTTGCAAAAACCCTTATTCCGCTTTTCGAGCAAAAAATCTTTATTGAAAACACCTTTTACGAAACTTTACCGCAAGCACCCGTTTTTTATCCTGCGCTTATAATAATATTTTATTTAGCCTTAAAAGGCTTTAAAACTTTTGGTCGCACTTGCCAAATAACCTGCTTTTTAACTGCCATAGGTTTTTTACTAATCCTTTTTTTAGCTATTCCCTCTGCTGAATATGAAAGTTTGCTTCCGTTATTTGCTTTTTCAAACAAAAGTGCGCCTATATGCGCATTAACTGCACTTACCTATTTTAACGACGCCATATATTTGCTTTTCTTTTTAGGCTATTTTAAGGCAGAAAAGAAAAGCGGATTAAAAATATTTTTAAGCTACGTCATACCCTTTTTGTGCGTAATTTTGTTTTACGTTACCTTTTACGGAATATTTACTTTCGTTGCTAAAACGCGAAAGGTAGCTATTAGCGAAGTGGGTATTTTTAGCGTAGCGCTCATTAACGTTGGAAGATTTGACCATATTGCCTTATTTTTATTAGCGCTATCTTCCATTATCGCGGTTTCACTACCGATAATGCTTTCAACCCATTGCTTAGTGCAAGTTATCGGCGAAAAATATAGGTTAGTTATCACGATAGTTTTAACCCTTTTGCTTCTTGTTTTATGTATCACTCTTTCGGCTAAATATCTTATGGTGTTTGAGTTTATAACAAAATACTTTGCACCGCTATTCGTGCTTTGCGGTTACCTTTTACCGCTTTTGGGTTTAGGAGGTAGTAAAAATGAACTACAAACGAGCTAAAGTTTTTTTACTTTTATTTATCTTTTGTATGATTAGTTTTTTTACCAACGATTTTCAACTTATTAATATTGAAAAAACGGCAATTATAGTAGCCATTGGCATTGATAAAGCAGATGAAGGATTTGAAGTAAGCGCACAAATCGCTATACCACAAGCAACCAATCAAAGCACTACTAACGAAGACGCTATACTCTCTGCAAAAGCAAAAACAATTTACGGTGCGCTTGAAAACATTTCTCTAAAAACGGGCTGGTATCCAAAATTAACCTTTTGCAACGTAATAGTTATAAGCAAAGAGGTTATTGATGGCGATTTTATGCCGATTATAAATTATTTTTTAAATACTAACCGCATTCAAAGTTCTGCAGTTTTAAGCGTGTGTGAGAAAAAGGCTAAGGAGGTTCTTTCCTCTTCTACTCCGCTCGACTATATATCATCATTTGCTCTTCAAAAAATTCTGCTTAGAAATATCGATAGAACCAGTTCTGTTCTTATAAGCAATATTCAAGATTTTTACGCAAATATGCTTTCTCATTCAAGTTTTGGATATCTTCCCTATATCAAAAGTATTCAAACCGACGATAAACCTAAAGAAAGTTCGGGCGCAAGTTCAAGTTCTTTACATTACCAAAAAGAAAAGGAACACCATAACGCTATCTTTTTAAACAGTCAATCCTCAAATTCGGGCGGTGGACAAGGGCAAGACGGAAGCGAACAAGGGCAAAAGTCATCCCTTTACGACGCATCTCAGTCCTTACTCTTTTCCCACGGTAAACTCGCCTGCATTTTTACAAGCGATCAAACAAACTGTTATAATCTTTTAACTAAACCGGTAAAAGAAAGTTTTTTATCGGTCGATTACGAAAGGATGGGCGAAAAAAGAAACGCACTTGTATCCATTGTTGAAAATTTTTATAAAATAAAACTCAAAATAGAAAAAGGCATACCAACGCTTATAATCGAGCTAAAAATTATTTGCGAAAAAGAAGAAGAAACACCATCATCTTACCAAGAAAAAGACAAGTGGGCAATTCTTCCTATCGAAGCTCTTAATATGCTGGAAACCAAGCTTAAAGAAACTATAGACTCACTTATTAAGCTTTCAAAGTCAACCGATTGCGACTTCATGCAAGTAAAAGAAAAACTTTATCGCTTTCACCCAAACCACTATCACGACCTGGAAAAAAATATTTTACAGCTTTTAGATTATCAAATAAAAGTTGAATGTAAAAACCACCATTAACCCACTTAATTTTGTTGCTATAAACGTAAAATTATGTTACAATTTTAATATGAGTTACGATATTTTATTGTTTGATGCAGATAGAACTTTATACGACTTTGACAAAAGCGAAGAATTAGCCTTTTACGAAGTTGCACCCAACTACGGCGTTAAATGCACTAGCGAAATTTTTAATCTTTATCGCGAAATTAACCACAAAAACTGGGAAGATCTTGAAAAAGGACTTTTTACTAAAGAACGCATAGTTGTAAGAAGATTTGAACAGTTTCTTTGCGCTCTTAATATAACGGGGGCTAACGCAAGCAAAATGAACGACGATTATTTAAACGCGCTTTCAACCAAAAGTATTTTATTTGAAGAAACACTTGCTTTACTTGAACGGCTTAAAAATGCAGGTAAACGTATTTTTATTATTACGAACGGCGTTACCAAAGTTCAACTAGGTAGAATTAACGGCTCACCCTTACAAAACTACGTTGAAAAACTTTTTATATCCGAACAAATGGGTGTTAGCAAACCACAAAAACTTTTCTTCGATTTAGTAGCTAACGAAATTTCAAACTATAACCCACAAAAAGCGCTCGTTATAGGCGATTCGTTAACTAGCGATATTCAAGGTGCTAACAACGCCGGGCTCGATTGTATTTGGCTTAACCAAGATAACAAAATTGCCCCTGCAAAATATAATATAACTTTTACAGCAACAACTTTAGCGCAAATAGGTGATTTTATACTCTCAAAAAACTAAAAAGTGTGCCTATATGCTCATTATTAGCATATTATAAACTACAATTTATCAAAAGTAAAAGCCAAGCGAACGCTTGGCTTATTTTTGTTTTTTATTGGTTATTATTGGTCTTTTTTATGTTTTAACCAACACTTTCTACACATTGCTTCGTATCTTCCGTTTCCGCCTAACAACACTTGATCGCCACTATAAACTACGTTGCCTTGATCATCTAAACGGGCATTAACGGTTGCTTTAGCCCCACATTTGCAAACTGATTTAATTTCAGTTATTGATTGTGCAATTTCAAACAAACGCTTACTGCCTGGAAAAAGATGAGTTGTAAAATCGGTGCTTAATCCAAAACATAAAACTGGAACGTCGAACTCCATCGTTATAAGATCTAATTGATCAACTTGTTCGGGTGTTAAAAATTGACACTCATCACAAATTACAACTTTACAGTCACGATAATTTTGTTTATATAATTCGTAAACGTTAGCATCCTTAGGTATTGCTATTGCTTTGGCACTTAAACCAATACGCGAACGAATGATATCTTTACCATCACGAGTGTCGATATCAGGCTTTATAAACATAACCTTCATATTGCGTTCTTCGTAATTAAATTTAGTTATAAGTGCTTGAGCCGATTTTGAAGAACCCATTGCCCCGTATCTAAAATATAATTTTGCCATTATCTTTCGCTCCTTTTTTATTCAACCCTTGCAAGTATTAGTGGACGCTTTTCGGGTTTATTTTCACTAATACGCGTGCTTTCTAAAAGTTTTTTTGCAGATGCTATAAATTTTTCTTCGCTTGAACTGTAAAGTGTTGCAATTAGGTCGCCCTCTTTAACGTAATCGCCAACTTTTGCGCTTAAAATTATGCCTGCACTAAAATCAATAACGTCTTCTTTAACGTTTCTGCCAGCCCCTAAAAGTAAACTTGCAATCCCATATCCTTCGGTATCAACGCTACTAATAAAGCCGTCTATAGGCGCTTTAACCGCATATTCATATTTTGCTTTTTCAAAAAGTTCAGGGTTTGAAATATGTTCTTTACTACCACCTTGAGCTTCAACCATTTTAGCAAAAGTATTAAAAGCGCTTCCGTTTTCAATAGCCTTTTTTGCCATTTCGTAGCATTCTTGTTTTTCGCCCTTTTCAGCTAAATACAACATATTTGCTGCAAGTTCAATACAAACTTCGGTTAAATCCGCAGGACCTTCGCCTTTTAACGTTTGAATTGCCTCTTTAACTTCCAAAGCATTACCGATTGCATTACCAAGTGGAATATCCATATCGGTAATAAGTGCCAACATCTTTTTACCTGCGTTTTTACCAATATCAACCATAATTTTAGCAAGAACTTTGCTATCTTCAATAGTTTTCATAAACGAGCCACTTCCTGTTTTTACGTCAAGCACAATACAGTCGTCGTTTGCCGCAAGTTTTTTACCCATAATGCTTGATGCTATAAGTGGCATACTATCAACGGTTGCAGTAACGTCACGAAGGGCGTATAGTTTTTTATCAGCCGGGGCAAGTTCTCCGCTTTGACCAACTATTGCAATACCCGTTTTGTTAACTATTCTTTCAAACTCACTTTTTTCAAGGCTGGTATTAAATCCAGGTATGGATTCAAGTTTATCTATAGTTCCGCCAGTGTGACCTAATCCGCGACCGCTCATCTTTGCAATTTTTACGCCGTAAGAGGCAACTATAGGCGCAACTATTAAGCTAGTTTTATCTCCAACACCACCCGTAGAGTGTTTATCAACGCGAAGCCCTTTTATATTAGAAAAATCTAAAATTTCACCTGAATCACGAACGGCTAAAGTAAGAGCAGTGGTTTCTTCGGTGGTCATTCCGTTAAAATAAATTGCCATACATAAAGCCGACGCTTGATAATCGGTAACCTCACCGTTTACGTATCCTTTAATAAAAAACTCAATTTGCTCTTTTGTTAATTCCTTATTGTCGCGTTTATCTTTTATAATATCAAACATTCTCATAATAAAAACCTCTAAAATTAATAAAAAGTGGCGTTAATCGCCTTATATCCATACTTTTTAATCTATAAGTTAAAAATATCCGCAAATAAGCGGATAATTTTTTTTTAAAGTTTTTTTAGCAGTTATTTTAGTGCTTTAGGACCAAAAGCCATTGGCAAAATTTCGCCAAATTTATATTCTCTATAATTTTCTACCGTACCTAAAACAATAACGAAATCTTCATCACAAAACTCTGCAATAACCTGACGGCATACACCGCACGGTGGACAAAAAGAAGATAATTTTTCGCCCATTCCACCAACTATTGCAATTTTTTCAAACTCGCGCTCGCCTTCACTTATCGCCTTAAAAAATGCAGTTCTTTCAGCGCAGTTAGTTGGTGTATAAGCAGCGTTTTCAACGTTACAACCAAGATAAACTTTACCGCTTTTAGCAAGTAAAGCAGCGCCTACTTTAAACCCCGAATATGGAGAGTAAGCCATTTCACGGGCTTGGGTAGCAAGTTTTATTAATTCAAAATTTTTCATAATTCTACCTATTTTAAAACTTCGTTTAAAAAGCTTTCACCAGCAGTTTCGCCTTGTTCAATTTGCAAATAATGTAAAATAGTTGCCGAAATATCAGCAAAACTTTTACGCGTTTTTAAATCAACGCCAGGCTTTATTTTATCGCCATAAATTAGCATTGGAACGTGTTCTCTTGAGTGGTCGGTAGAGGGAGTACCCGGATCACATCCATGGTCGGCAGTTATAATTAAAATATCCTCTTCACGAAGTTTATTGATAAGCAAAGGAAGTTCCTTATCAAAAGTACTCAATGCATTAGCATAACCTTCAACGTCGTTTCTATGGCCGTAAACCATATCAAAATCAACCAAGTTTACAAAGCATAAGCCCTCAAAATCCTCGTCGGCTTTTGCTGTTGCAATAGCCATGCCGTCACTATTGTTTTTTATGCGATTACTTTCAGTAAGCCCGCGCCCTGCAAAAATATCGTAAATTTTACCAACCGAAATCACACTCTTACCGCTTTCTTTAATTAAATCAAGCATAGTTGTTGCAGGTGGCAAAAGAGAATAATCGTGCCTTCTTGGAGTGCGTGAGTATGGATGCTTACCCTCGAATGGGCGAGCAATTACACGCCCAACACCGTGCTCACCAACAAGTAGTTCTCTTGCAATTTCACAATATTTATAAAGTTCTTCAATAGAAACTAAATCTTCGTGAGCAGCTATTTGAAAAACGCTATCAGCCGAAGTATATACGATAAGAGCGCCAGTCTTTAAGTGCTCATCACCGTAGTCGCGTATAACGTCAGTTCCCGAATAAGGTTTATTACATAAAGTTTTTCTACCAGTTAACTTTTCAAATTTTTCAATCAAATCCGCAGGAAAGCCGTTTGGATAAACTGGTAACGGACGAGCAGATACTACGCCAGCAATTTCCCAATGCCCAATTGTAGTATCTTTTCCTTGCGAAAGTTCAGCAAGGCGCGCATAAGACGCGGTTGGATTTTTAACTCCACCGCCAACGCTCTCAATATTAAACAAGCCCATATTTATAAGATTAGGGCAATTAAATTTTTCGTGATAACGAATTGACTTTAGGGTATTACTACCCTTATCCCCCCACTTTTCAGCGTCAGGAAGCTCGCCAATGCCAACGCTATCAAGAACGATTAAAAATACTCTTTTTTTCATAATTTTATTTATTTTTGTGCCGTTAATCAACTTATACGCACACTTTTATATATTTCTTTTATGCTAATTCTAAAGCAATTTCCATCATTTTAGTGAAAGAATTTTGTCTTTCTTCTGCAGTTGTATTTTCTTCCGGATAAATAAATGAATCGCTTACCGTACAAATACAAAGCGCATTTTTTCCAGCCCTTGCAGCGTTGCAATATAATGCAGCAGATTCCATTTCAACACCTAAAACGCCCATCTTTGCCCATTGCATACCAGAGTTAGCGTCGTCGTAAAAAGTATCAGATGAGAAAATATTACCTACCATATAGTTAACTCCCGCTTTTTCGCAAAGTTCAGCAGCGCGCTTAACCAAATCGAAACTAGCAATAGGACAAAACGTTCCCGGTAAATTGTATTGCATAGCGTAATTTCCGTTAGTGCAAGCGCCCATTGCAATAATAATATCGCGCGCGTGCAAATCCTTATGAAAACTACCGCAAGAACCAACTCTTATAATGTTTTCAACACCATAAAAATTAAACAATTCATACGAGTAAATACCAATAGATGGTTGCCCCATACCTGAAGCCATAACCGAAACTCTTTTCCCTTTATAATAACCAGTATAACCGTTTACCCCGCGAACGTTATTAACTAAAACCGCGTCGGTAAGATAATTTTCAGCAATATATTTTGCTCTTAATGGATCGCCTGGCATAAGAACCGTTTTGGCAAAATCGCCTAACTTTGCTGTAATATGAGGGGTTGGAACTGACATAACTAAAATTCTCCTTTAATTGTATTTTAATAATCTATCAATTAATATTTTCCATCGTCTTCTACGCTTGAAGACATAACTGCTTTAACTACTTTGCTAGTACCTAATCTTGAAGCGCCTAAATCAATAAAATCTTGTGCGTCTTGAAGCCCGCTTATACCACCGGCAGCTTTAGTTTTTACGCCATTGCCAACGCCGTTTACAAGTAGCTCAACATCGTGACGGGTTGCGCCTGCAGTTGAAAAACCAGTTGAAGTTTTTATATAATCGGCTTTAGCATTGGTTACTAAATCACAACAAACGCGTTTTTCATCATCAGTAAGCAAACATGTTTCAATAATAACCTTTAAAATCTTATCGCCACAAGCCGATTTAATTTGCGCTATTTCATCTTGCACGTAAGCATAGTTACCTGCCTTTAATTCGCCGATATTAATAACCATATCAATTTCATCAGCGCCACACTTTACAGCATCTTCCGTTTCAAAAACTTTTACTTTAGTACTATTATAACCGTTAGGAAAACCTATAACCGTACATATAGCAAGATTTTTGCCAACGTATTCTTTTGCTCTTTTTACAAAACAAGGTGGAATACAAACTGAGGCAGTATGATACTTCATACCCTCATCACAAATTCTTTTAATATCCTCCCACGTGGCCGTTTGAGAAAGAAGTGTGTGGTCGCATTTTGATAAAATGTTTTTAATATCCATAATAATCTCCTTGATTAGATGCTTTTTACATTGTCGTTTAAATTATTTTAACTTTTCAACCAAACTATTATAACATAAATCAGCACCTTTTACAATAGTTTTTTATAAATTATATCTTTATTTTTAGGTCTAATTCACCAGCGTATAAAAGCTCGCCGTTTGCAAGCTTTAATGCTCCGTCAGGTAGAATATCTTTAGCTACGCTTTCAAAAGAATTTTCACCACGGATAACAGTTAGTTTTTTGCCGATAACCGCGCTATAGGCACGGTATTCATCAATGTTAGCCTTAGAAGAAAGGTTTAGCATAAGAGTTAAAAGCACGCTTTCGATATCGAGTTCTTTTTTAAGAACTTGCTTGGTAGAAATTGCAATATCTTTAATTTCTTCAGCAATTTCATTATTAACGTTAAGCCCGATACCAACGATTGAATAATCTATATTTTGTAAACAAAAACTGTTTGAAATTAAAATTCCACAAATTTTTTTACCGTTTACTATAACGTCGTTTGGCCATTTTATCTTTGCTTCAATACCAAATGCCATTAATGTTTTAACAACGGCAAGAGCCGCCCCTGCCATAATTTGCCAACTATCGCTTGCTGGGAAATTATTATGAAATGTTAGCTTTGTAAAATATAATCCACCATTTTCACTTATAAATGAGCGCCCCTTAGTACCCATACCGCCCGTTTGCTCGTCGGCGACAACGATAACGTCCTCGCGCTTTTTTATAAATTTTTTAACGTATTCGTTTGTTGATTGAGTTTTTTTCAATCGTTCAATTCTCATTATATTCTTCCTTTAAACTGTCGATTGCGCTTGAAACTGAGTCGTAAGAAAAACCTTTAGAAAGAAGGTATCTATAACATTTTGACAAGGTTTTAAAATCCTTTTCTTTATTTTTTAAATACTTTTTAGCCAGTTCAATTGCCTGTGGTGTTTCATCTCCAAGATTCTCAACTGCTCTGCCGGCCGTTTTTTCATCAACACCCTTTGCCTTAAGTTGCATTTTTATAAGTATTTTGCCTTTATTTTTGAAATTTTGTTCGGCAAAAGTTCGAGCATAATCGAAATCGTCAACGTAGCCGTAAGAAATTAATTTATCAACCACCTTATTTACAAGCGGAAGCAAATAACCTTTTTTTAGTAAATAATCGGTTAGTTGTTTTTTTGTTTTTCTATATCTTGATATATATCCAAGAGCCAAATCAAAAGCCGATGAAAACTCGTTTTCTTCTTGAATTTGCAAAAGCTTTTCTTTGCTAATTTTTGCGCCAGCCTTTAAAGAATATTTAACGACTAAAATATTATCTAGTGAACAAACGTAAACACCATCTAAAAATAAATTGCTACGCTTTTTATTTTTTTGCTGAACGGTTATTTGTGTTATCGTTTTCATTTTAACCTTCTTCAAACTCGCATATAATATCGTTTAACGAAGTTATAGCCTGCTTTTTATTATAAAAACTTTCAAAAGCCAAAACAAATTGTTCACTTTCTTCTTTTCTAACCACGCAAGTAACGTTTACTTTATCGCTGTATTCGGTAGATAAAATTTTTGAATACTTAGGCATTTTAAACATATTAAATTTTTTATAATTTTCGTACGAAAAGGAAACTAAAAACTTAGTACATAAAATGCATTTCGTTATGAGTGCATCGTTACACGCCGCACTTGCCGTTTCTGCGTAAGCGCGCACTAATCCACCTGCTCCCAACTTAATACCGCCAAAATATCTTGTAACTACAACCGCAACGTTATAAAGACCTTTATTTTTAAGCACACCCAAAATAGGTAAACCAGCTGTTCCCTGTGGCTCACCGTCATCGGAGTATCTCACTCTTTCAACGCCCTCGTCAAAAACGATATATGCGTAACAGTTGTGGGTGGCAAGTGAATGTTCCTTTTTAATAGAAGCAACAAAATTTTTTGCGTCTTCTTCGCTTTTTACCTTTTTAAGTTTACCTAAAAAAGTTGAACGTTTTATCTCGATTGAAACGTCACCGCTATCGGCAGTTAAAAATTCCATAATATCCTAAACAAAAAGCGTTAACACTCGTTATAGCGCAAAAAAGTGTGCTTATAACGCTATTAACGCCACTTTTTATTTTCTTACAATTACTTTAACTTTATAAGCATATGAACCTTTTTGCCCTTATGCAATACGAATTCACCATTTTCAATTATATCGGCTGGTAAAGTTAAATCTTTAGTTGTAAGCTTGGTATCGTTAATCGAAACACCGCCACCTTCAACTAATCTACGAGCTTCCCCACGAGAAGGAGCAACTTTTGCAAGCACCATAATTTCAGGGATAAAGGTAACTTCTTTATCAATTTCAACGCAAGGCATATTACTTGAATCACCCGAGAAGGCAGCCTTTGCTTGAGCGCGGCACTCATCAGCTTTTGCTTCTCCGTGAACCAACTTAGTAACTTCGTAAGCAAGACGTTCTTTAGCAAGGTTAATACGTTCGTCGTTATAAGCGCAAAGCTCAGCAATTTCATCAAGCTCCATA
This sequence comes from Christensenellaceae bacterium, assembly GCA_045589175.1. Lineage (GTDB taxonomy): Bacteria > Bacillota > Clostridia > Christensenellales > Borkfalkiaceae > HGM11416. The sequence goes on from JAZNFS010000054.1 coordinate 30,747, forward strand.
AAGGTTAAAAGTTTCATACATTCTTCAACCTTACAATCCTCAACGTTTCTAAAATATTGATAAAAATCATAAGGTGAGGTTTTATTTTCATCAAGCCATAAAGCACCCTTAGCTGTTTTACCCATCTTTTTACCTTCGCTATTTAGAAGAAGAGTAAAGGTCATAGCAAAAGCATCTTGACTTTCTTTACGTCTAATAAGGTCTGCACCGGCAAGCATATTCGACCATTGATCATTTCCACCTAATTGAAGCTTACAACCGTACTTTTGATATAAAACGTAAAAGTCATAACCTTGCATTAACATATAGTTAAATTCAAGGAAAGAAAGTCCTTTTTCCATTCTTGACTTAAAACAATCGCAAGTAAGCATATGGTTAACCGAGAAATAAACGCCGATATCACGCAAGAAATCAACGTAATTAAGGTTTAAAAGCCAATCAGCGTTATTAACCAAAATCGCAGCATTTTCACCTTCAAAATCAATAAAGCGTGACATTTGTTTTTTAAAGCACTCAACGTTATGAGCAATCGTTTCTTTTGTCATCATAGAACGCATATCACTTCTACCTGATGGATCGCCAACCATAGCCGTACCGCCACCTATTAACGCAATAGGTCTGTGGCCTGCTCTTTGCATGTGAGCCATAGCTATAATAGGAATATAATGCCCAATGTGTAGGCTATCAGCAGTTGGGTCAAACCCAACGTAAAAAGGCACTTTTTCTTCGCCTAAAAGCTTATAAAGATCTTCTTCATAAACGGTTTGTTTAATAAATCCCCTTGCGCGAAGGGTATCCATAACGTTCATATTACACCTCGTATGATAAATGTTACAATTTAAAAACATTTTTTATGCGCGCAAAAAAACAATCAAAATTTTATGCGCGCAAAATGATTACGCAAATTATTATACAGTTAAACCCAACTTATGTCAAGTAAAAAGCGAGTATTTACACCCAATTACGCTTATTACAATCAACAAATCAGCTATTTATTCTTGTTTTTCTTCTTCACTAATGGTTTTAACCATTTTAGAAATAGCTACCGTATTAAGAATAATTGAAAACAACCAAATAGCATCACTTACCAACGAAAAGATGAGCCCCACGTTCATTAAGGTAGCCGAAGAACTGCCGTTTTGTATTCCTTGAAAGATTACTAAACAATAGATAGAACAAATAAGCGAAACTATCGCCAAAATACAGGTTAAAACGCCCAAAATCAAAATTGAAGCAAGTTTTCTTTTAACGAAAAGCGAAGATACTCCAAAAATGATTGAAGCAAATTTAACTATTAGCGCAAAAAGAAACACAACCACTAAAACTGCACCCGTACAACCGATAGCAATTCCTTCACCCATATCGTTACCCGTTTTGGTTGACTTAGAAAGAGTTTCAGAAAAAAGTAAACCCAAAACGAAAAGTGCGCTTAAAATTAAAATAATTAAAGCTATAACGGTTATTTTTTTACTTGTTTTAACGTTCATAAAATACCTCCAATAAAATTTATTAAAAGCTAAAAGCTATTTTACACATATATATTAACATCTTTTTGAATATTTAGCAATAAAAAGGTGCAAAAAAGATTGTAAAATAAATAAAATTGTGATATAATCACAAGGTAAAATAAAAATTATAACGCAAATTGGAGGATAACAAAATGCAATATTCAAGAGAAGTTGAACATATGCTATGCGTTAAAAAAGGCCCTAACCACGGACCAGCCCCAATTCCTGAAGAAGGTAAATGGGTACAGTCACGCGAAATTAGCGATATTAGCGGTTTCACACACGGTGTTGGTTGGTGTGCACCACAACAAGGCGCATGCAAACTTACTTTAAACGTTAAAAAGGGTATTATCGAAGAAGCTTTGGTTGAAACTATCGGCTGTTCTGGTATGACTCACTCTGCAGCAATGGCTTCAGAAATTTTACCAGGCAAAACTATTTTAGAAGCTTTAAATACCGACCTTGTTTGCGACGCTATTAACACAGCTATGCGCGAACTATTCTTACAAATCGTTTACGGCAGAACTCAATCTGCTTTCTCTGACGACGGTTTAGTTGTTGGCGCAGGTCTTGAAGACTTAGGTAAAGGCTTACGTTCACAAGTTGGTACTATGTACTCTACTAAAGAAAAAGGCCCAAGATACTTAGAAATGGCTGAAGGTTACGTTAAAAATATCGGTCTTGACGAAAACAATCAAATTATCGGTTACGAATTCGTTAGCCTTGGCAAAATGATGGACTTTATCGGTAAAGGTATGTCACCTAACGAAGCTTTTGAAAAGGCTTCTGGTAAATATGGTAGATTTGATAGCGCTGTTAAGGTTATCGATCCACGTAAGGCGTAATTGGGAGGTAAGAGAAAATGAGTATTACTTTTGAAGGATATGATAGAAGAATAAATCAAATTAACGCTTGCCTTGCTGAATACGGCATTAAGGATTTAGAAGAAGCAAGAGATATTTGCTTAGCTAAGGGCGTTGACGTTGCCGCACTTGTTAAAGGTATTCAACCAATCGCGTTTGAAAACGCTGTTTGGGCTTATACTTTAGGCGCTGCAATCGCATTTAAAAAAGGCGTTACTACTGCTGCTGCCGCTGCTGAACTTTTAGGCGTTGGCTTACAAGCATTCTGTATTCCTGGCTCTGTTGCCGACCAAAGAAAGGTTGGTATCGGTCACGGTAACCTTGCCGCAATGTTACTTTCTGAAAGCACTAAATGCTTCTGCTTCTTAGCAGGTCACGAAAGTTTTGCTGCTGCTGAAGGTGCTATCGGTATTGCAAGAAGCGCTAACAAAGTTAGAAAAGAACCTTTACAAGTTATTCTTAACGGTTTAGGTAAAGACGCTGCATTTATCATTAGCCGTATTAACGGTTTCACTTACGTTCAAACTAAGTATGATTACCACACTGGTAAACTTGCTATCGTTAGCGAAACTCCTTACAGCGATGGCGAAAGAGCAAAAGTTCGTTGCTACGGTTGTGACGACGTTTCTGAAGGCGTTGCTATTATGCAACACGAAAAAGTTGACGTTTCTATTACTGGTAACTCAACTAACCCAACAAGATTCCAACACCCAGTTGCTGGAACTTATAAGAAAGCTTGCGTTGACGAAGGCAAAAAGTACTTCTCTGTTGCTTCAGGTGGCGGTACTGGTAGAACTCTTCACCCAGATAACATGGCTGCAGGTCCTGCTTCTTATGGCTTTACTGATACTTTAGGTAGAATGCACTCAGACGCTCAATTCGCTGGTAGCTCTTCAGTTCCAGCTCACGTTGAGATGATGGGTTTAATCGGTATGGGTAACAACCCAATGGTTGGTGCTTCAGTTGCCGTTTCAGTTGCTATCGAAGAAGCTAGCAAATAATTCAATTAAAACTTAACTAAAAACACAAAAAGTCTTGCTATAACACGATTAGCAAGACTTTTTTATTCTGACTCTTCCACAACCTCTAGTTGATAAAAGAAACTTTACACACTGCGCAATAGTTCGTTATTTGTAATTTTTTACAATTCCCACGTACAGCAAGTACGCCCCCTTGTAAAAATCACAAATGCCTGCTCTTGCTTGCATTTAAAGCTTCTTTTGGATTTATCTTTTAACATATACTATTTTTAAGCAAATCAACCAGTTGTTGTGTCATCGCCTTTAGGCGCATATTTTATTGAGTTATGATTTTTATTTAAAAACCGTAAAATTCTTATTTTTAAAAAATCCCCATAAAAAAACATATACACATCATTTTTGGGCTTTTGCCTATGATGTGTATATTTTTTTACGCTTTTTGGGGAGGTTTTTTATAATGAAAAAACTTAATATGATAACAAATCAAAAACTTGCTTTTAAAAAATAACGCAATAAGCATCTTGTGCACTTTAGGTAGCGCAAAATCGCCCACACTGGGATAAACTCATGAACCAAATAAAAAAAGAAGACACCATCGTTTTTAATAGTGTCTCACGTATGAGTCGTAAGATTCCACTAGAAACAACCTACTTAACGTAAACGTTGAAACTGGAAATGAAACAGTTGATAACTTCTTCAAAGGCAACATCAAACTTATTAACAACTTTCTTATGGCCCTTGCTGAAGAACAAATCAAAACAGCCTTTGAGCAATCTGAAAAAGAAGTTTCAGATCTTCACTCTAGAATTAGTCAATGCATTCGCGAAGCCAAACGAAATGGAACACAAATCGGTTTAGCCCAAGGCAGTACCCTTACCACCAAAAAATCTATTGACTGTAAATCCATCATTCAAAAGCACTCTAAAGACTTTGGTGGAACTTTAGATGATGCCGATGTTATAAAACTTTGCGGCTGTTCTAGGAATAGTTATTATAAGTACAAAAGAAAAATTAAATCCATATAAAAAATTAAGCTGATGATTACAACCAAACCATCAGCTTTTGTTTTATTATTCAATTAGATTTGGTAAGGAAATATTTTCAATGAAGTATGTATATCTCCATAGTGTATATTTCTTGTTTTTTAATGTTGTTTGTTCGCATGGAAGATCTTCAATTTCATTCGTAAATTCACACATTAATTCATATTTATTACCTAATATATCCGTTAATAGAAGACTTATCTTTTCTATCGGTTTAGCAAAAACAACAGGAGTATTTCTATTGGTTACAACTGAACAAACTTCATTAGAACTTAAAATAGCCTGATTTTTAAATTTAAACGCTACACCATCTAAACAAATACCAACTAATATATAATTATAGTTAGAAATATTCCTTATGCTAAAAAATGCAATATCTATTAAACAAGACGTGTCATTTTCAATTTTTACAAAAGTTTGCTCATCATCAAATTTAACCTGTTGTTCTATATATGCCTCTACTGTGGAAGTAGAGTTCGATATTCTTTCCAACTTAGTATAAGGAACAAGTTTTTTTCTTTCTTCTTCTTTTCTTTCGTTTTCAACGCGCTCTAATTCTTCTTTTCTTTTTCTATTCCCATCTTGAATAGTCCAAGCAACACCACCTAGTGTTATTGCTCCCCCTATGACGGCCGCATATATACCCATAACGGATTCATATAATGGTTGTTCTATATTTGCCTTGTTCCAAGTTATTAAATGTATTGTTAAACAAGATATTAAAATAGTTAAAAATAATAGAATTGTGAAATACAATATAGGTAAAACGCCCTTTAATGAAATTTCATCCAATAAACATTTTTTCAACATTAAAGTAGTTAATAAAACTGAAATAGCAACCATTAAAACCTTGGAAATTAACAACAATAATTGATTATTTATTCCAATTGCTATTAAAACAAACACTAATAAACCACTTATAAATAGTGCTATTGTATTATCAATAGTATCAAACAGATTTGATGTTAAAAACAAATCATATATAAATATACCTAATTTAAATGAAATAATAACTATCAGCGGAGTTACACTAAAGGCTTCCGTTAAATTCAAACAATAACATAAGGAATAATACGGAATGTACATTAATAGCAACGCATTTGTTAATTTTAGACTTAGTGTTATTATATACATTTGCGATGTTGCTTCGATTTGCTTACAATAATATAACCAATAATACAATTTCCAAAAAAAGAATAAAGTTAAAATTATTATATTTGCAATCAAGTAAGGTATTGATCTTTGTGGGTTGAAAAATTTTACACCATATCCATAAACAATTAAAAAGAACATGATCCCGACAAAAGAAATTGTAATGTCTTTGTTCAATTCATATCTTCTAATTGGCTTTAATAATTTATTAATTTTGGTCTCTTGTTCACAAGCTCGTTGTTCAATTTCATTTAACTCTTCCAATAATGAATTTGTTTCTAAAATTTTATCTCGTGCTTCTTTTTTTACTTCTTCAGATGCATCTTTTTCACTTAATATTTTATTACTTTGTATCACTACATTTGATAAAACATTTTTTGCTTTACTAATTTCA
>JAZNFS010000055.1:0-27436 GCA_045589175.1 Christensenellaceae bacterium
AAATGGGGCGAATAATCTTTTGGTTTTCGCTTTGACTTGGAATTCCGCAAAGCCCCGAAATCGAACTTCCTCTTAAAAAGTTTAAAAGCATTGTTTCAACGTTGTCGCTTTGGTGGTGGGCTGTTGCAACGCAGTCGCAAAATCCGCTTATAACGGCGTTATTAAAACATTCATAGCGTAAAATGCGCGCGCTATTTTCAAGGCTTAAACCGTTGTTTTTGGCATGTAAGGGCGCGTTTACCGAATAGGTTTTAAGTTCTATTTGTAAATGCTCGCAAAGGCGTTTAACAAACAGGGAGTCGCTAACCGAATTTTGCCCCCTAATGCCGTGTTCGACGTTAACGGCTTTAACCGTGATATTAAGTTCTTGGCGTTTACTAATTAAAAGGTGCAACAAAAAAACCGAATCTTTTCCGCCCGAAAGCGCAACCGCAACAGTTTTTTTATTTGCAAAAAGTGATGCGTTTAACATAGCAAAATTATAGCATATAAAAAAATATAAGTCTAATTTTTAATAGTGGGTTGCAAAAAAATATTTAACACGGGGCGTAAAATTTAGCGTGAAAAACTGAAAAAATAAAATATTTTAAAAAAATTGCAAAAACCCATAAAAAACAGTTGACAAAATTTCAAATATAATATAGAATAATCAAGCATTAAATCGACGCGGAGTGGAGCAGTTGGTAGCTCGTCGGGCTCATAACCCGAAGGTCGTGTGGTTCAAGTCCCGCCTCCGCAACCAGTTTTTTGGCTTTCTTTTATAAAAAAGACTGCATATGGCGGCGTAGCTTAGCTGGTTATAGCGGCCGGTTCATACCCGGCAGGTCGTTGGTTCGAATCTGACCGCCGCTACCATTTTTTCGGTATGAACAAACAACAGTTCGGCATCATGCCGAAAAATATCGGCCCCTTGGTCAAGCGGTCAAGACATCGCCCTTTCACGGCGGTAACACGAGTTCGAGTCTCGTAGGGGTCACCAGAAAAACCTAAAACGAACACAGTTTAGTGTAAGTTTTAGGTTTTTTGCTTGCATTTTTTTTACAAATATGCTAAAATATAAACAAGCCAAATCCAAACCGTTGTTCAAAGCCTTCTAATAGTACATATAAATCTCCTTCACAAATCTAATAATAGGAGGAAATAAAAATGACTAACGAAGAATTAGAACGAGAATATCAAAAATTTCACTTTGATTTTTCTAAGGCTTGCAAAGATATGAGCGATGCAATCAATAAATTGTCACCTATGAATTTGGAACGATTTAAGTATGAAGCACGCAAAATGTTGCCTATTGGTCTTAGAAACTTAATAAACAAATTATATAAGTAATTTTTGATAAAAAGAGTCAATCTTTTATGGGTTGGCTCTTATTCTTTTTAGCGGCGGTTTATGCCGTCGAAAGCAAGCCGACTTGTATCAAGACAAGCACACGCCTACACTCACGTAGGGTATTTAAGGGAACTTATGGGTAATTAGGGTGAATGCTCAAATTTATCTATAGAAAATACTTATATTAGCTGTTATGTGACTTATAGTCCGTTGTGAAAAAAGTCACTTTTTAATATAATATTATTATCGCATAAGGAGAATATTATGGATATCAAAATTTTAGTTGGAAAACGAGTTAAAGAACTTCGCAATAAGCTAGGTATTAGCCAAGAAGAATTGGCAGATATTGCAGAGCTTGATAGAACTTATATTACAAGCGTTGAGTGTGGAAGAAGAAACATTTCGATAGTAAACATTGAAAAACTTGCTACCGCACTTAAGGTAACGCTTAAAGATTTTTTTGATTTTTAATAGGAGAAAATATATGAATACGCCATTATTAGAAAAACTTTATGAAAAATATGATATTGCCAATTTACCATATGGAAAAGTTCATGATAAATTAGGGGATGTTTATGAGGAATTTTGTATATCAATTTTTACAAATAAAGACTTTCTTTCTGCTCTACAAAATGGTAAAAATATAAATAGTGTTGAATTTGACATTTTTCAAACTCTGTTGATAAAAGCAAAAATAGAAAATATTTCAAATATAAAGGAAATTACAGCAAGCAATATTGTTCCTCATAGAAAAACGCACGGCAATGCAAAAACGGATGTGATAGCAACTATTACATATATTGACGGAAAAGAATTCAAACTTCCTATAAGTAGCAAACAATCATATGTCCGTAAAGTTGCCGTTGCAGAATTTGACATTGATACAATTTGCGATGAAGCTGGAATTGATAATGCTCGAATTAGAGAACTTATGAGAAAATTCCAAGTCGCAAAATCAGCTAAAGGCTTAACTGAATCCGAAAAGACAGAGCTAAAAAATCTTCTACAGCCTTATGCAAGGAATTTAGTTCGTTGGGCAATCACTGGAAGCCCAGAAAAAGATACAGATAATGTTGTTTTCCCAAAACTTTTAGTTAAGTTTAAAATATGCAAACCAAAAGATAGGTTTAATATTAAGGTTGACAAAGGCGAATTACATTATCAAGCTCACTCAATTTATACTATTGATGAATATATAGATTTAACAATGAAAGATAAAAACGGCAAAATTAGAAGCGGTGGTTTTGGCACAGGGCTTTCTTGGACATACGCTTCTGGTTCTGGCGGAAGAAAAATTCAATTCAAGGCATAAATTGTTGACTATAAGACACATTTTATAGTATAATATATAACATAATGAGAAACAGAATTTATTTTGAAGAAGAAAATGCTAAGATTCTTTATGCAGATACTTTAACAACGAGACTAATAGCCGAAGAAAGCATTGACTTGATTGTGACATCTCCGCCCTACAACTTAGATATTGAATATAAATCACACAATGATGCCCAACCATATGATGAATACTTAAAGTTCACTAAATCGTGGTTAAAACGTTGCTTAAAGTGGTTAAAAAATGATGGGCGTATGTGCTTAAACATCCCTTTGGATAAGAACAAAGGTGGACATCAAAGTGTTGGAGCAGATATAATTGAAATAGCAAAAAAAGTCGGATTTAAGTACCATTCCACTGTTATTTGGAATGAAGGAAATATCTCTAAAAGTTCTGCTTGGGGTTCTTGGTTGAGTGCATCTTGTCCTTATGTTATTGCCCCAGTTGAGTTAATTGTACTTTTGTATAAAGACAAATGGAAAAAAACAAGCGGTAGCAAAAAGTCAGATATTAAACGCGAAGAATTTATATCTTGGACAAATGGCGTATGGACGTTTAAGGGCGAAAGCAAAAGAAAAATTGGACATCCTGCTCCGTTCCCTGTTGAATTACCAAAACGTTGTATTAAGCTTTTTAGTTTTGTAGGAGATACGGTTTTAGACCCATTTATGGGGAGTGGTTCGACAGTTATAGCTGCAAAACAAAATAATCGAAATGGAATAGGAATAGACAAAGAACTTGATTATTGCGAATTGGCAATGCACAGGGTTCTTAAGGAGACAAAATAATGAAAGAATATACTTATATTGATTTGTTTTCCGGTCCTGGCGGACTTTGTACGGGATTTATTAGCGAAGGATTTGTGCCGAGAATCGCTGTAGAATGGAGCGATACTACGGTTGAAACATATGCTAAATCCCATAATGCAGAAATCTATAAGTTGCAAGACCTTTTAGATAATCTTGGGCATTTGGAAAATATCCTTGTAAAGAATAAAAGAACTTGTTTGATTCATGGAGACATTAATAAAGTTTCAGATGAAATGGTTCGCGAAATATTGAAGAAAAAGTTTGGCGAAGATACGGTTGATGTTGTCACCGGTGGCGCACCCTGTGAAAGTTTTTCTATGGCAGGAAAGCGTCTTGAGGTAGATGACCGCAATGACTTATTCTCTAATATTCTTAGAATTGCTCACGCAGTAAGGGCAAACTTTACTTTGTTCGAAAATGTGCCTGGATTACTTACCAAAAAAAGAGATGGTAAAAAAGGTGGACAAATAGAATACGTATTTAACGAGTTTGAAAGAGTAAATGAAAAAACAGGTGTTTTCTACCGAATTGCAAGTAAAAATGTTGCAGACTATAAATGCGTTGCAGCAGATTATGGTACACCCCAAAAAAGAGAAAGAATCTTTATTGTTGGCTGTAGTAGTAAATATAAAGAAAATCCGTTTGTTTATCCCGAAAAAACACACGGACCTGGTAGAAAATATGATTATGTTACCGTAGAAGATGCATTTAGATATCTACCACCTATTAAGAGTGGCGAAGGCTATGAAATGATGCCTTATTATCCCACATATGAAGAAGATTATAAAAACGGCTTAATAACGGAGGGGGCATATAACTATTATAAGTTTATTTTTGATGCAACTCATTGTGGAAATCAAAGCTATTCGCCTAATGTCGTAACATTTCACAAAGCGTTAAACCACAATCAAAGAATGGTAAGAAGATTGCATGAAATCAAACAAGGCGAAGGCATGCAATCAGCTGTTGATAGACTAATTGCTGAGGGTAAAGAAGATTTAGTTAAGGAAGTTTTCCCTAATAAGATTTATGCTTCTAGAAACAGAAGATTAAAGCCTGAAGAACCTAGTTATACTGTTACATCGCACTGTTTGGATGAAATGATTCATCCTGTTTTTGATAGGCAACCCACTCCAAGAGAAGTAGCAAGATTGCAGGCTTTCCCGGACTGGTATTACATTAATGGACCTTATGTTAAGTTCCATAGCGACCCTCTTCAGGATAAATATGAACAAGTCGGCGATGCTATCCCTGTATTAATGGCAAAAGCTCTTGCTGTAAGTATGCGAAAAGCATTGGATGATTTAAAATAAGGTTAAACATTATAATTATAAAAATAGCTACAATAAAATTTCTATTAATAATCTAAAAAATACTCTTTACAAAGGAGAAAAAATGCAAAAACAATTAATTGACATTTATAAAAAAATAGAAAAGTTGCGTAATTCAAAAGTAATTGCATACGTTACAGGCAATAGAACAAATATGGAAACGCAAATTGGTTCTGATGTTGTTGATATTTTTGGCAATCACTTAGAAACCATAGGTAAAACTAAAAAAATTACACTCATTTTATATACTCTTGGTGGAGATACAATGGCAACGTGGAATATTGTTAATCTAATCAGAGAATATTGTGACGAACTTGAAATAATTGTTCCAAGAAAGGCAAGGAGCGCTGGAACGATTATGTGTCTGGGTGCAAATCGAATAATATTAACACATCAATCAACATTAGGACCAATAGACCCCTCATTAAATAGTCCATTAGGTACAAAAGTAAAAATAAATGGACAGGAAATATCATTGCCAACCAGTGTTGAATCTGTTAAAGGGTATTTTAATTTAGCTAAAAAAGAATTAAAAATATCTTCATCTAAAGATTTGATACAAGCGTTTCTTAAGTTGTCAGAAACATTGAATCCTTTATTGATAGGAGATGTTTATAGAAGACAAGGGCAAATCAAAATGATTGCGGAAAAATTACTTGCATATCAAAATTGCTCAAAAAAGCAAATTAAAAGTATAGTAAATTTTTTATGTAGTGATTCGGGAAGCCATGATTATTCAATTAGTTTCAAAGAGGCGAAACAACTCGGATTAAATGTTGAGTTGGCTGATGAAGAATTGAATAAATTAATTAACCAATGGTATAACATTATCTGTGAAGAATTGTTATTAAAAATCCCATATAATCCGATAATAGAATTAGCAGAATCTAATTCCAAATCATACGAATATATTAGGATTATTTTGGACAGCATAGATTATGGTAGAGAACAATTCGTATCTAAAGGAACGTTGCAAAAAATAATAATGCAAATAGGTATGCCTAATCAACAAATAAACGATAATAGAATTTTTGAGGGGTGGGAAAAAGATGTTAGTAACTAAGTATTCATATATTTCAAACGTATCAAGTAATGCAACTCAGTTTAATTCCAGCAGTTCGACCGTTCCCAATACTTTATTTGAATCAATGAAGAGCAATGTTCTGATTATAGATAAACCGATTGCAGTAGAAAATGAAGTAAAAACAAAAGAAAATAATGAACAAAAATAACGTTCACTGTTTTGCTTTTTAGGGCGGGAATTGTAAACTTTAATAGAAAACCTTATAGGGTGGGGCTTTGTGCCCTGCCCTTAATTTTATAATAAAAAGAGCGTAAAAATTGTTCGTTTTACGCACATATAGGAAAAAAAACAAAAGCACACTCTACTATGGTGTGTTTTTTGTAAAAAAATTTTAATTGAAACAACTTTCATAAAGAATTGAAAAAAATGCTATTATATGCTATAATACCAATATGAAAGAGTTTATTTTTGTTGTAGACCAACAATTTAATAGTATAAAACCGTTGGATTTTTTAAGCGGAAAGGGCGTTTCAGACGAGATACTAAAAAAGGTTAAGTTTGGGGGAATTTTTATCAACGGTAAACTGTTAAAAAACGCCAACAATAAAATTAGCTTTGGCGACGAAGTTAAAATGGTTTTGCCACCGGATGCGCCAAATCCACATATATTACCAATAAAAGCGCCACTTGAAGTTGTTTACGAAGATCAATATTTATTAGCCGTTAATAAACCCAAGGGAATGTTAACCCACTCTTCATTCCGCAATCAAACACTATCGTTAGAACAAATAGTTTGCGGATATTTTTTGCCACACCCCTTTACTTTTAGGGCGGTAAACCGATTAGACCGCGACACTTCGGGCATAGTTCTTATCGCAAAAGACGCATTTACAGCAAGTTTGCTTAGCACGCAGATAAAAGAAGGAAAAATGCAAAAAACTTATTCTGCTTTAGTTGTTGGCAAAGTACCTAGTGAACGTTTTATAATAGAAAAACCAATAAAGCGTTCAAGCCCAAATTCAATGAAAAGAACGTGTGCGCAAGATGGAAAGTATGCAAAATCCGAATGCACGTTAGAAAAAAAGTTGAATGATGGAAAAAGCATAATAAACGTAATACTACATACTGGCAGAACGCACCAAATAAGAGTGCATTTATCAAGCATAGGATTACCACTTTTTGCCGACGGTTTATATGGCGAAAAGATAGAGGGACAAACCTACACCCTGCACGCTAAAGAGTTAAAATTTATTCACCCAATAACAAAACAAGAAATGGTTATTACGGCAGAATAACAAACAAAAAAACAAGGCTTATTGCAAGCAAAAAACTACAAAAGTGCGTTTTACGCACTTATAGCCCCACTAATTACAAACGACAGGCTCACCCCCTGTCGTTTTTTTTATTTAGTCATTTAATATAATTACCCTATTTATATTGACTAATTTTTAAAATATGTTATAATAAAAGCAACAACAAATGGAGACCACGTAGATTATGCTTTTAAAAGTAATTAGTTTTAATATTAGATCGGTAGATGACCCAAACGGGCATAGCATTTCTGAAAGAGCACCACGCCTTGCAAAGGTAGTAAAGCCTTATAATGCCGATATAATTTCATTTCAAGAATTCACGCCCGCGTGGGAAGAGTTTATTCCTTCTTACTTTGGTGATGAATACGAATTTTTTAACAAATATCGCACCGATAAAGGCTGGCGCGAATCACCACCAATTCTTTGGAAAAAAGAAAAATTCGAGTGTTTAAATCGTGGCTATTTTTGGCTTTCGGACACACCCGAAGTTATGTCGGGCGGATGGGACATTTACCCCCACAACCGCATTTGCTTGTATGCTATCCTTAAGGACAAAGCAAGCGGTAAAATATTCACTTTGTTCAACACGCATTTCGGTTTTGGCGAGCAAAATCAAATAAAAAGTGTACATCTTGTTCAAAAATACACAAAAACCGTTTCTAATTACCCAACTTTAATAACGGGCGATTTTAATATGATTCCCTCAACAGTGCAATACGGCGAAATGGTTAAAGAATTTTCTGATGCAAACGCACTTACCATAAACGATAGGCGCTCAACCTATCACGCGTATAATCCTCAGGTTGATTTAAATCAACATATCGATTATTGTTTTATTGATAAAAACATTACGCCAATAACCTTTAAAATTATCGACGAAGTTGTTGAAAACAAATACCCTTCCGACCATTTTGGCATTTATATAGAATTAGAAATTAAATAACCATTTTTTAGCCTTACAAAACTTACTTATATAACATAAAAAAAGGAAGTTAAACAGTATGCCTTTAAAAGACGCCGCGGCGATTGACAAAAATTTTTTAATTCCAAACCACCTTTTAAAAGAAGAAAACAAGCCTTTGCCGTTATTGAAAAAAACATATAATAACGCAATAAAAAGTGGTGATAAATTGGTGCGCTTAATTTCGGGCAAGCAAATGCTAAAAAGCGTAAAAAACACCGCCTTTGCCGATAATATTCACCCAGGCGACAGCGGTTTTATTAGCATGGCTAGCCATATTACTAAAGAGTTAAAGCTTTTATTAAAACAATAAAATAAGCCCTTTTCTAATTATTGTTTATTGCCGTCACTTTTGTTATTAGCCAAATTTCATGGCAAAAGCGCAAAAAAAACTAATTAAAATAAAACAACAAACATCAAAAAACACGCCTATAGCGCGATTAACTGCGCATTTTATGGCTTAAAATAATACATTATAATAAAGAAATAATATGAAAAAATTTTTTAAAATACTTGCGGTAACGCTATGCGCTTTAACATTAATAGTATTAGGCACGTGGGTAAAGTTAAATCTTACTTCTACAAAATACGAAGATATAGCTTACGGCGAACTACCCGAAGAAAGAATGGATATTTATATCCCTAAAAAGCTAAACAAAAAAGGTAGTAACGGTTGCATTATATTTTTACACGGTGGCTCGTGGACGGGTGGCGATAAAGCAGACGAACATTTGCGTTGTTTAGCTATTAGCACTAACGGTTACATTTGCGCAAACATAAATTACACACTTTTTAGCGAGGAAAATGCCCAAACCTACACTGTTCAAACGGTTATAGAGCAAATTTCAAAGGCAATAACAAAGGTTGCCGATTATTGTGCGCAAAAGCAAATTACAATAAACAAAGTAGCAATGGCTGGATATTCTGCCGGCGCACACCTTGCTATGCTATATTCTTATGCAAACGCACAAAATGCTCCGCTAGAAATTGCTTTTACCGCAAGCCTTGCAGGGCCTGCCGATTTTAGTCAAAAGGCTTGGAGCGAAGATACTTTAAAGATAATAGGCGAAAGATTATCGGGCAAACAGCTTACTGATGAAATGTTTTTAAATGGCGAAGCTCAGCAAATTTTACAAGAGATATCCCCTGCCTATTACGTTACCGAAAACAGCGTGCCATCGATTTTTATGTATGGCGAAAAAGATGATTTAGTAACCCCAGCCAACGCTCAAACCTTAATTGAGCGTTTTGAAGAATTTGGCGTGCCATATGAATATATTAGTTTACCAAACTCTAACCACCTACTTATAAACGACCCTTTTAAATATATAACCCTTTTAAAAACTTTAACCAAGTATTGTGAATTATATTTTTAATAAGGTTATAAATAATTTTATTTACCGATAATACTTTTCGGCTATCGCTCAGCATAATAGTAGACCGCGTGCGCGTGGCAAAAAAACAAAAAAGCCATTCTCCCTCAGGCGCATACGCGCCAGCTCCCTCTCTGAAGGATTCTATTATGCTAATATTGTTAATCTAAATAAAATTCTCTTAATATTATATGTTGTTCCAAGTGTTAATTTTTTAATTTTTCACTAAGCCTTCCTCTGGGAGGAAGGTGTCATGCTTTAGCGTGACGGAAGGAAAAGGCATCACATAAATAAAACAACAAAAAAACACACCTATATCGCGATTAACAAGCATTTTAGGTGTGTTTTATTTTTTTCCATTTTTACAATAAATATTGCTTTGCTCTAAAAATTTACATATTTTATCTATGCTAAACAAACAATAAATTTTTATTTAGTTTTAATAATCTTTTCGTCCTAATAAAAAATCTATACTGACAGAAAAAATATCTGCAATTTTAATTAACATATCAAAATCACATTCACGCTTGCCATTTTCCCAATAAGAAATAAGTCTAATCGAAACGTTTAATTGTTCCGCTAAACTTGCCCTTGAAAGATTATTTTCCAACCTTAATAATTTTAATTGTTCCATAAATTTATTTTTCATACTATTATTTTAGAACAAATAGTTCCAAAATGCTTGACTTAGAACAAAATGTTCCATATAATATTAATATATCTTTTTTGGGGAAATATTATGATTTACTTTTTCATTATGGTAGCGTTTGGCGTTTCTCTCGGTGGATTTATTGCTCAACATAGTTCTATAGGACTTATAGGGCTGGTAGTTGCCTTATTACTAATTTGTTGTGGCTTGATATCAAGCTACTTGAAGAACAATGTGCAATCAAAGCAAAATTTTTCATCTAGTCAAAAAAATCAATCTTATTTATCTGATCGAGTAAAGGCTTTTGATTTTTTAAGAAGAATGGAAAAAATAAAGACAAATTTAGGAGAGACAGAAGAGTTTTCTGTTGCAGAAATGGCTTTCGGTCTTGTAAATCTAGCTGATGCAAAAAATTTTCTTACGGAAGATGAATATTATTATGTAAAAATTATTTATAACGCATTTCAAAAAAAGCAAGAGAAACATATATTAAATTTTTTTACATTTATTGCAGCTGGCGATCAAATGATTGCTCATTTTGATTTAGTTGCTCCATTTTATAAATACTCTGGTAGCGATGATCCACAAGCTGGAGCAATTATTGATTATAAAAAATCATCATATAGATTGAAAGCACATCAATTAATAGACGACAATAAACTATTTAACGAAGAATGGATGATTTTGCATGCAAAATTTATGGAAGAATTTTATTAATAATATTTATTTTTTATTAATATATTTCCTATACAAGCTAAAAAACACGAAAAAAACACGCCTATAGCGCGATTAACTGCGCTTTCGGTGTGTTTTTATATTGCTTTCGTATAGCTCAAGCGAGATGCTTCGACTTGCGCTCAGTATGACCATTATATTAAAATGGAGAACTTATAAAGTGCTCCATTTTTTATTTTGCCACATAAAAAGGGAGTGCTTGCGAAAGCACTCCCCTTGTTATTTATTTTAATCTATAATCCTTTAAATTAAGCTTTAGGACCAGCTTCTACAAGAGCCTTACCAGCATCGTTACCAGTGTATTTAACAAAGTTCTTAACGAATCTGCCAGCTAAGTCTTTAGCTTTTTCTTCCCAAATTGCTGGATCAGCATAAGTATCTCTTGGATCTAAAATGTTAGTATCAACACCTGGAAGAGCTGTAGGAACAGCTAAGTTGAAGTGAGGAATAACTTTTGTTTCAGCTTCTAAAATAGAGCCGTTTAAGATAGCATCGATAATACCACGAGTATCTTTAATAGAAATTCTCTTACCAGTACCGTTCCAACCAGTGTTAACAAGGTAAGCCTTAGCACCGCTCTTTTCCATTTTCTTAACTAATTCTTCAGCATATTTAGTTGGGTGAAGTTCAAGGAAAGCTTGACCGAAGCATGCAGAGAAAGTAGGAGTTGGTTCAGTGATACCACGTTCAGTACCTGCTAACTTAGAAGTGAAACCAGATAAGAAGTAGTATTGAGCTTGTTCAGGAGTAAGAATTGAAACAGGAGGAAGTACGCCGAATGCGTCTGCAGATAAGAAGATAACGTTCTTAGCATCTGGAGCAGCTGAAACAGGGCGAACAATCTTTTCAATGTGGCTAATTGGGTAAGAAACACGTGTATTTTCTGTAACTGAACCGTCAGCAAAGTTACAAACGCCTTTTTCATCAACGGTAACGTTTTCTAAAAGAGCGTTTCTCTTAATTGCTTTATAAATATCTGGTTCAGATTCTTTATCAAGGTTAATAACTTTTGCGTAGCATCCACCTTCAAAGTTGAATACGCCGTTATCATCCCAACCGTGTTCGTCGTCACCAATTAAAAGACGCTTAGGATCGGTTGAAAGAGTAGTTTTACCAGTACCTGATAAACCAAAGAATAAAGCTGTGTTTTCACCGTTCATATCTGTGTTAGCTGAACAGTGCATTGAAGCCATACCGTTTAATGGTAAGTAGTAGTTCATCATTGAGAACATACCCTTCTTCATTTCGCCACCGTACCAAGTGTTTAAAATAACTTGTTCGCGTGAAGTAATGTTGAATACAACTGCAGTTTCGCTGTTTAAGCCTAATTCTTTATAGTTTTCAACTTTAGCCTTTGAAGCGTTGTAGCAAACGAAATCTGGCTCAAAGTTTTCAAGTTCTTCAGCAGTTGGGTTGATGAACATATTTTTAACAAAGTGAGCTTGCCAAGCAACTTCCATAATGAAACGGATTGCCATACGGCTATCTTTGTTAGCACCGCAGAAAACGTCCATAACGTATAATTTCTTATTGCAAAGTTCGTTTACAGCAAGTTCTTTAACAGCCTTCCAAGTTTCTTCGCTACATGGGTGGTTGTCGTTCTTAAATTCATCAGAAGTCCACCAAAGTGTATCCTTTGAATTTTCGTCCATAACGATAAATTTGTCTTTAGGAGAACGACCTGTGTAAATACCAGTCATTACGTTAACAGCGCCAAGTTCAGTTTCTTGACCCTTTTCAAAACCTGTTAAAGATGGATCGGTTTCAGCAACGAATAATTCTTCGTATGAAGGGTTGTGAACGATTTCGGTTACGCCAGAAATGCCGTACTTAGTTAAATCAAGATTTTTCATTTTTACCTCTTAAATTTTTTTATTTTATATTTTATTTTTTATTTCCAACTAATTTATTATAACACATAAGTTCAATAATACGCAAACGATTATTAGCAGTTTTAAAAGTTTATTTTTTAACTACCTATTATAAAAAGCCTATTTTAAAACTGAAATAGCGTCGCCAATATTCTTTTCTAAAGCTTCCCTGCCGTATTTATCAACTTCTGCCTTATTCTTTTCGCCGTGAGTTAAACAACCTGCGCCACCGATACAACCGTTCATACAAGCCATACCTTCAATAAAGTTAGCGTCAAGCACGTTTTTACTCTTACGAAGTAACGCCATCTTACAAGCTTCAATACCGTCACAAACGATAGGTTTTGCTTCAAAATCAATATTTTGTTCCTTAATCGCTTGAGCAACTGCATCAGATAAACCGCCACTACGAGCAAAAATTCTGCCATAGTATGAAGCGTTATCAAGCACGCCTTCTTCTAAGGTTGAAATATCCATATCTAAGCTGTCGTAAAGGGCTTGAAGTTCTTCAAAAGTGATTACGCAGTCAACGTATTCGTTAACGCCATCTTTTTGGAATTCCATTTTCTTTGCAGTACATGGTCCGATAAATACAACCTTACAATTACTATCGTTACCCTTAATATATTTAGCAAGAGCAGCCATTGGCGATAGGTTATGCGAAATTAAGTGAGTTAACGATGGAAAATTTTTATGAATAAAATCAACGAATGCAGGACAGCACGAACTTGTTAAAAATCCCTTTTCAGCAAGTTCTTTGCTTTCTTCATAAGCAACCATATCTGCGCCAAGTGCAGCTTCGATTACGGTATAGAAGCCCATCTTTTTAAGACCTGTTATAACTTGACCAAGTTTAGCATAAGTAAATTGGCTTGAAATTGAAGGAGCTACTATTGCATATACTTTATATTTTGTGTTGTTTTCGCTCTTTTTAATAATATCAATCATATCTAATATGAAAGATTTATCAGCAATCGCGCCAAACGGACATTGATATACGCAAGCACCACAAGAAATACATTTACTGTTATCTATTTCAGCGCCCTTATTTTCGTTAATATTAATAGCTTTAACCTTACAAGCATTTTGACAAGGACGTTTGTGATTAATTATTGCAGTATATGGGCAAACCTTTGCACATGCGCCACATTCAACACACTTATTTTTATCAATATGAGCAACGTGGTTATGGTCGAAAGTTATAGCGCCACGCTTACAAACGTCTTCACAGCGGTGTGCTAAACAGCCACGGCAAGCAGAACTAACTTCGTAACCTGCTGAAGGACATTCGTCACAAGCAATTTCAATAACTTCAATAACGTTTGGATTGTTTTTATCCCCACCCATAGCAAGCTTGATGCGTTCGCCAAGAATTGCTCTTTCTTTATAAACACAACAACGCATTGTAGGTACTTTTCCTGGTACTAAACGCATAGGAATATCCATCATCGTGTGCATTAGGTTATCCTTCCACGCTTCGCGTGCAACTTCGCGTAGTACTTTGTATTTTAAATGTTGTACTTTAGTATCAAATTTTTTCATATATATCTATTCCTTAAAAATAACTTACTTTTATTCTTTTTCCCATCTTTTCAAGGCAAGCCGAAAGTTCTTTTACTAAGTTCATCTTGATATTAAAATTGATAGGAAGTTCTGGGTTTTGGTGTGCAGGGTTTATTGCTCTACCCACGAAAAAGTTAATATCAGTTGCTTCTTCAAAAAGTAATCTACAAATTAGCGAAGCCCCGTCACGCTTAAAACTCCATTGTTGATAACTCTCATTATCCTCTAAATAATTTTGCGCATATTCTAAAACTTTATTTATAGTGATAACTCCTTCGGTAACTAAATCAACCCCTTCTATTTCCGCAATAGGCGGAACGTCCGACTTTTCAAAGGAAAGGCTTGCTTTTATAGGCTTGTTTAAATATTTTGAAACAATTCCCGAAGTTGTACCGCCACAAACGATATGCTTACCCTCTTTCGAGAAGAATAGCGACATCATTCTATCGTTATCTTCTCTGTTTGCCGGTGGTCCGAATAATAAATTCATAGGTTCGCGTTTTCTTATTCTTATAACGCAAGCCGTAGCATCATCGCCCGGTTTTTGAGCGTATAATTTATCAACCTCGTCAATAAGTATGGTTGAAAGTGTTTTTGCGGTATATCCTACTATTGAAAGAGGTTCCATAAAGGCTGCAATTTCTTCCCTTTTCCAGCCAAAATTATACATTCTACCAATGCCAGCGTGCGGACAACCGTCGCTCATAGCGATAAAAACGTCACCTTCTAAAAGTTTTACGTTAGATTTATAAATTCGCTTGCCGTCGATATTCATCTCTTGCTTGCTAAATTCATAAGTTGAACCATTTCTAATTAGAATAACGTGTGGATTGTCGTACTGAATTATTTCGGCTTCGCTGTTGTCAACTAAATGAATTATCGTAAAGGTTGAATATGCAACCCCTCTTACCGAACAAATAGGTAAAGTACACGCAATAGTTTTAACACAATCTTCCAAAGAAAGGCCTTCTGCCATCATAGTTGAAATTATCTTTGACGTAAGGGTGGATAAAATACTTGCTTTTACCCCGCTACCAAGCCCATCAGCCAAAACTATAATGGTAGAATTTTCGTTCGGTGTAACTATTTCAATATGGTCACCGCAAAGAAGCTCACCTTCGTGGTTTATACTTCTGTAACCAATATCAGCGCATAAATCATTCATCTATAATCGACTCCTTAAGTTTGGTTAGCGCAATTTTGGTTTCGGCAGCCGTTTCACCAAGAAGAGATGCTATTTCTTGAACGATACGCATTTGTTTTTCTACTACTTTATCGGCAATTTCAACCGTATGTTGACTTATGCTTTCTTTTTTCATACGTTCGGTTTCCTCGTCGGTTACGTCGCGTAAAATACATATAATCAAATTACTTTCATTATCAAAAGCTACGGTTTGTTCTACGTATTTTTTATATTCAGCAAGATATAAACGTTTATTTCTAACAGTTCTATGGCTGTCACGCACTTGCATAAATACCTTTGGGTCTAAAATCCTTACTACTTGATCACCCAAAACGTCGTATGCCGATCTTACGTTAAGAATTTTTCTTGCCGCTATATTTATTTGCTGAACTTCAAGTTTATCGTTCACTACCAAAATTCCGTTAGGAGTATTATTTATAATACTATCTGAAAAACTCTCTGCCTTTTCCTTAAGGAATGGTAAACACATTGAAATTTCAGATTTGCCGTGAATAATGGCAATCGCTTTGTCTCTACACGTTGGGTATCCACAAGAAGAACAGTTGATTTCATCTGAAGGTTTATTTTTACCCATTTGTTTTAATACTTCTTGTATTTCTTCTTCCGAAGGAGTATGCAACCTGCGTTCAATAGGCATAAAAAACTTTCTAAGTTCAAAGCTTTCGGGTTGTTCAACTTCAAAATCTTCACTACCTGCGTAACGCGCAACGGCATTGTAAGATTGAATAGGCGTTCTATGGTATTTTTCCATTACAGGACCACCTACACAACTACCCACGCAAGAAGACATTTCAATAAAACACTTATGTATTTTACCGTTTTTAATATCGTTAAGCGCGGCAATACAGTTTTCAGTACCGTCGATTGCAAGATAGGTATAATCCTTAAGGTCCTGAGCCATAGTTTTTAAAACGCCACCGGTTGTTGGGAAAAATCTTGCTTTTGACTTTTGATAATCATCAACGTCTTGCCTTAATTGAATTTTTTCACTTGCAAGCCAGTTAGTGAGCTCTTCGTAGGTTAAAACTGCGTCAACCAATCCTTCGTAGTGGCTAGCTTCGTCTTTTTTAGCAACGCAAGGGCCGATAAACACTGTTTTTGCGCCTGGATAACGCTTTTTAATGTCGTAACAATGTGCTTGCATTGGCGACATTACGTCAGCTAAATATTGCAACTGTTCGGGAAAATATTTTTGAATAAGTAAATTTACAGAATGACAACAAGAAGTGATAAGAATATCGTGATTTCCTTCTTTTAACATATTTTCATATTCTGTTTTAACTATAGTTGCACCGATTGCTGTTTCTTCAACGTCGTAAAATCCTAATTTTTTAAGACCTTCACGCATGCATTCAATACCTACGTTGTCGTAATTTGCAATAAACGAAGGGGCAAGGCTTACTATAACCTTTTCGCCCGATTGAATAAGAACTTTTGCTTTTTCTGTTTCGTTTACTATTTCTTTTGCGTTTTGTGGGCATACAACGAAACACTGACCACACAAAATACATTCGTTACCTATAATATGCGCTTGGTTCCCTGAAAAACGAATGGCTTTTACCGGACAATTTCTTATACATTTGTAACAGTTTTTACAGTTTGATTTTTTCAAAGTCAAGCAATTCATAAATTAACCTCTATTTTCTTGAATCGTTTTAAGAATTTTTTCGTTAAAAAACTCTCTAAAATTTTCAATTGTTATACCGGGATAGTGCTCGTCGTTAACGGTTATAGTTACTCCCGAACGATTGCATTTGCCTGTACAAAAAGAACCCGTTAAAACAATTTCTTCTTCGAGTTTGTTTTTTTCAATTTCCGCTTGAAACATAGAAACTATTTCGGGCGCGCCCTTTAAATGGCAGGAAGAACCCACACAAATTTGTACTATTAGCATTAGTTAACCCTCTTAAGAACTTCTTGGAAAAATTCCTCTACGCCCTCTGGTGTTACCGAGAAAAATTCTTCACCAACGGTAACGCAAACGCCTTGTTGGCAATTATTCATACAGAAAGTACCTTCAAGTTCAACTTTATCGCCAAGGTTGTGTTCAGCAATAAGCTTTTGTAATTCTTCAACTACTACTCTTGAACCCTTAATGTGGCAAGAACTTCCAATACATACGGTAATTTTCATATTAATATCTCCTAAGTTTTATCTTATTTTACGGCTTTGTTTTTGCCGATTTTTGTTTTTTTTTATTCTTTTAATAATTGGGCATAAAAATATTTTTTATTACCCTTTGATTGATTTATTAAATATTTCAATATAAACGGCATTATTTTTAAAAGATTTTCTCTTTTTTCGCCGTTCGCTTTAACATATTCTTCAAAATAAATTTCAGCAGTTTGCTTTGAACTGTAAAGCAGGCTATAGTAAGTAAGCGCAAAATCAACCCTTTTATCCCCTTCAAACGCACTTTCCCAGTTTAAAAGATATAATTTCCCGTTTGGGCTTTCAACCACGCTTTCAAGATTTAATGCACCGTGACATAATACTGCCTCGTTTTTATCTATTTCGTTGTTATAGTGTTTTAACGCGTCGTTTAAAATACAAGAATAAGAGTTAATCTCTTTTTGAAGATCAATTAGTTTACAAACTATATTTCGTTCACTTAACGGATTACTTTTTAATTTTTGAGCTAAAGTTTCGCCCTCAATATATTCAGCTACTAGTTCAACTTGTTTATCTTTTAAATTAACCGAATAAATTTGCGGAATATTTAACGAGGTTAAGGTTTTAATCTTTTGAGTTTTATATCCCTCTTCAAGCGCATTAGAAAAATGATTTTCTTGAATAAAAACCTTTATACTTTTGTCGCCGTGACGATATACGGCGCTATCGTTGTTTATAGCAATTATTCTATCGTAATCCATAAATTAGTCCTTAAATGCACTTGCTAGCACAGCTAACGAAGCAGCCATATTTTCGTTTCTTAAAATAACTCCTTCAGGCACGCTTAATTTGCTGGGTGCAAAATTCCAAATAGCTTTTATTCCACTTTTAACCATTAAATCAGCCGTTTGCTGTGCGCTTGCTTCGGGTACTGCTATAATTCCTATTGATATATCGTTATCTTTAACGTAATTGATAAAAAGTTCAAGTGGATACAAATATTTATTTTCGCGAAAAACTTCTATTTGGGTTAAATATGTATCAAACGCAGCGCAAACTTCAACGCCGTATTCTTCAAACCCGCCGTAACCGTATAAAGCTTTTCCAAGTTTTCCAGCTCCTATGAGCGCAACTTTCACCCTTTTACTTTTACCTAAAAATTCTTCTAAATTAACGATAAGTTGCTCTATTTCATACCCTATTTTAGGTTTACCGCTTCCACTTAATAAATTAAGGTCTTTTCTAACCTGTACCTCACCTAATTTTAAGGCTTGAGAAATTACGGTTGCTGAAACGCGTTTTTCTTTTTGCTTTATAGAGTTTAAATATTTAAGGTAGAGTGGAACTCTTTCAAGAAGCGGTTTTGAAAATTGATTTTTTTTCATCGCTATTCCCTTGAGTTTATATTTTGTGCCTCTTTTCGCTTAAAAGAGCTTTAAAAGTGTAAATATAAGCCATACTTTAGCGAAAAGAGTTTTTTGTATTCGTTAAATTTTTTATTTTCTGTTTTAGCCAACTAATGGGCCTAATAAAGTTATAACTAAGTTAGATGCAATAACTATTAAAACAAGTGCTATTGGATAAGTTGAAGCGTATGCGCCTGCAACGTCGTCCGTTCCCGAAACTTGAACTAAAGTTCCAAGAGCAGGAGTTGAAGTCATACCACCTGTAATTGAACCTAAGTTGTTAAATAGTGGCAACTTTAATACCTTCTTAGCAAAGAAGAAACCAACGAACATAGGAACTATTGTCATTAGTGCGCCTGCTAAAAATCCCCATAAAATAGTTAATCCGTCAAAAGTGCCTGCGTTTATTTTTTCAAGTAAGCTTACGCCACCTTCAACGCCCGCGCCTATAAGGAATAATACTAAACCAAATTCTCTAAATACTTTTAAAGTTTTTTCAGGAACTTTAAGGCTAATTTTACCAACTTTACCAAAGTGCCCTAAAATTAAAGCGGCAATTAAAGGACCACCTGTTGAACCTAAGTTAAACTTAAGCCCACTAATAGTTAAGGTAAGTTTACCAAGCGTAAGACCTAATACTACTGCCAACCCAAAAATAGCAAGACCAAATTCGTCAATTTCAAAAAGTTTTTGGCTTTCGCGTTCAATCTTTGATTCACCGGTTGAAATCGATTGCATTTTTATAACTTCTTCTTCACGGTTAGCCTTTAAAAATTTAGGCATAAGTTGAACGAATAAAACTACGCCAACTACACCGAAAG
The DNA here is from genome assembly GCA_045589175.1 of Christensenellaceae bacterium. Taxonomy (GTDB): domain Bacteria; phylum Bacillota; class Clostridia; order Christensenellales; family Borkfalkiaceae; genus HGM11416. The sequence continues at coordinate 19,835 of JAZNFS010000055.1, forward strand.
GATATGCTACTGCGTGGCCTAAAGCAACTAACGCTTCATCTGAAGCAACTTCTTTTGCCGCCGAGAAAGCAGGGGTTGAAGTTAAAGCACCCGATAAAACGCCTATTGAATATTCAGCACCAATACCAGGGATAATTGCAAATAAAACTGCAACCGTAACACCCGATAACACGATAATAACACCTAATAAAACGTAACTTTTTGCGTTTGCGCGTAAGTTTTTGAAAAAGTTTGGGCCTGCAATAAAACCAACTGAAGTTACGAATAAAATTAAACCAACGTCGGCTAAAGTTCCGTAAACTTCGGTATTCGCATGGCTTGTGGCAAGTGTTTTAAGTATGTTTTCATTTAATAAATATTTAAAAGATAACTCTTTATAAACTTCGCTATCTCCAATAAGATAGAAGTTGTTTAAAAAATCAATTTCAACAAGACCTGGTATTGCAAAAATAACACCGAAAGCAATTGCTACTAAAAATACGCCGGCAGTTCCAAGACTAACGCCCTTAATTTTTATAGAGCCCACTAAATAACCAAGTGTGGCAATCAGGAACGCGCCAAACAAAACTGCAGTTACCCCACTTATTTGTAATACGTTGCTAAAAGCAAGTAAATTATTCATTTTTACTGTTTATCTCCTTACATATCTTTACGTCTATAATCTGGAAGTATTCTTGGAGAAGGTTCTGTTGGGTTAAGACCTGCATCTTTAAGTTCTTTTGCAAAAGCATTAACGTGATCAAGAGAAAGCTTGCCAACAGTTACCGATTTACATTTTTCACCAGCCTCTTTACCTGCGTTTCTACCGAATACGATAATATCTAATAAGCTGTTACCCATAAGTCTATTTCTACCGTGGATTCCTCCAACGGCTTCGCCTGCAACGTAAAGGTTTTCAATATTAGTCATACCGTTTGCAGATATTTCAATACCACCGTTTTGATAGTGTAAGGTAGGATAGATAAGAATAGGTTCTTTTCTTATATCGATACCGTATTTACCAAACATTCTCATCATAGCAGGTATTCTCTTTTCAATAGTGCCTTCGCCACCTATAATTTCAATCATAGGAGTATCGAGCCAAACCCCTTCGCCATCGGTAGTTTTAATGCCGTTACCGCGCTCCTTACATTCTCTTATAATAGAGGATGCAGAAACGTCACGAGTTTCAAGTGGGTTCATAAATGCAACCCCCTCTTTGTTAACTAATTGAGCGCCTAGCGAACGCACCTTTTCAGTAACTAACGCGCCAAAAATTTGAGTTGGAAATGCTGCGCCCGTTGGGTGATATTGTAAAGTATCGGCATAAAGAAGTTTTGCTCCTGCCCTGTAAGCGATAACTAAACCGTCTGCCGTTGCACCGTAGTGGTTTGAAGTTGGAAAACCTTGATAATGAAGTCTGCCTGCACCACCGGTTGCAATAACAACGGTTTTTGCTTTTACCACTAAAATTTCTTCAGTTTCAAGATTCATTAAAACAGCACCGGCAACCTTGCCTTCATCATCTTTAATAAGTTCGATTGCTGGAGCAAAATCAATTACGGGAATATTTCTATTTGCTACTTCATCGCGAAGTACTCTCATTATTTCCGCGCCCGAATAGTCCTTACAAGCGTGCATACGCTTTCTTGAAGTACCGCCACCGTGAGTTGTAACCATAGTGCCGTCTTCTGCTTTATCGAACATAACGCCTAAATCGTTAAGCCACTTGATTGCTTCTGGAGCTTCACATACAAGCTTTGATAATAATTCAGGTTTATTCGTATAGTGACCGCCACCTAATGCGTCGATATAGTGAATAGCCGGCGAATCGTTTGGTTTATCTGCTGCTTGAATACCACCTTCAGCCATCATTGTATTAGCATCACCAACGCGAAGTTTTGTAACCACTAAAACGTTTGCGCCCTTATTGTTTGCTTCGATTGCAGCCGAGCAACCTGCACCACCGCCACCGATAACTAAAACGTCAACGTCGTAAGCAACCTTTTCAAGATTGATATTCATATCCAACACGCGTGACTTACCTTGAAGTAAATCAGCAAGTTCGTGTAAAACTTTATCACCCTTATTTACGCCAACTTGTAATGTTTCGTAAGCGTTTTCAATATAGTCGGGGTGGAAATTTTGAAGAAGCACTTGCTTTTCTTCAGCCGTCATACGGCGAAGTTCTGCGCCTACTCTTTGTTCTCTCGAAGCTTCAACCTTCTTCATTGAATCGAGTTGTTCTTGCGTATAGTTATACATTTTTCTATTCCCTCCTACTTCTCGATTTCTCTGTGATTATAAAGTTCTTTAAGTTCTTCAATAGGCTTATTCATTAACGCTTCTATAAGCTCAACGAAAGTACCTTCATTAATTTCTTTAACCCTGTTTTCAAGATGTTCACTCTTTGGAGCAAGGTATTTACCGTTAATACGTCTTGCAAGTAAAGCAACTTGTGGATGAGAAATACCCGCAGGGCAACGTGAAGAACAAATACCGCACATTACGCAGTCAAACGATTCTTCAGCGCAAGCTTCAAAATCACCCCTTTGAGCGTAAGCGATATATTGCATAACCTTAATTTGTTGTGGACAAGCCTTAGTACAAGCGTTACAACCGATACAAGAATAAATTTCAGGATAAAGTTGCATCATAACCGCTTGTTCAGGTTTTACCTTTTCAATATCGTAAACTTGTTTTACGAGTGGGAAGAAAGGTAAAGTAGCAACGTACATACCTTCTTCAACCTTTTGTTGACAAGCAAGGCAAGTTTTAAGTTCCATTTTTCCTTTAATTCTATATAAAGTTGCGCAAGCACCGCAAAAACCGTTTCTGCAACCGCAACCTCTTACCAACTTATATCCGCAATATTCCATTGCTTTCATAATGGTAAGTTCTTCAGGCACTTCATATTTTTTACCGAATAAATAAATATTAACTTTATTTTCCATAAGTGTAAAACACACCTCCGTATGTAATTAACGAATTAATATTCGTCGGGAAGTTCGTCAAGTTCGGTCATGCAAAATACAGGGCCGTCTTTACAAACGTACTTATCGCCTACGTTACATCTACCACACTTACCAAAACCACATTTCATACGAAGTTCTAAAGTAGTATAAATGTTTTTCTTTTCAAAACCTTGTTCAAGTAATCCTGCTAAAGTGAACTTAATCATAATAGGAGGGCCACAAAGAACTGCAGTGTAAGTATTTGGAATAGCTAATTCTTTTGCGTAGGTAGGAACGAAACCAACGTGACCGTCCCATTTTTCTTGTTCACGGTCGATAGTCAAATAAACGTTGAAATCCTTTTCCTTTTTCCATTCTTCTTCAATTTCTTTAAGTTGAACCAAATCGTCGGCACTTCTTGCCCCGTAAACGATTGCAACCTTACCGTAATTATCACGGTTATCGCGAACGTAGTTTATAACGCTTCTTAATGGAGCAAGACCGATACCACCTGCAATAAATAGCAAATCTTTACCCTTAAATACTGTTTCAACAGGGAAAGGTCTGCCGTATGGACCACGAACGGTTATTTGTTGACCGGGTTCAATAGCGTGAAGAACGTCGGTTACACAACCGCACTTTTTAATAGAAAATTCAACGTATTCTTTATTCGTTGGCGAGCTTGTAATTGAAAATAGCGCTTCTCCTACACCAGGGATAGAAATCATTGCACATTGCCCGGGCATGTGTTCAAATGGTTTTTTGCCGTCAAGCCCAACAACGCGGAAAGTCTTTACGTCGGGAGTTTCTCTTTTAATATCCGTTACAACGGCAACTATTGGAATTAATGCTTCAACGTTATGCATCTTGCTTACCTCCAAATTCTTTAATAACCTTAACGATATTTAAACCTTGTGGGCATTTTTTAACGCATCTACCGCAACCAACGCAACTATAAGCACCGTCGTTATTTTGTGGGAAATATACTAACTTGTGCATAAATCTTTGGCGGTATCTTTGCATTTGAGTAGTTCTTGGTTGACCGCCTGCAGTTTTCGTAAAGTCGTTAAACATACAGCTGTCCCAACAACGGAAACGAGTTACACCGCTATTAGTTACAAATTCACGTATGTCAAAACATTGACAGGTAGGACATACGAAAGTACAAGTACCACAACCTAAACACGCTTCAGATAACTTTTGCCATTTATCTGAATTAAAAAGTTTCATCATATCGCCGTTTTTAAAGGCTTCAGTGTTTAAACTTGCAAGTGGTAACTTAGCGTAAATTTCGTTTACCTTTGCTTGTTGTTCTTCAACCTCACTACCCGCGTATTCAACCAATAAATCGCCTAACTCTTTGGTTAACTCTTCACCCTTTTGTGTGTTTGCGCGCCAGTAAAGATTTTCGCTATCAGTCCAAACGGTAACGTCACCTAAAGGATTAACAGGGTCGATACCAAAAGTTTTACAAAAACAACTTTCTTCAACCTTACCGCAAGCGTGAGTAATTACTATACCCGCTTCTCTTTTAGTTTGATAGTAAGTATCTAACGGATCAACTAAAAATACTCTATCTAAAACGTCAAACGCTTTAAAGTCACAAGCGCGAACGCCCATAACTACGAATGGTTTAGAGTGCTCACGAACGTCGATAATTTCAATCTTTTGCCCATCAACCTTGAATTTCATAAGGTCTTCAGTTTGTGGAAAGAAACAATCTTTTGGCGATTTTACTGTTTTTAAAACGTCCAAACGAACGTTTGCTCCATCTTCGTAGTAACCGTAGTTAACTTCGCCTGCCCTTTCAATTGGCAAATATAAAGGATATTTAGCGCTTATTGCTTGGTATAATTTGTTAAGGTTTTCAAGCGATATTCTTTTCATTACTTGTTACCTCCCTCAACAACTTCCTTTGCTTCAACGTCTGTTTTAGTATAGTTAACGAGTGGGTTACGTGCGTTAACTTCAGCACCTGCTTGGTAATCACCGTAATTTTCATTAATATCTTTAATAGCCTTTCTGTTTATTAAGTGTAAAGGAATGTTTTGTGGGCAAACTCTTGAACATTCGCCACAGTCGGTACATCTACCAGCTACGTGATAAGCTCTTATAATATGGAAAAGTTTTTCTTCAAACTCGTCGGCATTAGCCTTTGCTGAAATACCAGATGCGTTATTGTCGAATACGCAGTTAATACAAGTACAAGCAGGACATGCGTTTCTACAAGCGTTACATCTAATACACTTTGAAAGTTGATCCTTCCAAAACGCGTATCTTTCAGCTTCATTCATCTTTTCAAGTTTTTCAACTTCTTCAAATCTGTTTGGATTTGCTTGTTTCATTTCGCCAACTACTAAAGTTTCGTCTGCTACTGCAAATTCTTTGCTCTTACAAGTTAAACACTTAATAAGTAACGCGCTATCTTTTTCAACGATTTTTTGTCCGTAAACGGTTTCAACGATAAGATCGTTTTCATTTTCAGTCATAGAAAGAATACCCTCAACACCTTGAGCGTAAACCTTATTCATATCAAGGTGGCCGTTACAGCCGATACCAACAACGTAAAACTTTTCTTTATCAATTCTATGTTCGCTTAAAAGTTGGTTAAAACTGTATGTATCGCAAGGCTTTAAAAATACTAACATTTTGCCTTCTTTTTTGCTTTCGGCAACCAAATATTTACTTAAGTTTGCTCCACAAAAACAGTTATATACAAAACCTTCAAGATTATCCTTTGTAAAGGTTGCAGGTGAAACGTCGTAATAAGCTTCGCCCCTTTTCCAACCAATAACTCTATCTACTTCGCCTGACTGTAAAAGCGCAGTTGCTTTTTCAAGCATTAATTTTTCTAATCCTTGCATCTTAAATCCTCCAGTCTGCGATTTTCACCAAGTTCGTTAATAGTTTTTGCAAAATCGTTCATAACCGCCGAAAACTTTGCACCTTCGGCAGCAGAAACCCATTCAATTCTAGTTCTTTCTTTTTCAATGCCAAAATAATTAAGCATCGAGAAAAGTAAACCCATTCTTCTTCTTGTTCTATAGTTACCTTCAGAGTAGTGACAGTCACCAGGATGGCAACCACATAAAATTACACCGTCAGCACCCCTTTGGAATGCTTTTAAAATAAATATAGGATTAACTCTACAACTGCAAGGTACTTTTATAATTTTTACTTCTGCAGGATAAGAAAGCCTTGAAGAACCTGCAAGGTCAGCACCTGCATAACTACACCAGTTACAACAAAAAGCAACGATTAAAGGCTTTTTTTGATTTTTTACTATCTCTTGCATATTGCTTCTACCTCCTTAAGAATTTGTGCAGATGAGAATCCGTGAAGGTCCATAGCACCAGAAGGACAAGTAACAGTACAAGCACCGCAACCTTGACATACCGCTGGGTTAACGCTTGCTACTCTTCTCTTTTCCGTTTTTCCGCCACCGATACGGAATTCTTTATTTTCATAAGTTATTGCGCCGTAAGGACAAACTTCAGCGCATTGACTACAACCCGTACAAGTCATTTCGTTTGCGTGTGCTACGCAAGGATTGCCTTTTAGCTTATCTTTAGCAAGTAAACCTATTACCTTTGAAGCTGCAGCAGATGCTTGAGCAACCGTTTCAGGAACGTCTTTAGGACCTTGACATACACCAGCTAAATATACACCAGCCGTTGCACATTCAACAGGTTTTAACTTAGCGTGAGCTTCGGTTAAGAAGTTGTTTGTATCAATACTTATAGTAAGTTTGGTTGCTAAATCTTTAACCGATGGATCTGGTTCAATAGCAGTTGCTAAAACAACTAAGTCTGAAGCAATGGTAACTTGTTCGTTATCGATAAGGTTGCTACCTTGAACCATAAGTTTGCCGTTTTCATTATATACCTTGCCTACCATACCTTTAATATAGTTAACGCCGTATTGCTCAACTGCTCTGCGATAGAACTCGTCGTAGTTTTTACCAGGTGTTCTAACGTCAATATAAAATACGTTAACTTGAGTATCGGGGTATTTTTCACGAATAAGCATTGCGTGTTTTGCAGTATACATACAGCAAATCTTTGAGCAATACCCCTTGCCCTTTTCCGCACAAGCAGAACAACGAGAGCCTACACATTGAACGAATACGATTTTTTGTGGATGCTTTCCATCAGATGGACGGACTAACTTACCAGCGGTAGGTCCTGCAGCATTCATTAAACGTTCAAATTCAAGTGAGGTAATAACGTCTTTGCTTTGACTATAAGCAAATTCATCGAATTTTTCCATACTGATAGGATTAAAACCAGTAGCTGCAACGATTGCACCATACTTTTCTTCGATGATCTCATCTTTCTGTGTGTAATCAATAGCACCAGCTGTGCAGACTTTAGCGCAAAGACCGCACTTGCCATTTTTGAGCATATTACAATGGTTAGGATCAATGGTTGCAACCTTGGGAACTGCCTGTGCAAATGGAATATATACTGCAGGACGGTTATCCATACCGAGGTTGAATTCGTTAGGAACCTTTTTCATAGGACATTTTTCAGTACAGATGCCGCAACCTGTGCAGACATCTTCTTTGACATAACGTGCCTTTTTCTTGATCTTAACATCAAAGTTACCAACGAAACCTTTTATCTCTTCTACTTCACTGTATGAGAAAATACGAATATTTTCATTCTGA
>JAZNFS010000056.1:0-12420 GCA_045589175.1 Christensenellaceae bacterium
ACGACAAAAAGAAATTAATGGGTATACTTAGTTCGTTTAACATACAACTATTAAGCCGTTGTGAAGACGTTCTTTTACAAAAATACGTTGTCGATTATACACAAAAAGAACTATCTTTAAACGACCTAATTGAGCGTGCAGGATATTATACTGATTTGCCTGCTTACTCATTGTATTTAATCTATCAAGATTATTTAAAACTGCTTAATGAGCAACAATCTATAAAGGTTTATAGCGAAATAGAGTTACCGCTTTGTGACGTATTGTTTGATATGGAGCAAACCGGTTTTAAGATTGATATCAATTCTTTAAACGAAGCATCAAACGTTTATAAAACTAAAATCGAACAGATTTTAATCAAAATTAAAGAACTTGCAGGTGTTGATTTCAATCCAAATTCGCCAAAACAGTTAGGTGAAGTTTTATTTGAAAGGCTATGTTTAAAGCACGGCAAAAAAACTAAAAACGGTTATTCAACTGACGCGGAAGTATTGGAGGAATTAGAAGATGCGCATCCAATAATTCCATTAATATTAAAGTTCCGTCAACTTTCAAAAATTTTATCAACCTATATTGATGGGTTTAAACCGTTAATTGATAAAAATTCAGGTTTAATTCATACCGTTTTTAATCAAACCGTAACCAGCACAGGCAGATTATCTTCAAAAGAGCCGAATTTGCAAAATATTCCGGTTCGCGATGGAGAAAGTAAAGAAATAAGAAAATTTTTTATCCCATCAACAGAAAATAGAATTTTAATCGCAGCCGATTATTCACAAATTGAATTGCGACTTTTGGCACATTATTCAGGGTGTAAGCCACTTATCAATGCTTTTAATAATGGCGAAGATATTCACGCATTAACGGCGTCGCAAGTTTTTGGCGTACCTTTAAATGAAGTAACGGATGATCAAAGGCGTAGTGCGAAAGCTGTAAATTTTGGTATTATTTATGGTATAAGCGATTTCGGTTTAGCAAAAAACATCAAAGTTTCAAAGAAAACTGCGGGTGAATATATCGCAAAATATTTTGAAATGTATCCGCAAATTGCAGATTATATGAAAGAAAACGTTGAATTTGCTAAAGCAAATGGCTACGTTAGCACGGGTTTTGGCAGAAGACGTGTTATAAATGAGATAAAATCACCAAATTACGTAGTAAGAAGTTTTGGTGAAAGGGCAGCAATGAATATGCCCCTGCAAGGAACGGCAGCCGATATAATTAAAATTGCAATGCTCGGGGTATACAGTGAACTTAAGAAAAAAGTTCCATCGGCAAAACTTATTTTACAAGTGCACGACGAATTAATCGTTGATGCTGATATAAGTGATAAAGAACAAGTTATTCAAATTTTAAAAGAGCAAATGGAAGGATGTGTTAAACTATCCGTTCCGTTAACAGTAAACGTTGATAGCGGTAAAAATTGGTACGAGGCAAAATAATTAATGAGTGATTTGAAAGTTGCCGTTACCGGTGGTATAGGTAGTGGCAAAAGCCAAGTTTTAAATATTATTCGCAGTTTAGGGTATAAAACCATTAGTTTGGATGAGGTTTATGCTCAGCTTTTGCGTGAAAAAGACTTTTTAGTTGATATTTCAAATGCATTTGATATTGATCCAATAATTATTAATGATAACTATTTTTTAAATAAAGAAGCGCTTTCAAACAAGGTTTTTAATGATAAAAATCAATTGAAAAAACTTAATGAAATTACGCACGGTGCTATTTTTAAAAAGGCATTTTTAAATCATAGTGGTATAGTTTTTTATGAAGTACCATTACTTTTTGAGGGGGGATATCAAAAACTTTTTGATAAAATAATTGTGGTTATGCGTAATAAAAAGGATAGACTTAAAAGCGCTATGATGCGTGACTGCGCTACTGAAGAGCAAATATTACGCAAAATGAACAATCAAATTGATTATGATAACGTGGATTTAAGCGAATATAAAGTAATTGACAATAACGGCGACGTTGAACGTTTAAAAACTACTGTAATCAACGCACTTGAAGGCATATTATGAATGAAAAAAGTAAAAGAAATAACAATTTATATATATTTTCAACAAAAACACCGTGGCAATTTATTTTTGTTGTAATTTTATATACGATAGGCGCAGTTTCTTTTCCAACTTCCATTTTTACTAAAATTTTTGGAGATACTCAAACTGCAAATATCTTATCTATTTTTCTTTCGCGCCTAATATGTTGTATTTTGCCACTTTGGCTTATTTTTGAGGTAAAAAATCAAAATATTTTATTACCAAAGTTGTTATTACGCTCTTTAATTATTATTTTTCCATTTTTGTTAGTCGTTATAAATAACTTTCCTATAGTTTCAATTTTAAGTAATAAGGTAATATTTAATTCAAATAACGATACGATTAAATGGATTTGTTACGCTTTAGCCGTTTTAGGTGGTGTGCTAATAGAAGAAATTACCTTTAGAGGTTTAATTTTACCAACAGTTTATAGGCATTTTAGATTTAATAAAAATTGCATTTTTTTAACCGTAATAGTGCAATCAGGGCTATTTGCGATAGTGCACCTTGTAAATTTATTTTCGGGAAGTTCAATTCTTCCGGTTTTAATGCAGATAGGATATTCATTTTTAATCGGTGCTATGTGTGGTATAGCATTTATTAAAACGGGTAATTTTTATTTTACGATTGTATTACATTTTATATTCAATTTTGGTGGCCTGCTTTACGATTACGATATGATTAGTGGAAGCATTTGGATACCTGCAAGTATTATCGTTACCTTAGTAATAGCATTAATCGCTATACTTTACGCTTTTTATCTAGTTTTTGTTGATAAAAATGACGAATTGAAAGATATTTTAATTATATCGGAGGAAGAATAATGAGTTTTGAACAATTAGTTTTAAAAAGACAATCTTATAGAAAATATTTAGACAAGCCAGTTGAAAAAGAAAAACTTGAAAAAATAGTTGAAATTGCGCATTTTGCGCCCTCGGCTTGCAACAGTCAACCTTGGAAAATGCACGTTGTAGTAGAGCCTGAAACTGTTAAGAGTTTATCAGCATATTTGCGCGATTTTGGAATGAACCAATTTACAAAAGAAGTACCTGCTTTTATCGTGGTTAGTGAGCTCGAAGCAAAGCTTGCTATAGGTTCTAAGCTTAAATATGATAATAACCATTTTGTAAAATACGACGTTGGCGAACTTATTGCTTATATAACGCTTGCAGCAGAAGATTTTGGTCTTTCAACTTGTATTTTAGGCTGGCTTAACAATAAAAAAATCGCTTCTCTTTTAAATTTTGAAGAGGGCGAGCAAGCTAACGTAGTTGTTGCTATAGGTTATTCTGAATCACCAACTAGAAAAAAAGTTAGAAAAGACCTTGAGAAGGTTGTAAAATGGCATTAAAATTTATACTTAATAAACAAATAAATTATGTTTGTTTAAAATATATTATAATATTTGCGAAATAGATACTGCTTTTTAGCAGTATTTTTTTATTATAAAAATTCCTTACTGAAAAAAGCTATAAATTTTTTATTTTTTTGGTATAAAATCCTTGACAAAGCATAATAATAGGTGTAGAATATTAGCAGTCAAACATTATGAGTGCTAACAATCTTATAAGGGGTGTGCCAAATATGGGACTAAGCGAAAGAAAAAAAAGAATACTGAAAATTGCAGTTGATAAATATATTGATACCGCAGTTCCGGTTTCTTCAAAGTTAATTGCTGAGGAATATGAAGGTAATATTAGTTCAGCAACAATAAGAAGTGAAATGAGTGCTCTTGAAGAGCTTGGGTATTTAGAACAACCACATACTTCAGCAGGCAGAATTCCTTCAAACGAGGCGTATAAGTTATACGTAAGTGAGCTTATGGTTAAAGAAAAGCCCACGCCAAAGGAACTTGATTATATTAAAAAAATCTTTCTTGAAAAAACCGACGATCTTGAATACGTATTAAAAAATACAGCAAAAATAATAAGTGAGCTTACAAGTTATACATCAATGGCAATAGCGCCACACGATTTGAAAGATAAAATAACTAACATTAATTTATTTAGATATAAACCTGAAAGTGCACTCGTATTAATAGTTACTGAAAACAAATTGTTTAAAGACCATTACGTTTCGCTTCCTGCAGATATGAAGGATGATAGTTTATTAGAGGCTAACGTTATGCTTGGTAAACTTTTTGTAGGTAAAACTTTAGAGGAATGTTGTAATGCTGAATTTACGTTAACGGAAGAGTTTGAAAACTATCGTGCGGTATTTACTATGGTTATTGATGCTCTTAAAGATTACGTGGAATATGATGCAACGAATTTAATCGTTGAAGGGCAGGACAAAATACTTCAACATCCAGAATATACGGATATTCATCAAATTAGAAACTTTATTAAAGCCGTTACAAGCAAGGATAAGATTGTTAATATTCTTAGTGCAGACGGCAAGAATGATATAAAAATCAACGTTAAGGTTGGTAGCGAAGGGTATGATGAGCTTCCAAGTGATTGCTCGCTTGTTTCGGCAACTTATACCGCAAATGGAGTTAAGCTTGGTACTTACGGCGTTATTGGTCCAGTAAGAATGGATTATAAAAAGGTAGTTGCCGTGCTTGAAAACGTTGGTAAAATACTTGAATCAATTATAACTAAATAGGAATGACAATATGGAAAAAGAAAAGGTAGTTAATGAAGAAATTGTTGCTGATGAAAAAATAGAAGTTGAAGAAAATAGTAACGGTGAACCTTCAACTGAAGAAAAATCTAAAAAAACAGGCAAGAAGAAAAATAGCGAAAAGCAACTTTTAGAACAAATTAATAATCTTACTGCAGAAAATGCCGATCTTGCAAAGAAGGCTGATGAATATAAGCAAAGTTGGTATAGAACGGCAGCAGATTTTGATAATTTTAGAAAGCGTAACAATGAAACTCGCGCGAATGCTTATTTTGATGGCAAGAGTGACGCTATTAAAAATATTTTAATAGTTGGTGATAACTTAGATAGAGCACTTAATTCAATTTCTGCAAGCGACGAACAAACTCGAAGCGGTATTGAACTCGTAGTAAAGCAGTTTGGAGAAATACTAAAAAATATGGGTGTTGAAGAAATTAATCCCGTTGGCGAAGTGTTTGATCCTAATTTGCACGAAGCAGTTCATCAAATTGAAGCTCTTGAAGGCGAAGAAAGCGGAACTGTAAAAAGTGTTTTCAAAAAGGGGTATCGCCTATCAGGTAAAATGATAAGATACGCTCAAGTAATAGTGGTAAAATAAAAAATTAAAAACATTGATAATTAATCAAAAGGAGTATATATTATGAGTAAAATTATTGGTATTGACCTTGGAACAACAAATTCATGTGTTGCAGTAATGGAAGGTGGCGAACCTGTTGTTATCGCTAACGCTGAAGGCTCTAGAACTACACCATCAGTAGTTGCATTTCAAAAAGATGGTGAAAGATTAGTTGGCCAAATAGCTAAAAGACAATCAATTGCAAACGCTGATAGAACTATTATTTCTATTAAAAGACATATGGGTTCAGATTATAAAGTAAAAGTTGATGATAAAAGTTATTCACCACAAGAAATTTCGGCAATGATCTTAGCAAAGCTTAAAAAAGATGCTGAAGCTTATCTTGGTGAAACGGTTAAAGATGCAGTTATCACTTGTCCTGCATACTTCTCGGACAGTCAACGTCAAGCAACTAAAGACGCAGGTAAAATTGCGGGCTTAAACGTTTTACGTGTTATTAACGAACCAACTGCGGCAGCTCTCGCATACGGCTTGGATAAGGACGAAGGAACTCACAAAGTTATTATTTACGACTTGGGTGGTGGTACGTTTGACGTTTCAATTCTTGATATAGGAGAAGGCGTTTTTGAAGTTTTAGCAACCAACGGTAACTGTATGCTTGGTGGCGATGACTTTGATAAAAAGATTATCGATTGGTTAGTTGCCGAATTCAAATCAAAAGAGGGTATTGATCTTTCTAATGATAAAATGGCAATGCAAAGACTTAAAGAAGCTGCAGAAAAGGCAAAAATTGAACTTTCTGGTATGTCTTCAACAAATATTAATTTACCATTCATTACAGCTGACGCGACTGGTCCAAAACATATGGATTTAACTTTAACTAAACAAAAATTCGACGCTATGACCGAAGATTTAGTTAACGCTACTTTAGAACCATTAAGAAAAGCTATGAACGACGCTGGTTTGAATTACAGTGAAATTGATAAAGTAATTTTAGTTGGTGGCTCAACACGTATTCCTGCAGTAGTTGAAGCTGTAAGACGAGTTACTGGTAAAGAACCATTCAAGGGTATTAATCCTGACGAATGTGTTGCTATCGGTGCGTCAATTCAAGGTGGTGTATTATCAGGTGACGTTAAAGACGTCGTTTTACTTGACGTTATGCCATTAAGTTTAGGTATTGAAACTTTAGGTGGGGTTTGTACAAGACTTATCGAAAGAAATACTACGATTCCTGCTAACAAATCACAAATTTTCTCAACTGCAGCTGATAACCAAACTGAAGTTACTATCCACGTTTTACAAGGTGAAAGACAATTTGCAAGAGATAATAAAACTTTAGGTTCATTTAACTTAGTAGGTATTGCTCCAGCTCCAAGAGGAATTCCTCAAATTGAAGTTACTTTCGACGTTGACGTAAACGGCATCGTTCACGTAACGGCAAAGGATTTAGGAACTGGTAAGGCTACCGATATTACTATTACATCTTCAACTAATCTTTCTGAAGACGATATCAATAAGGCTGTAAAAGAAGCCGAACAATATGAAGCTGAAGATAAAAAGCGTAAAGAGCAAGTTGAGGCTCGTAACCAACTTGACGGATTAATCTTTACCGTTGAAAAGACTTTAAAAGAAAACGCTGAAAAGATTTCAGATGAAGATAAAACAAAATTAGAAGAAGCAGTTACAAAAGCTAAAGCAGAACTTGAATCAAACGATCACGATAGAATTAAATCTGCAACCGAAGCTCTTTCAAATGAAGCTCAAACTGTATTTGCAAAACTATATCAAAGTGGTAACGGTGACAATGGTAATGCTGATAACGGCGGTGCAGGCGATACTGAATTTCATCAAAACTAATTAAAAAATAGTTGGCGATAGAATTTATTCTGTCGCCACTAAAAGTATTTATGCTTAACATAAAAATATTTAAAAATCAACATATTATCAGCGATTTTAGGATAAATTATGGCAAAGAATTATTATGAGATATTAGGGGTTGATAAAAAGGCCACGTCTGCAGATATCAAATCTGCATATCGTAAACTTGCAAAACAATATCACCCCGATTTACATCCAAACGATCCAAATTGCGCGGAAAAATTTAAAGAAATAAACGAGGCAAACGAAGTTTTATCCGACGAAAAGAAAAGACAAGCTTACGACTTTGAACTTGAAAATCCAGGAGCAAGTGCATTTGGTGGAGGGTTCTCAGGTCAAGGCTTCGGTGGATTTAGTGATATATTTAACGATATTTTTGCAGGTTTTGGCGGTGGTTCAACCCGTCACGAGCGCTCTTACGAAAAAGAAAAGGGCAAGGATATAACTATTGAAGTATCGCTATCCTTTTTAGATGCTGCCAAAGGTTGTGTTAAAGAGGTTTCATATAGTAGGCGTGAAAGATGTAACCATTGTAAAGGAACGGGAGCTAAAGGCGGAACTGCTTATAAAACTTGTGATAAATGTGGAGGAAGCGGTCAAGTTCAATACACCTCTGGCGGTGGATTTTTTAGAACGGTTAGTGTTAGAGCCTGTGATGCTTGCGGTGGAACTGGTAAAAAAATTATTGATAAATGTCCTGAATGTGGTGGAAAAGGTTGGACTACTAATAGATCGAATACAACCGTCACTTTAAATATTCCAGCAGGTGCAGACACCAATAGTTATATGAGAAAAAAAGGTTACGGGCATGCAAGCTCGTATGGTGGTGAACCAGGCGATCTAATCGTAGTATTTAAAGTTTTACCACATAAGGTTATGAAGCGTGAAAGGTTTGATTTGTTCGTTGATTTGCCCCTTTCATATTCGACTTGCGTATTAGGTGGTAAGGTTAAAGTCCCTACTTTAGATGATGCTTACGAGCTAGACATTCCTGCAGGTACGCCTTCTGGTAAGCGTTTTACGATTAGAGGTAAAGGAATTAAATCTTCAATGGGAACGGGTAACTTATACGTTACGGTAAACGTTGAAATTCCAACCAATATTTCTCGTTCACAACGTAAGGCATTAGAAGAATTTGATAATAACGGCGAGATAAAGCAATGCGCCAAGATGAAAGAATATAACGATAATTTGCAAGCTCTTTACGGCGTAAACGCATACCAAAAAAAATAAAATAATTAATTAAATCTCGAGTGCAGACACAGCACTTGAGATTTTTTTTAGTTTTTTTTGCAAAATAACGCAAAAAAATTAACATTACAACTGATTTTTGTTGAAAAATCTTTTTAAAAATGTTATCATATAAAATAGAATATTTTATCATCAAACACGAGGTGTTATTATGTTGACTAGAACTTATATTAAAACGCTACAATCAAGCCCCGCAGAATTTGCCGGTAAAAAGGTAAAAGTTTGCGGTTGGGCAAGAACTATCCGTGATTCAAAATCTTTTGGCTTTATTGAATTAAACGATGGTAGTTATTTTTCTAATTTGCAAATAGTTTTTGAACGTGAAAAAATTGCTAATTACGACGAAATTGCAAAATTAAACGTAGGCTCATCTCTAGTTATTGAGGGCATTGTTGTTTTAACACCTGAAGCTAAACAACCATTTGAAATCCATGCAGATTTAATTTGTATTGAAGGTGAATCGACTCCAGATTATCCATTACAAAAGAAACGCCATTCACTTGAATATTTAAGAGAAATTGCTTATCTTCGTCCAAGAACAAACACATTCTCTGCAGTATTCCGTATTAGAAGTGAAGCTGCTTTTGCAATTCACCGTTTCTTTAACGAGCGCGGATTTGTTTACGTTCATACTCCTATTATTACGGGTAGTGACTGTGAGGGAGCAGGCGAAATGTTCCAGGTAACTACTTTAGATTTAGAACGACTTGCAAAAAGCGGAGCTCAATCGGTTGACTATAAAAAAGATTTCTTTGAAAAACCTGCTTCATTAACAGTTTCTGGTCAATTAAGCGCTGAAACGTACGCAATGGCATTTGGTGACGTTTATACTTTTGGCCCTACCTTTAGAGCTGAACGTTCAAACACTTCACGCCATGCAGCAGAATTTTGGATGATTGAACCAGAGATGGCATTTTGTGATTTAGTTAAGGATATGGAAGTTGCTGAAGCAATGGTTAAGTTTGTTATTAATTACGTATTAGAAAAATGCCCGGTTGAAATTGAATTCTTAAACAAATTCGTTGATACAGGCTTAAAAGAAAGACTTTTAAACGTTGTTAATAACGATTTTGTGCGTTTAACTTATACTGAAGCAATCGCGATTTTAGAGAAAAATAAAGAAAATTTTGAATTTCCTGTTTACTGGGGTGTTGATTTACAAAGCGAACACGAAAGATATATTACCGAAAAAGTATTTAAAAAACCTGTTTTCTTAACCGATTATCCAAAGGAAATCAAGGCTTTTTATATGAGACTTAACGATGATAATAAAACCGTTGCCGCAATGGATCTTTTAGTTCCTGGCATAGGCGAGTTGATCGGTGGTAGCCAAAGAGAAGAACGTATCGACGTTTTACTTTCGAAGATTAAGGACTTCAATCTAAACGCAGAAGATTACGATTGGTACATTAAACTTCGTAAGTACGGTGGAACACGTCACGCAGGTTTTGGTTTGGGTTTTGAAAGAATGATAATGTATTTAACGGGAATTTCTAACATACGCGACGTAATACCATTCCCAAGAACAGTTTCAAATCTTGAATTTTAATAGGTGGTATTATGTATAAAATTGTAGTTGACTGTTTTGGCGGTGACAATTCGCCCGTAGCAAATATTCAAGGCGCTCTTGACGCTTTAAAAAAAGATAGCGAATTCATCGCAGTATTAGCAGGTGATGAACAAATCATCAAATCGCATCTTGAAAAATACGATTACGATAAAGAAAGAGTGCAATTTTTACACGCTACAGAGGTTATTTCTTGTGAAGAACAACCTACTGAAGCAGTTAAAAAGAAAACCGATTCCTCTTTAGTAAAAGGTTGTCTTGCTTTAGGTGAAGATGCCGATGCATTAGTTTCAACCGGTAGCACTGGTGCTTTATTAGTTGGTTGTACTTTGAAAGTTGGTAGAATAAAAGGGGTATCACGCCCAGCACTTTTACCTACTTTGCCAACTTTAAACGGTGGAAACGTTGTAATGCTTGACGTTGGTGCGAATGCCGACTGTAAGCCTCAATACCTTTTCCACTTTGCTTTAATGGGTAGTGTTTACGCTAAAGAGGTTTTAAAAATTGAACATCCACGCGTAGCTCTTCTTTCAAACGGTACTGAAGATGCAAAAGGTAACGAACTTATCAAACAGGTAAATTATGCTTTTAGAAATTGCCCAGATATTAATTTTATCGGAAACATTGAAGCACGTGATATCATTTCAGGTGAATGTGACGTTGTTGTAACGGACGGTTTTTCTGGTAATATCGCTATTAAATCAATGGAAGGTATTGCCGGGGCTGTTTTTGCTAAGCTAAAACAATCAATAAAGGGTTCTCTTCTTGCAAAACTTGGTTTTCCGTTTATGAAAGGTGCTCTTCGCGAAGTTAAAAACACGCTTGATTATAATAAGAAAGGCGGGGCTATTTTTATCGGTGTTAAAAAAGTCGTTGTAAAAGCTCACGGCTCGTCAAAAGCATCTGCTATAACCGCAGCTATTTTACAGGCGAAGAAAGCATGTGAAAATAATATCGTTGATTTAATTAAGCAAAAGATTGATAATACTCCAGTACCAAAATTTAGTGAAGAAGGTTAAACTTTATGTTTGAACTTGAAAAAATTCAATCTAAATTAGGTTATAAATTTACTAAGAGTAAACTACTGATTACTGCATTTACACATAAATCATATCGTGGCGAGTTAAGTAAAGAAAATAACGAAAGGCTTGAGTTTTTAGGCGATTCGATTTTAGGATTTGTGATTAGCGATTATTTATATCATCTTGGGCGAGGAAAAAGAGATGAAGGTAAGATGACTATTCAAAAACAAGGTTTAGTTTCAACTAAGCCGTTAGCTCAAGCAATGCGTAACCTCGACTTGCACGAATATTTATTACTTGGCGATGGAATGACATTCGGTGGAACTCAAGACGATAGACTTTTAGAAAATTTATATGAAGCTATTATTGGTGCGCTTTATTTAGATGGTGGAATTGAAGTTGCAAAAAACTTTATTAAAAATTCTCTTATAAATACTAAGCGTGAAAAAAGAGTTTCGGTTGACGATTATAAAAGCAACTTACAAATTTATACTCAATCAAAAAAGATAGGCACACCGGTTTACGAGTTGGTAGCTAAAACCGGGCCAGACCATTCTCCGCAATTTACAATAGCCGTTGTAATTGGAGGTAAAAAAATTGCCGTTGGTAACGGTAGCAGTAAAGCTTTAGCATCAAAAGAAGCTGCTCGTAGAGCTTTGAAAAAAATTAGCAGGCAGGAATAAATCAAGTGAATTTTGTTAAAATTGAACTTATCGGTTTTAAAAGTTTTGCCGATAAGCAGGAAATACAATTTAATGAGGGCGTAACTGCCATCGTAGGACCTAACGGCTGTGGTAAGAGTAATATTGCCGACGCTATTAGATGGGTTTTAGGTGAACAAAGCGCAAAAACCTTGCGTGGTTCTTCAATGCAAGACGTTATTTTTAACGGTACGCAAAACAGAAAGTCTCTTTCTTACTGTGAAGTATCGTTATACTTTGATAATACCCAAAAGATTTTTCCAAGCTTAGATTATACTGAAGTTTGTATGACTCGTAAGCTTTTTAGAAGTGGAGAAAGTGAGTATTATTTAAACAAGCAACCTTGCAGAATGAGAGATATCGTTAACCTTTTACACGAATGTGGTGTAAGTAAAAGCGGTTACAGTATTATCGGGCAGGGTAAAATTGCTGAAATTATGAACGCGAAGCCCGAAGATCGCCGTGCAATTTTTGAAGAAGCTGTAGGTATTGCTACGACTAAGGCTAAAAAGATTGACAATGAGCGTAAACTTGAAAAAACTCGTGAAAATATTATAAGAATTATAGATATAACTAGCGAGCTTGAAAAGGATTTAGGCCCTTTAGAAGCGAAAGCTGAAAAAACTCGTGAATTCTTACAGCTTTCTGAAGAATATAAATATCACGAAATAAATACTTATCTTTACAAAGCTGATAATTCGCACCTTGAAAAACAAAAGATTAACAATCGTATAACTGGACTTGAAGAAGAACA
>JAZNFS010000057.1:0-16929 GCA_045589175.1 Christensenellaceae bacterium
ATAAAAATAAAAAACTATATATTCATCGAAATAATAACGCTAAAATCATTAAATTTAGCGATTATTTAATGGGCAATAAACAATTTATTAATTTAAAATTTGAAATTTTACAGATTAAAAGCGCATGTATATTAGGGATAAATGATAGTTTAAATTTGTATTTAGGTAGTTTGTTATATGCGTTTAATCAAGAAATTTGTCCTATAGTTAAAGCAAAAAAATCATTTTTAATAATAAAAAACGACCTAGCCTTTACAAATGATAAAAGTTTAAAAGTTATAGCTGAGGTTAAATTATTAATGGGTTTATTTGACGTTATACTGCTCGCATTTAAAAAGTTATTTAAGGATAGTAAAAATGGAAAACGTAAAAGAAAACAAAGTTGAACAAGTTATTGAAAGTGCTTTAAAAAAAATTAAAGAATACGGTGCGAACCAAGTTGTTGGTACACCCATCGTTAACGATAAAGGGCATACGGTTATTCCTATGTCGAACGTTACGGTTGCTGTTTTTTCTGGAGGCGGAGAATACGGTGACGTAAAAGTTGAAAAGGGCATAGGCGAAAAGTTTGCAGGGGGCGCAGTTACAGTTTGCTCTATAAAGCCCGAAACTTTTATAGTAAATAACGGCTTAGGCTTTTCACTTGCAAAATCAAATAGCGATTTGGTTGAGGGTATTACTTTGGCTTTTGTAAAACTTGGAGAATTATTAAAAAAATGAAAACACAAAACTTAAAATTATTTTCATTATCTTTGATATTATCAGCGATTTTAAGCATTTTTATGTGTAACGTAACTTTAGTTAGAGCGCAAACGAATTCGGCAGAAATAGTAATTTGCGCCAACTCTGGTAGAATACTTTATCAGTCGAATGCTAACCAAAAAATGGGGATGGCTAGTACTACAAAAATTGTAACTTGTATTACGGTTATTGATAATTATGATTTATCTAACGAGATTACTATTAAAAAGGAATGGACCGGGATTGAGGGTTCAAGCATTTATCTAAAAGAGGGGGAAGTTTTTACAGTTGAAGAATTACTGTACGCATTAATGTTGCGTTCGGGTAACGACTGCGCCGTTACTCTTGCATCGGCTCTTGCCGGAAGTATTGAGAATTTTTGTAAACTGATGAATGAAAAAGCAATTTCGGTTGGTGCATTTAACTCTAATTTTAAAAATCCGCACGGACTTGACCATGAAGAACATTATACTACCGCTTACGATCTTGCATTAATAACTAAATATGCCATGAAAAATCCAATTTTCCGCAAAATTGTTGGCTGTAAACAAAAAACGATAGGGGAAGGCGAAAGCAGAAGGGTTTTGATTAATAAAAACAAAATGCTTAGTGAATATGATGGTAGTACGGGCGTTAAAACTGGGTATACTAAAAAATGTGGGCGTTGTTTAGTTTCTTCTGCAGATAAAGATGGTTTTGAACTTATTTGCGTTGTTTTAAATTGCCCACCTATGTTTGAACGTTCAAAGCAACTAATGAATGACGCATATAATGAATATGAAAACTGCTTATTAGCCTCAAAAGATGTTAGTGTATGCGAAGTTACTGCTAAAAATGGTCAAAAGATACCAGCCTACGTTGATAAAGACATATATTATCCTTTAACAAAAGATGAAAAAATGAAGGTAAAAAAAGTAATTACACCTTTCGAGAGTAATAAAATTTTTAATCAATTTGCATTTTGTTGCGGAACAATTGATTTTTTTATTGAAAATCACTTGCTTTTTTGTGAAAAAATATATACTATATTAGGGTAATATTTTTTATTTGGAAAGGCATATGAGAATTAATAAATTTTTAGAACAATGTGGTGTTGGAAGCCGTAGAGCTTGCGATAAGCTTATTCAAGAGGGTAGAGTTACCGTCAACGGTAGTATTTGTAAACTTGGGCAAGAGATTGACGAGCGCCGTGATAGCGTTCTATTTGATGGCAAAAAGGTTAACCTTGTTCAAAAAGGGTTATATTATATAATGAATAAACCAAAAGGATACGTTTGTACCGTAAAAGATGATTTGGGTAGAAAAACGGTAATGGATTTATTACCACATACTGCTTCACGCGTTGTACCCGTTGGCCGTTTAGACTATGACTCTGAAGGTCTTTTGATATTTACAAACGATGGTGAGCTTGTAAATCGCCTTACTCATCCAAGAAATGAAGTTCCAAAAACCTATCAATTAAAGGTTGAAGGTACGGTTACAGAACCTATGCTTAATAAACTAAGAACCGGTGTTGAACTTGATGGAGTAATGACCAAAAAGTGTAATCTACACGTTATTTCCGTTGATGATAAGTTTACCAAGCTATCAATTACCATTACTGAAGGAAAAAATAGGCAGGTAAGACGTATGTTTGAAGCAGTTGGTAAAGAAGTAGTGTTTTTAAAAAGAACAAAAATTGGTGAGCTTGGGTTGACAGGGCTTGACCGCGGTAAGTGTAGGCAATTAACAGCTCGCGAAATCGATTACCTTCGAAATATTTAACCCTACATAAAGCATTTTTGCTTTCGGGGGTAACTTTTGAATAAAAAAACAAATACATTTTTAATATGTTTGGTAGTTTTATTTATAACATTGTCAATTTTAATTTCCTTAAAGATAATTTGTTTTGAAAACATACAATTCGTTGCAGAATTTGGCTAAAAGTTTTGCCGTATAAATGAGGTACTTAAAAATGAATAATAATCTTTGTTTGGATCATCTCAGCCAAGAGGATCGCGAAGAATACCTTGAAATCCTAAATGAGTTTAAACAAGAATTTAAAAACAAAATTCAAGCAGAAATTACAAAAGTACGCGACGAGCTTGCTAAAAAGACTGCTGAAATTTTAGGCGTTGAGTTTGCTGATTTGTTAAACGAGCGCAAAGAAATGCTAAAAAACTTTAAATCTTGCGGTAAAAAGTTGCTTTTATATGCTAAAGACTGCGGTTTAACTGTAGAACTTGAAAATTTAAAAAACTGGTCGGCTCAATCAAAAAAAGATGATAAAGAAAAAAACGAAGGAACTAAACTTTTTGATGAGATAATACAATCGGTTGCAAATAAAAATCCCTCTCTTTCCAAAGAAGTGAAAGAAATTCAACTACAGCTTAATAAAAACGGTGAACTTTTAGTTCAAATAGTAAAAAATAAAAAGTTGTTAATTGATAAAGCGCAAAACGATTTACGCTCGCCTTTGCAAAAGGCGATAGTTGACCTTCTTGTTGAATTTAACAAAAAAATTGCGGTTGTAAATCAATCTTTTAAAATTGAAAACAAAAAGACTTTATCTCCATTTGATGATAACGATAAAATTTCGTTTGATAGTGATATATCTCCTAAATTTGCCAATGATATAAGCGAAGATTTTGATGATGAATTGTTTATTCCTATTTCTGGAAACGATGAAGATTTAAATTAACGTTATAAAAAAACATTAAACTCTCTTTTAAGTAAGGGAGTTTTTATTTTACCTATTTTTTTGTAATCTTTAAAAAATATTTGAATATAATAAAATGTAAGTTTTAGATTAAATACAATTTAAGGCAAAAGTTGGCTTTTTTCGACAAAAAAATCTCATTTAAAAGGTGTATAATCGTGTGGAAGGTTCGCGTACAAAAAAGTTATAGTAAAAGTTTAATTGTAATTGCTTATTGCTTGGTGATAGTTTTTAGCTTAATTGTTATTTCAACATCAATTTTAAGTGCAAATAACATAAATGCCGTTCTGTGCGGATACGCTACTAAAAAACTTCCAATTTACTCGGTAAAACGTGATGATAAGCTAATAAGCATTTCATTTGATTGCGCTTGGGGGAATGAATATACGAAAGAATTACTTAAGGTAATGGATGAATACGGTGTGAAATGTACTTTTTTTGCTGTTTCATTTTGGGCAGAAAAATATCAAGAAGATTTAAAAGAAATTGTAGCACGAGGGCATGAGGTTGGAACGCATAGTAAAACACACTCATATATGTCTAAACAAAGTGCTCAAGTTATTGATGAGGAATTAATTTATTCTTCTAAAGTTATTGAGCAAATAATCGGCAATAAAGTGACACTTTTTCGCGCTCCTTACGGCGATTACAACAATTTATTAATTGAGCGAGCCGAAAAACAGGGACTTTTTACTATTCAATGGGACGTTGATAGCTTAGACTGGAAAAATTTATCTGCAAAGGATATAGCTTTTAGAGTTATATCAAAAGTAAAAAGCGGTTCAATAATATTATGTCATAATAATGGTCTGCATACGGCTGAAAGTTTGCCTTTAATTTTTGCTGATTTAATAAATAAAGGATATAAATTCGTTAAAATAAGCGATTTGATATACAAAGAAAAATTCGCAATGTTAAACGACGGTACACAGGTTAAAATGGATAACGATTAATTGCGCTTATGCGCTTTGGAGGAAATATAATGAATTACAAAGAAAAAATTAACAACAAAGTTTACATTCTGGGTGAGGTTTTAACTAAGGCCGCATTTTCACACGAAGTTTATGGCGAGGGCTTTTATGAGATGAACGTAAGCGTAAAAAGATTATCAGGGCAAAACGATATTTTGCCCGTAACTATTTCTGAACGTTTAATTGAAGCAAACAAATTGCAGGTTGGTTCTCGTTTGTGTGCGATAGGGCAGTTTCGTAGTTATAACAAAGTGGTTGACGGTAAAAGTAAATTGATGCTTACAGTTTTTGTTCGTGAATTATGTGGAGAAGAGTACGAGCAGAATCCAAACAGTATCGCTCTTTCGGGTTATTTATGTAAGCCTCCAATTTATAGAACAACACCTTTTTCAAGAGAAATTGCAGATATGTTAATCGCTGTTAATCGCGCTTATAATAAATCTGATTATATTCCATGTATTGCTTGGGGTAGAAATGCACGATTTGTTAAAAATCTTGCGGTGGGCGAAAAAATAGCACTTTCTGGAAGAATACAAAGCAGAGAATATACTAAAAAAATTAGTGAAACCGAAAGTAAAGTAATGACCGCTTATGAAGTATCCGTTTCGCGTTTAGCCGCATACGATAACGTTGATGGTTTTGATTTAAATTATGATTTTGGAGATAGGAAAATAAAGGATAGCTTGCTTCGTGTAACAGTATAGTAAGTATTGAAATTTTATTGAAAAAAAATAATAAATTTTACCTAAAAACGTTTGACAAGTATAATTTAATTTGATAGAATAGAAAAAATTTAATTTAGGAACTTTTAAGTTTGGTACGAGATACCGACAAGGTTTTATAAACAGCACCTTTTAGGTGGCGTTTTCCACGCATTAATTATTAGTTTAAGCTTTGTCGTATCACGGCAAGGCTTTTTTGTTTCAAAGTTAGATAAAAACTAAATATTTAAGGAGATAACACAAATGAAACTCGTTTATAACGTGAACGAAAAACCACCCGTATCAAAGCTAATTATTTCCGCATTTCAACAGCTTCTAGCTATTTTGGCAGCTACGATTGCAGTTCCTGCAATTATTAACGGCAGTATGCCTGAAGGGTTAAATGCTCAAATGTCATCATCTGCAGCACTATTTGGCGCTGGTGTTGGAACTTTGGTTTATCAATTATTTACGCGCTTTAAAAGCCCTGTATTCTTAGGTTCATCTTTTGCCTTTTTAGGTTCAATGGCTGCGGCGTTTGCAGGCGCTACAACTGCATCCGTTGGCTTTTTGGGGTTAATTTTAGGTGCAGTTTTAGCAGGTCTTGTTTACGTTATTTTAGCGATTGTCGTTAAGAAAGTTGGGGTTGAATGGATAAATAAATTAATGCCTCCAGTAGTTATTGGTCCCACGGTTGCAATTATAGGTTTATCGCTTGCTTCTAATGCGGTTGGTGACGCAGTTGGTCGCATGGTTCAAGACTCAAACGGCAATTTTATTATGACTACTTCGGGAATTTTATCATTAATTTGTGCTTTAGTTACTTTAATTACCATTATTTTATGTTCGGTTTATGGTAAAAAAAGCGTAAGATTATTTCCTTTTGTAATAGGTATTTTAGCAGGCTATGCTGTTGCTACTTACTTTACTTGGATTGGGTTTGCAACTGGTAACAGCGATATGCAAATTATTGATTTTAGTCAATTTGCTAATATGAAATGGTATCCTGAATTTACTTTTGTTAATGCTTTTTTTGCTGATACGATTGATTTTGGAGATAGTAATTTTTGGTCTTATTTAGGTACTATTGCAATCGCATACGTTCCAGTAGCATTCGTAGTTTTCGCCGAACATATTGCAGATCATAAAAACCTTTCATCTATTATTGAAAAAGATTTACTAACCGATCCAGGCTTATCTAATACTCTTTTGGGTGATGGTGTTGGTTCGATGGTTGGTGCATTTTTCGGCGGATGTCCTAATACAACGTATGGTGAATCGGTTGGTTGTGTTGCTATTACCGGTAACGCTTCGGTTAGAACTATTACCGTAACTGCTTTAATCGCAATATTATCATCATTCTTAGCTCCTTTCGTAACCTTTCTTGCAACTATTCCAGCATGTGTAATGGGTGGTGTTTGTATCGCTCTTTACGGTTTTATTGCATGCTCGGGTTTAAAAATGATTCAAAAGGTCGACTTAAACGATAACGCAAATCTATTCGTAGTGTGCGCTATATTAATTTGTGGTGTTGGTGGCTTATCGTTAACTTTTGGTAAAATTACAATTACAGCCGTTGCTTGTTCGTTAATTTTAGGTATCGTAATTAACTTGATAGTTTCTGCTAAAAAATCTAAAGCTAATGATAATGAAGTAAACAATTAAAGATTTTTATAAAAAAAAGTTCTGCTAATTATAAGCAGGACTTTTTTGTAATTTTAAAAAATTTTCGCTAATTGAGAAGTTAATAAAAAGATTTTTGTCG
Source organism: Christensenellaceae bacterium (assembly GCA_045589175.1). GTDB lineage: Bacteria > Bacillota > Clostridia > Christensenellales > Borkfalkiaceae > HGM11416. Next base: position 6,877 of record JAZNFS010000057.1, read on the forward strand.
GTAGCCGTGTAAGTATTTGTTAACAAAAATTATTGATAAAAAAAATATCCCACATAAAATGTGGGATAATGGAGCTACTAACCGGATTTGAACCGGTGACCTCGTCCTTACCAAGGACGCGCTCTACCTACTGAGCCATAGCAGCAACGTTTTTCAACTATTATATAATATTATATCAAAGTAAAAAAGTCAAGAAAAAATAAGTTAAATTACTATTTTTTTCCAAAAAAATCACTTTTTATGCGTGGTAAAGCAGTTGTAGCTTCTCCCAAAGGCTTGCCTAAATTTCGATAGTCGTGTCTGTTAGAAAAGTCGTTTAAAAGTTGAACGCTTTTTCTTAAACGCTTATTTTCAATTTCGTAAAGGGTGGAAAGATATTCTCTTTGCGAAAAACCTGCATAGATAGCGTATTCCATTAATTTTGAATAGTGTTTTAAGCAAAAAGCATTGCTATTTTTAAGCATTGTTTTAAATTCTTCTTCATTGGAATATAGCTGTGCAATGGTTTTATAGTATTTTATCATTTCTATAGCCGTAAAATCGCAAACGATGCACGTTTCAAGTTCTTTGGAAAGTTGTTCAGCCTGTTTTTTTGCTTCTCTTAAGGATTTTGGTTGTTTAACAACTTTAAATATGGTATTCATTCTTGTTGTCATTTGAAGAGAAAGCCCAAGCTTTGATGGCATTTCGTATAGTTGCTCAAAGTGTTTTAAACAAAAACCTCGCTCGTTTACTTGTTTGCGAACGTCATCATCCATGCAACCATCGGCAAGAAGTTCACGACAAATATTACTTTCAACAATTTTTTCCATCTCACAAAGAGGGCAGTTGCAATTTTGTTCAAAATGTTTAATTATAAGCCCAGTACTGATATGATATTGCATAGATAAATCCTTAACTTTTTTTCTTATTATACCATATTTTTTTATAAAAATAAAGTATTTTATCACTAAAATGAGTTGCAAACCTGAAATAAATGTGCTACAATATTAAAGACGCTTGAAGGAGGGTGATTATGATTTACGAACGTATTGATTTATACGAATACTTTGCGTTACCTAAACCTACTGGCGCGAGCGGAATTTTATCCGTTTATTGTATTGACTATTTAAGCGATATTAATTCTAACGTAACACGTTCGGCAATGTTAGTTATTCCTGGTGGTGGATATTCTTTTGTTTCTGGGCGCGAGGGCGAACCGATTGCTCTTGAATATCTTAGTCGCGGAATAAATGCCTTCGTTCTTGACTATTCAATTTATCCTAACTGCTATTACCCAACACAAATACGCGAAGCCTCGATGGCGATGATTTTTATTCGTGAAAATTGCAAAAAATACCACATTGATCCGGAAACTGTTGGGGCAGTTGGTTTTTCAGCTGGCGGTCACTTATGTGGTTGTTTGGGTAACATGTTTGGTAGTGAAGTTTTATCTGATTTAAGGAACAGCGATTTTATTAGACCTACGGCTGTAATTTTAAGTTATCCCGTTACTAATTACGATATTCCATCAAGAACGCATATTGGTTCATTTAACGCCTTATCAAATAATAATGATGAGCTTGCAAAAACTCTTTCACTTTGTGATATGGTTAACAAAAAGTCCTCGCCTGCATTTATTTGGCATACTATTAACGATAACGTAGTTCCAGTTTGCGGTTCAATTAAACTTGCCGAAGTTTATAATGAAATTCAAATCCCTTTAGAAGTTCACCTGTTTTCAAATGGACGTCACGGTCTATCGTTGGCAACTAAAGAAGTAGGGTATGATTTTCCTATGATTGCTTGTTGGTTTGATTTATCAATTAATTGGTTAAAAGGTTTAGGTTTTATAATCCTTTCATAGATGAAATAAATTTATCGTTTTTATCGATAAATTTTATATGCTAATGTAGCTCAGTCGGTAGAGTAACTGATTCGTAATCAGTCGGTCGTCGGTTCAAATCCGATCATTAGCTCCAAAAGTGGTTTGATTATATCAAGCCACTTTTCTTTTGTGATAAAACCAAAAATACTTTATAAATTGCGTGATTTTAAAGATTATTATGTTTAGCATAATTAGTTTAATAACAATCGTAGTATAATCTTTTTGGTATAAAACATAATAGTAATATGAAAGAAAGAGTAAATCAAATTTTATATGAAGAGTTAAAAAGAATTGAGGAGCGCGAAACTTTTATACCTATAAAAAAAGAAGAAGGAATTAAAAACTATGACTAAAAAAATAATGTCAAAAAACGAGTATGCAAAGCTTGTATCAGATATCACGCCTAAAACAAATGAAAAAAGAAGTTTGGTTTCAAGTTTTTTAGTAGGTGGTTTTATTTGTACAATTGGTCAGTTTATTAGATATTTTTTTATGCTGGTATTCAAATTGCGTGGAGATGAACTAGCATCTGCTACTTCGGTAGTATTAATATTTTTAGGTGTATTATTAACTGGATTAGGGGTTTACGATAGAATAGGGAAACATGCTGGTGGTGGTTCGATAGTTCCAATAACTGGCTTTGCTAATTCTGTTGCTTCGCCGGCAATGGAATTTTCTAGCGAGGGTTTCGTTTACGGATTAGCCGCAAAAATGTTCGTGGTTGCAGGACCTATAATTGTTTATGGAGTATCTGCAAGCGCTATAGTTGGATTAATTTATTATATATTTGGGTTATAAATGGGTTATAAGAATGAAAAGAATATTAGAATTTAAAAAAATGCCTAAGTTAGTGCATACGGCAACCATTTGTGGACCGAAAGAAGCCGAGGGTAATTTAGGAGAGTATATTGATAAGCATTTAAGCGATGATTATAATAATGAAAAAAACTTTGAACGCGCTGAAAGAAAGATGCTTTCGTATGCAATTAAAAGCGTAGTTCAAAAGAGTGGCAAAGATATGAAAGAAATTGATTTGTATATCGGTGGCGATTTATTAAATCAAATAATATCATCTTCATTTTGCGCGCGAGAATATTCATTACCCTTTTTAGGTGTTTATACCGCTTGTGCAACTATGGCTGAAAGTATGATAATTGGTGCAAGTTTGGTTGATGCAGGTTTAATTGATAATTGTATTTGCGCAACTTGTAGTCATTTTTCAACAGCCGAAAGACAGTATCGATTTCCACTTGAGCAAGGAACTACGCGCCCTCCTCAATCTCAATGGACGGTTACCGGTGCTGGCGCTAATATGATTGCGCTTTCTAATAGTGGTGTATCGATAAGCCGAGCTTTAGTGGGTAGGGTAATTGATTACGGCGTAATTGACGTAAATAACATGGGTGCGGCTATGGCTCCTGCCGTTGCTCATTCTTTAATTGAATTTTTTGATGAAGCTAAAGCTTTACCTAATGAGTATAATTTAATTTTAACTGGAGATTTGGGAACACTTGGCTCAAGAATTTTTAAAGAAGTAATAAAAAAAGGCGGTTACAACGTTGATGAAAATCACGTTGACTGTGGTGAATTAATTTATAATATCGAAGAAAACGAATATCAAGGCGGTAGTGGAGCAGGTTGTAGTGCCGTTGTTTTTAATTCTTATATATATAAAAAGCTACTTGCTGGCGATTATAAAAGGATTTTATTCGTGCCTACGGGTGCGTTGCTCTCTACGACCTCTTCACAGCAAGGGGAAAGTATACCGGGTATAGCTCATATAATTGAGCTCGTTGTGTAACAATTTTACATATGGTATCAGTAATTATAACTTATTTAAAAGCATTTTTAGTTGGTGGAACAATTTGTACCTTAGCTCAACTTTTAATAAACTATACCAAGATTACGGCGGGAAAAATACTTGTTTGTTTTATGCTTGGTGGCATTGTTTTACAAGCCTTTGGTTTGTATGAGTATTTAGTTGAATTTGGAGGAAGCGGAGCAACCGTTCCTATAAGTGGTTTTGGCTATTTGCTTGCAAATGGAGCTATTGATGGTGCTCGTGAGGGATTATTGGGTGCGATTACGGGCGGTTTAAAAAGTGCTTCTGCGGGAATAGCTGCCGCTACGATTTTTAGCTTTTTAAATGCTTTAATTTTTAAACCAAAGTCAAAGATTAATTAATTTTGCATATAATATAGTGTGAAAAAGATTAAAAAAGTTTACCTTAAAAGGAAAATAGCTCTATTTTTGATAATATTTGATTTAATCGTTGTTTATTTATATTTTTCATCAAGTAAACTAATTTTAGCTTTTGGTGGAGAAACATTTAAAAGCGAAGTTTCAAATTGTAGCTATTATGCAGTTGAAAAATGTTTAGCAATGAACTTTGATTTTAACGAAATTACGAATTTAAAAACTAATGAAAGTGGGGATATCATTCTTGTTTCAACTGATACTTTGTTAGTGAATTTTATTGCAAAAAAGTTGGCGCTTGATTGCTACGACTTTATGAACGATACTATTAGTGATGGATTTAAAATACCGATTGGGGCGTTTAGCGGGTTGAAATTTTTAGCCGGTTTTGGCAAAAAGGTTGACGTAAAACTTGCAACTACGCTTTCAGTTGGATGCAAAATTATTAGAAATTTTGAAGATGCAGGAATAAATCAAACAAGACAAATTTTATCTTCGGTAATATGTACAGAAATTATAGTTATTGCGCCTTTAGTGAAAGAACGTTACTATGATGAAATTGAAGTTGTACTTTGTGATAACATAATAGTTGGAAAAATTCCTGATACATATTTAAGTGCAAGCCTTCTTGGGCAAGGTAGTGCAACTAAATAAATTCTAAAAATTTAAAAAATACCTACTAATATTGCCTTGTAATTGTTTGACAACCATTATATTTATATTGTATAATATATATTATAAAAAGATAAGGCGATGAAAGAGAGATAATCGTAATTTGATTTTACAGAGAATAATCCCACGGTTGAGAGGATTTAAATTGATGCGATTAGTGTTCACTCCCGAGCTTCACAAAGAAAGGTTATTCCCGTAGAATGTGACGGTTTGCCCCGTAACGGCTGAAATAAGGCAATTTTTTTGCGAAAATAGGTGGTACAGCGATATTGGTCGCCCTATTATCATTTTTTGATAATAGGTTTTTTTTATTAGTAATTTATATGCGACACTTTTGTGTCATAAGGAGTTTTATGCAAGAAAAAATTAAAGAACTTTACGAAAGTGCAAGCAGTGCAATAGCTCAAGTTAGCGATTTAAAAGAACTTGATGAAATTCGTGTTGCTTACCTTGGAAAAAATGGTAGCGTAACCGGTTTGTTAAAGGGTATGCGTGACGTTGCCCCTGAAGATAGACCTAAAGTTGGTCAACTTGTTAACGATTTGCGCGTTAGCATTGGCAATGCTCTTACAGAAAAGGAAGAACAGTTAAAGGCTGTTGAAATGCAAAATGCTTTAATTAGTGAAAGTATTGATATAACTATGCCTGCAAAAAATAGTGAAATGGGCTCGCTTCATCCTATTAACCTTGTAAGAAACGAATTGATTGAGGCTTTTGCTGGTATGGGCTTTGAAATTTACGAAGGACCTGAAATAGAACTTGATGAATATAACTTTAGATTGTTAAATATTCCTAAAGATCACCCAGCGCGCGATATGCAAGACACTTTGTATATTACTGAAAATATTTTACTTCGTACACAAACTTCATCAGGTCAAGCGCGCGTAATGCAAGCAAAAAACCCACCTCTTAAGATTTTAAGTCCAGGTAAGGTTTACCGTGCTGATGACGATGCTACACATAGCCCAATGTTCCACCAAATGGAAGGTCTTGTAGTTGACAAAAATATTACCTTATGCGATTTAAAAGGAACTTTAGAAGCATTTTTGAAAAAAATGTTTAAAGGCGACTTAAAAACTCGTTTACGCCCATCGTATTTCCCATTTACTGAACCTAGCGTTGAAGTTGACGTTACTTGCTTTGAATGTAAGGGCAAGGGTTGTCACCTTTGCAAAGGCACGGGTTGGATTGAAGTGCTTGGTGCAGGTATCGTAAATCGTAGAGTTTTAGAAAACTGCAACATTAACCCTGATGAGTATCAAGGTTTTGCTTTTGGTATCGGACTTGAAAGAATAGCGATGTTAAAATACGGTATTCCTGATATTAGGTTATTCTTTGAAAATGACGTTAGATTCTTAAAGCAATTTAAGTAAGAGGAGGGGATTGTTATGAAATTACCGATTAGTTGGTTAAACGAATACGTAAACGTTAACGATATTTCAGTTGAAGTTTTAAAAGAAAAGCTTTTCTCGTGTGGTTTTGAAGTTGAAGAAGTTATTGAAGTAAACCGCGACGTTAAAGGTATAGTAGTTTGCAAAATAGAAGCTATTGAACAACATCCAAATGCAGATAAGCTTTCAGTTTGTCAAATCAATGCCGGTGAACACGGAAGGTTGCAAATAGTAACAAACGCAAAAAATATTAAAGTTGGTGATTTAGTTCCAGTCAGCCTTGACGGGGCAGTTCTTGCCGACGGTATGATTATCAAAAAGGGCAAACTTCGTGGCGTTGATTCAGACGGTATGTTCTGCGGTGGCGAAGAAATCGGTATTACCGAAGAATATTACGACGGTGCAGGTGGAGATAGCGTTTTAGTATTTCACGATGATTTTCCATTAGGTGCTGACGTTGCCGAGCTTTTACAAATTAAAGACGTTATATTTGATATAGGTGTGACGGCAAACCGTCCTGACTGTCAATCGATTTTAGGTTTAGCCCGCGAAGTAGCCGCTATTTTAAAAAGACCTTTAAACGAGCCTGATTACAGCTATACTCAAGTTGAAGATGATAAAGAATGTCCTATTAGCGTTACTGTCGAAGATGGTGAACTTTGCCCAAGATACTGTGCAAAATACGTTAAAGACATAACCATCAAAAGTTCGCCAAAGTGGATGCAAAAACGCCTTGCGCTTATGGGTATCCGTGCCATAAATAACGTTGTTGATATTACTAACTACGTACTTTTAGAAATGGGACAACCTATGCACGCTTTTAATGCAGATTTTATTCGCGGTTCTCAAATTATCGTTCGTCCAGCATTAAACGGTGAAAAAATTACAACTCTTGATGACAAAGAATTCACTTTAACAAGCGATAATTTGCTAATTTGTGATAAAGATGGTGCTGTGGCATTGGCTGGTATTATGGGTGGCAAAAATAGCTCCATTGCTAACGATACTACTAATTTATTGTTTGAATGTGCTAAGTTTAAACGCGATAACGTAAGAAAAACTTCAAAAGCATTAGGTCAACGTTCTGATTCTTCAGCAAGATTTGAAAAGGGTGTTGATGCTTATACCGTTGAAAAAGCACTTTCAAGAGCACTTAATTTAATTGAAAAGACTCAAACTGGTACTGTTGCTTATAAAACGGTTGATATTTTAAATGAGAAGATTGAAAATAAGAAAATTGTTACTTCGTATTCAAAAATTAATAAAGTTTTAGGCGTTGAAGTTCCTTGTGAGGTTCAAAAACAAATTTTACAAAGCCTTAACTTTGTTATTGAAGATGGTGAGGGTGATAGTTTTACAGCTTTAGTCCCTGCATATCGTGATGATATTGACGATTTCCCTGATTTAGCAGAAGAAATCATTAGAATTTATGGTTACGATCATATCGAATGCAGACTTTTAGAAAATGCTACCATAACGAACGGGGCAAAAACACAACGTCAACTAAACGAAGATAGGTTAAAAGAGGGCTTAATTGCTAAAGGGTTTAGTGAGATTTTAAACTATTCTTTCGTTTCTGAAAAAGATTATGAAAACTTTGGTTTAGATAAAGATGCACCTGAAAATGCTCACGTTAAAGTTATGAATCCACTTGGTGAAGATATGAGCGTTATGAGAACTACTTTAGTTCCATCAATGGTTTACACAGTAGCTCGTAACTTAAACAAGAAAAATCTTGAAGGTAGATTGTTTGAATTTTCAAAAGTTTATTTACCAAAGAGCTTACCATTAGAAGAATTACCAGTTGAAAACGCAAGATTAGCACTTGGAATGTTTGGTCAAAATGAAGATTTCTTTACAATGAAGGGCGTTATTGAGGAACTTTTAAGCTTTATGCACGTTGGTTACTCTATTGAATACGAAAGAGCAGAAGTTTCTTATCTTCACCCAGGTAGAAGTGCTAAAGCTATTGTAAATGGTGTTGAAATAGGTATATTTGGCGAACTTCATCCACAAATTAAAGAAAATTTAGGTATTGAGAAGAGAATTTACGTTGCCGAACTTAACTATGATTTAATCGACGAGTTATTGGTTGGTAAGGTTTATTATAAAGCAATTTCTAAGTTCCCATCAGTTGAACGCGACCTAGCTTTAATCGCTGATTTATCTGTTTCTAATGCAGATATTGTTAAACTAATCAAATCGCGCGGTGGTAAAACTCTACAATCAGTTAGCCTATTCGACGTTTATACTGGTAAGGGCATTGAAGAAGGTAAAAAGAGTATGGCATACAGACTAACGTTCTCTTCTCTTGAAAAAACTTTTGCAGAAGGTGAAGTTGATTCAATTATTAAGAAAATTTTATTCTTATTAGACCAAAACAATATTAAATTAAGGTAAATTATGCAAAATAGTGTGGAATTACTTGCACCTTGTGGGTGTGAACAAAATTTTTACGGTGCTATAAATTATGGGGCAAATGCCATTTATTTGGGCTTGTCTAATTTTTCAGCGCGCAAAAATGCAGGTAATTTTACACTTGATAAATTAAAATATTACGTTTGTTATGCTCATATGTTTGACGTAAAGGTTTACGTTGCAGTTAATACTGTTATTAAAAACAATGAGCTTAACAAATATTTTGAAACGATTGGTGAAGCTTATAAATGCGGTATCGACGCTTTTATAGTTCAAGATTTATTTTTGGGTAGAACTTTAAAAAAGCTTTTTCCAGGTATAAATTTGCATTTAAGCACTCAAGCTGGCATAAATAACGTTGAGGGCGCAAAGCAAGCTGTATCTTACGGCTTTAGTAGGGTAATTCTTGCGCGTGAAACGCAGATTAACGAAATAAAACAAATTGCTCAATTTGTTGAAACCGAAGTGTTTATTCACGGGGCTCTTTGTACTTGTTTTTCAGGGCATTGTTATTTTAGCTCTTTTATTGGCGGAATGAGTGGTAATAGAGGAGCTTGTCGTCAACCTTGCAGAAAACTTTATAAATATCAAGGTAAAAATATTCACGACGATTATAGATATGCACTTTCTCTTTCGGATTTATGCCTATCGTCGCGAATTCAAGAGCTAATTGATATTGGTGTAAAAAGTTTTAAAATTGAGGGTAGAATGCGCAGTTTTGAATATCTTTGTGCTGCTTGCGATTTTTATAGAGAACTTATTGATACTAAAAATATATCACGAACAAAATTTGAAAATTTAAAAAGAACTTATAATCGCGGTGGTTATACTGAGGGGTTAGCTTGGGGGCAAAAAAAGAATTTTATATCGGATAAAATTCAAAATCATGCTGGCAGCGTTATTGGTCGCGTTTCGCAAATTGTTGGAAACGAACTTATTTTATCTGGGTTAAAGCATAAAATTGTAGTTGGCGACTGTTTTAAAATAATAACTAACGGTTTTGAAACCGGATCGGCTATAGCAACCGATAAAAATGGTAGAGTGGCGGTAGTTTTTAAACAAAAAGCTTTTATAGGAAGTGAATTATCAATCACAAAAGACGCATCACTAGAGCTGAAATACCGTGAGTCTAAAAAGTTGTTTAGAATAAATGCTGTTCTTAATGCTGAAGTTGGTAAAAGGTTATGCTTAACAATTAATGGTAACGAGTATTATTCTGATTATCAACCTAGTGAAGCAATAAACAGCCCATGCACTAAAAGCGAAATTAAAGAAAACTTACGAAAGGTTGATAAATACCCATTTGAAATTTATGCTTCTTGCAATTTAAATGGTAGTTTATTTATACCTAAAAAAGCAATGAACGAACTAAGATCACGTGCTTATAGTGAGTATTTTAATACATTTACTTATCTTGATAAAAATTGCAAAATTGAAGATAAAAAGCTACTTTTTAATGAAAATTATGAAGCTAATATTGCTGGAAATGAAATAGGGATTACTATTATT
>JAZNFS010000058.1:0-17393 GCA_045589175.1 Christensenellaceae bacterium
TGACGGTAATACCGCTGCCAGCCACGTTGCGTATGCGTTTAGTGAAGTTGCTGCGATTTACCCGATAACCCCATCTTCACCAATGGCTGAAGTTGCAGACGAATGGGCTACTGCTGGTAGAACAAATATGTTCGGCCAAACACTTAAACTTGCTGAATTACAATCAGAAGCAGGCGCAGCAGGCGCTGTTCACGGCTCTTTATCTGCAGGTGCTTTAACTGTTACTTATACTGCAAGCCAGGGCTTATTATTAATGATTCCTAACATGTTCAAAATTGCTGGTGAGTTATTACCAACTGTTTTCCACGTTAGTGCAAGAGCTATTGCTGGCCACGCGTTAAACATTTTCGGTGATCACTCAGACGTTATGTCTTGTAGACAAACAGGTTTTGCAATGCTTGCATCAGCATCAGTTCAAGAAGTTATGGACCTTGCTTTAGTTGCACATCTTTCAACTTTAAAAGCAAAAGTTCCTTTCTTACATTTCTTCGACGGTTTTAGAACAAGCCACGAAGTTCAAAAGATTGACGCTATCGAATACGACGAAATGAAGGCACTCGTTGATATGAAGGATATCGAAGACTTTAGAACTCGCGCTTTAAACCCAGATCATCCTATCCAAAAAGGTACTGCTCAAAACGCCGACATCTACTTCCAAAACAGAGAAGCAGCTAACAGCTACTATGAAGCAACCCCTGCTATCGTTCAAAAGATGATGGATAAGGTTTCTAAACTTACAGGCAGAAATTACCACCTATTCGATTACGTTGGCGCACCAGACGCTGAAGAAGTTATCGTTATTATGGGTAGCGGTGCTGACTGTGTTGAAGAAACTATCAATAAATTAAATGCAGAAGGTCATAAATATGGTTTAGTAAAAGTAAGACTTTACAGACCTTTCTTTACTAAAGCATTCTTAAAAGTATTACCAAAAACTGTTAAGAAGATTGCAGTTTTAGATAGAACTAAAGAACCTGGTTCACTTGGCGAACCTTTATACTTAGACGTATGCACTGCTCTTGCAGAAGCTAAGAAGAGAATTACAGTTGTTGGTGGTAGATACGGTCTTGGTTCAAAAGAATTTAACCCATCAATGGTTCTTTCAGTATTTAAAAACCTTGAACAAGCAAAACCAAAGAATCACTTCACAGTTGGTATTTATGACGATATTACTAACACTTCACTTGATTTCAGTCAAAAATATGACGCTGCTCCTGCAGGTACTATTAGCTGTAAGTTCTACGGTTTAGGTTCAGACGGTACAGTTGGTGCTAACAAGAACTCAATTAAGATTATCGGCGACCATACTGATATGTACGCACAAGGTTATTTCTTCTACGATTCAAAGAAATCGGGCGGTATTACGGTATCACACTTAAGATTTGGTAGAACTCCAATTCAATCACCATACCTAATCGACGCTGCAGACTTCGTTGCTTGTCATAACCCATCATACGTTTTACGTTACGATATGGTTAAGGACTTAAAAGAAGGCGGTAAATTCTTACTTAACTCTTCATGGAATACAGCTGAAGAACTTGGTAAACACTTACCTGCTTCAATGAAGCGTTTACTTGCTCAAAAGCACGCAAAAGTTTACAATATAGACGCTATCAAAATTGCAGGCGAAATCGGTTTAGGTAACAGAACAAACGCAATCATGCAAGCTGCATTCTTCTATATTAACGATAGCATTATGCCATACGCAGAAGCTGAAGAATATATGAAAGCAGCTGTTAAGAAGAGCTACGGTAAGAAAGGTGATGCAGTTGTTAATATGAACTACGCTGCTATTGACAAAGCTACTTCTGAATTAGTTGAAATCGCTATTCCTGAAGAATGGGCAACTACTAACGAAGGCGCACCTGCTTTAGAAATTGCTAATAACGAATACTTTAGAAACGTTCTTCATCCAATCCTTGCTCTTGAAGGCGACAATTTACCTGCATCTACTTTCAATCCAGACGGAACAGTTCCTACAGGTACTACTCAATTTGAAAAACGTGGCGTTGCTATTAAATTACCAGTTTGGGATGCAACAAAATGTATTCAATGTAACCAATGTTCATTCGTTTGTCCTCACGCTTGTATCAGACCAGCACTTAACGAAGTAGGCGCTGAAAAGCCAGAAGGTTACGTTACTAAACCTGCTATCGGTCTTAAGGGGTATGAGTACAGAATGCAAGTTTCACCACTTGACTGTATGGGTTGTGGCGTTTGTGCTAACGTATGCCCTGCAAAAGAAAAGGCTATCACAATGGTTGCTTTTGATAAAGTTTGCGCTGGTGAAATTCCTAACTACGAATTTAGTGAACAACTTCCTGAAGTAGATACTTCTGCATTCAAGAAAACTTCAGTTAAAGGAAGCCAATTCAGCAAACCTTTATTTGAATTCTCTGGCGCATGTGCAGGCTGTGGTGAAACTCCATATATTAAAGTAATCACTCAATTATTCGGCGATAGAATGCTTATCAGTAATGCAACAGGTTGTTCTTCAATTTACGGCGGTAGCGCACCTACTTGTCCTTACACTAAAAACGCTGAAGGCAAAGGTCCTGCATGGGCTAACTCACTATTTGAAGATAACGCTGAACACGGTTACGGCTTCCACTTAGCTTACGCTCAAAGACGTGATAAACTTGCTGCTGCTATCGAATTAGCTCTTGAAAAGGGTGCTAAAGGCAAGATTAAAAAAGCTTTTGCTGAATGGTTAGCAAATAGAAATAGTGCAGAAAAGAGCAAAGAAATCGCTAAAGTTATTATTACCGAACTTCCTGCAGCTATTAAGAATACTCGTGGCGAAATTAAATCAATCTTAAAAGATATCGAAACTCAAACTGATTGCTTAGTTAAAAAGTCTATTTGGATTATCGGTGGTGACGGTTGGGCATACGATATCGGTTACGGCGGTTTAGACCACGTTCTTGCTATGAACGTTGACGTTAACGTTTTAGTTCTTGATACCGAAGTTTACTCAAATACAGGCGGTCAAGCTTCTAAGTCAACGCCTACTGGTTCAGTTGCTAAGTTTGCTGCTGGCGGTAAGAGAGTTAAGAAGAAAGACCTTGGTATGATGGCTATGAGCTACGGTTACGTTTACGTTGCACAATGCTCTATGGGCGCTAACAAGCAACAATTCTTAAACGCTATCGTTGAAGCTGAAAGCTACGATGGACCATCACTTGTTATTTGCTACGCTCCATGTATCAACCACGGTATTAATATGAGCAACTCTCAAGCAGAAGAAAAGAAAGCTGTTGACGCAGGTTACTGGCACTTATACAGATATAATCCAAATATCGTAGAAGGTAATCCTTTCACTTTAGATAGTAAAGAACCTACTGAAAGCTATCAAGACTTCTTAATGGGCGAAACAAGATACACAAGCTTAAAGAAAGCTCAACCAGAACTTGCTGCTGAATTATTCGCTAAAGCTGAAGAAGAAAATACAGCAAGATACAACAAATATAAAAACCTAGCAAAGAAAGACTAATATTTATAAAAAAGTCAAAAAAAAGCAACCCCTGGCTTATTTTTAAGCCGGGGGTTTTTTATGCTGAAAAATAGGCGTTGTTTTAAAGAATAAAAAAATTTTTTCGAACAAACGTTAAAAAAGTGGCAGTATACTATTGCATTTTAAAAAATATGGTGTACAATTATAGTGTAAAACGTGGCCACGTGTTATAAACCTTTTGCAAAGTTCTTATCCTTTCTTTGCTTAAGGTTTTTTGTTTCTTTTGATTTACTAAAAGATTCTAAGGATAAAAAAATATATGATTACAAAAGGAGTTCAAGTTTATGATTAACAAATTTGAAAATGGATTATTGCAAGAATGTTTAGCAATAATCGATGGCGAAGTTAATTTTGGCGATGGTGAAAGTTTAAGTCTTTTACCTGCTAACATGTATAATGATAAAGAAGTTTACACAACCAATGCGTGCGGTAGTAAAAACTACCAACAAGTAAGCCTACGTACCGGATTATTAAAGGCAACTCACCAATTATACTTAGGCAGTGGTAGTAGCTGATTACCTTTTAACCTGTCACTAAGTTACAACCAAGAGTTTCGTGAACGTAATTTCTTATGGGATTACAAAAATATGTTACCAGCTAAGGGCTGGAAGTTTAACTATAACCAAGCAATAAGAATAAAAGACGGTTACGCTTATTATTACGACGGTGACTTTAACGTTCATAAACTAACACCACTAGGTAAAAAGTATTACGAAAGTGGCAAAAAAACAGGTTTAATTTTAACTGTTAACTATAGCGGTGATACTATTACTGGCTATCAACTAACCAATGGTGCTAATACTAAACTACACTTTAACGAACACGGCAATTTAAGCAATATTACCAAAACCATATCAAACACTACTATTACTACTACTTTAGAGTATGATTCTAATTACAAGCTAACTAAAGTAACCGACGGTTTAGGTAATGAATATACTTTTAGTTATACCGATAGTAAAATAACCGTTAAAGACCAAGATCAAACAACACTTTGCTCGCTAACTTTAACCAATAATTCATTACAATCAATTTCGGGTATTGATAACTCAAATCCATATACGTTAACCTACTCAAGTGATCGCATTGAAACTATTACCGATCAGTTAAGACAAATAGAAAGCGTTATTTCATACGATGATTATAACCGCGTAGCTCAAATTACCAATTATACTTTTAAGGTAAATGAAGATGATAGTATTACCGAATACGTAACAAATATTGCACAGCTAAGCTATGACATTAAAAGAACAATAATCACACAAAAACAAAGCGATAATGATGATGAAGTTAGCGAAGAGGTATATTACTATTTTGCAACTAACGGCGAACTAATTTACGTTAATGATAGCCAAGAAAGCTTATTAGAAAACATAATGTTTGCAACGGCGAAAGCTTTTAAATCAAGCACTGTTTATGCAGACTTAAAAGAGCAAAACGGCATTACTACAACGCAAGAAGAACACGAAGTAATTTCGTTAGATACAGGAGAAACTACACATACTCAAACTTTAAGCGAAACTTCACAACCTTGGTATGAAACCAAAAATGCTAAGTTTGATATTAACTATACCGTAGGCGATGGCTTAGCCACTCTAACAAACGTTAAATTTACTCTTGCCGATTATAACCAAACTATGCTTAGTAAGTTTAAAAGCCCTGATAGTTTTAATCTTTGGTATAATGACGGTGAAAATTTAATTACGGGTTGTTCTAACGTATTATCTATTAGACCGCATACTATTAACAATGATCTTTTTACTCAAATTGAATTGGTTAAATACGCTACGCTTACTATTCAAGATAATATAAAAAGTTTTTCGTATATTTCAAGCATTGCAAATGATAACCTTACATTAAGCGATTATTTACACGTAGTCGATGATCAAAATGAAGAACATTACAAAGTAGCAACAAGCGTTTATAATACGTCTTTTCAACTTTTAAACGAAACCAACCATCAAGGCATTAAAACATCTTACACTTACAATAGTTATGGTGACTGTACTAAAACCGAAACTAATAGTGCTAAAGACCCAAGGGTATCTACAAAACTTATTAATGAAATGACCTATACAAACGGCTTATTGACTGCTGAACAAGGCTATTACAAGCTACTTCGCCCAACGGTTAACTACGTTTACGATAAATATGGTAATATTACAAAAATAACCGATGCTAATGGGAATATAACTAATTACAATTATAATTTTGATAATGAAACCCTTTATTCGCTTTCATCTGGTGGGTATTATAACGAGATGATGTATAACCACGGGCGTATTAGTAGTATTTTTACGGCAGGTCCAACCCAAGACTTATCACAAGAACGCTTTATCTTTAATTATAACGATAAAAAAGAGTTAGAAAGTGTTAGACCTGGTAATATACCCGCAGATAACACAACCTTGCTTAAAGCACCAGCAATTTTTAAATCACAACCAAAAATTGAGCCAAATAGTGTTATTACAGAAGATATAGACGAAACTTATGCTATAGAAAAACACTACGATGGTTGTTCGCGTTTGAGAAAGGTAATTAAAGCATGTAAGAGTAACCATGATTACGACACCCCACTTATGTACTACTATTATTGGGATGATGAAGGTTTTAACAAGGGAATATTCAATTCCCCAGAAGCAACCGAAGAAGATATTGTTAATTCTCTATTAAGTAAAAACTGTACTGTTGATCCGCTAGATTCACGCATAACCGCAACAAAAAAAGCAAAGTTGCGAGTAGTAGTTGACAAAACTGAAACTTACAATTATAATAGTTATGGTATTGTTTATGTAAATGGTGAACTAAAAAAGATTATACATCCTGAATTGGCTTTTGAATACTCAATTGAAGAACGTGACTATATTAGTAGACCAAGAAAAACTAAAATTTCTCGCATTGAGCCAGACACAACTGTAAGTGTTACAAACTCAGTAACCTATCAAGATAACTTTTCTAACAAAATTACTAATGAAAGTACGGAAATTTATGATAGGTATAGTGAAAATAACACGACAACAGTTAACACTACTTACGGATACGATGGTATTAATCGAGCAACCGAAGTTACAGTTTCAAGCGGTGGGATTGAGCGTAAAACTAAATATACTTTTGCTCTTGGGCAAAAATTACCACCATTACCAAAGCCAGGTCAGTCAACAATTGTACCAGTAGAGACTGTATCAACAATATGCACAACAAACTTAATTAGCCAAATTACTGAAACAGGCTATGGCTCAACTATAACAACACAAATTGAATACGATAGTAATGACAATATTACAAAGTATGGTAATAATACTTATGTTTATGATAGTTTAAATAGGCTAACGCGTGAAAACAACTATGATTTAAACAAAACCATTGTTTACGAGTACGATAACTCGGGTAATCTTTTTAGGCGTAAAGAATATGTTTACACTACTGGCACTATTTCAAGCGATCCAACTGCATCAACCGTATTTATCGGTGGTAACTGGGTAGACCAAGTAACAACCGTTAGAAACGTTTTAACAAACGAAGATAGGGATTTAGAGTATGACAACGCTGGCAGAATGACTACTCGCGGCGACGGTAGAACTTTCGTATGGAATAGTAACGGTACTCTTGCACAAATAACGGTTAATGGTACAACGCACTATAGTTATCAATATGATGCTAATAATTATATGGTTGGATGCTCCGAGGCAGGACCTCGTCATCATAGTTATAGATACGTTGATGGTAAACTTATTGAGTATGCTTATTTTGTGAGAGATATTTACACAAATAAAATTACTGCTTTAATAAAAGCTACCGAGTTTATATACAACTCAACAGGTATTATCGGTTTTTATTATAATAACAAATATTATACTTACCGTAAAAACCTATTTGGCGATATTACCGAAATTTACGATGGTAGCACTTGCGTTGCAAAATACGCTTATGATGCCTTTGGCAACTGCACTATTAAACAAAATAATGCTGATGATATTGCAAACGTAAACCCATTTAGATACCGTAGTTATTTTTACGATAATATAACAGGGTTATATTACCTAAAATCACGTTATTACGACCCATCAATTGGCAGGTTCATCAGCCCAGACGGCATTGAATATTTAGAGTCTGACAATGTAAACGGCTTAAACTTATATGCTTATTGTGCAAACAACCCTATAATGCACATTGATCCAAGCGGGCACGCCTGGTATCATTGGGCAATTGGAGCTGGAATTATTGTCTTATGTGCAGCGCTGACAGTCGTTACAGCTGGAGGCTTTGTAGCGGCTGGAACTGCCTTTGCTTCAGTAGTGTCAGCAACTATGGCACCAACCGCACTTTCTGCTGTATTCGCAGGAGCAACAATAGGATCGGCGGCTATAGGAGCTGTAGGAATGGTTATAGGTGGTATGTCTGGAGAAGATGGTTGGTCGTGGGAAAATGCTTCTCAAGGATTTATGGCTGGTTCCATTGCTGGTGCGGTTATTGGTGGAGCTTGGGGCGGTGCGCACTACGCTTTGCAAAGTGCTGGCAAAATGGCGATTAGAACCAATATTAATAATTTAGTTAATAATCCATTAGATGAATTTGTGACAGTGGGACCAAAAGATGGAGGCATTTCAGGATATGTGCGTTCAATTTCACAAACCGGAGATTATGGTCAAATCTTTGCCACTAAATTACCTAATGGTATGTATCAAATTGCAAATGGTCATCATAGAGTTGCTGCATTAAGACAATTAGGATATAAATATGTTAATTTCTACTTAGTGACATAGGAGGCTGATATTATGGGAATGGCTGATTTTTATTTAAAAATTAATTTTAAAAGGTATAATGATGAATTTGAAAAAGTATATGAGTCATTTATCAATGAACATATATTTAGAATTTTAGATAAAGAAGCCGGAGCAAATTTTTTCTCCATAGAATGTCAATTTGACAATTTTGTTCCTTCCATTATTATCGCATTTAACAATCTTTGCCCTTTTAAAAACAATATTGATTTTATTGAAACACACGGTGTTAAAACAGAATTTAAATTTTCTAGTGTTGAAGAATTTTTGAATTATATGTTTTGTATTAATAAAAATCAGCTGTTGTCATATTACAAACAAATGGGTTATTTAGCTATTGATTCGGAAAAATATTATAAAAGTCGAATTAAATTAAAAAAATATTACAGAAAGCTGAAATAGTAAATAACTTTCACAAAAAAACAAGGCAGGGTTGATTTTTTTAACCCTGCCTTTTGGTTTTTAAAACGCACAAAACTTTTAATTTTATCCATAGAGCTTGACAATAAATATTGCACGCTGTATAATTATGTTAATAGTTACACCTACGATGGTATTAATAGAGCAACCGAGGTTACGGTTTCAAGCGGTGGGATTGAGCGTAAAACTAAATATACTTTTGCGCTTGGGCAAAAAGAATATTTACCACCAATACCAAAGCCAGGTCAGGCAATAATTGTACCACTAGAGCCAGTAACAACAGTATGCACAACAAACCGTATTAGTCAAATAAGCGAATCTGGCTACGAGGATAATTCACCAACAGCTGTTTCGTACGATAAAAATGGTAATATTACCACTTATGGTAAAAATACCTACGTTTACGACAGTTTAAACCGTTTAGTTCGCGAAAACAACTATGTTTTAAACAAAACCATCGTTTATGAGTATAATGCTACTGGTAATTTATTTAAACGTAAAGAATATGCTTACACTACTGGCACTATTTCGGGAGATCCAACAAACACAAGAATTTTTATATTTGGTTTGTGGTCTGATCAAGTCGTTGGTTTTAGGGATTCTATAACTAATGAATTAACTTCGTTTACTTACGACGCTGCTGGTAGAATGGCTACTCGCGGTGACGGTAGAACTTTCGTATGGAATAGTAACGGTACTCTCGCACAAATAACAGTTGATGATAATCCGCACTATGTGTATCAATATGATGCAAACAACGTTTTACTTGCTTGTACTGATAATATAAATCATAAAAAACATACGTATAGATACATAAACGGTAACCTTGTTAACTGGGCAACTCATATAGATAATGCACTGTTGCGTTCAATAGAGTTTGTGTATAATACTATGGGTATAATAGGTTTTTATCATAACCACAAGCTATACACTTATCGTAAAAATCTATTTGGCGATATTACTGAAATTTATGATGGTAGCACTTGCGTTGCTAAGTACGTATATGATGCATGGGGTAATCACAAAGTTTGCAA
Source organism: Christensenellaceae bacterium (assembly GCA_045589175.1). GTDB lineage: Bacteria > Bacillota > Clostridia > Christensenellales > Borkfalkiaceae > HGM11416. The sequence continues at coordinate 9,750 of JAZNFS010000058.1, forward strand.
TCCAGACGGAACTGAAAACTTTAACGAGCTTTTTATAGGCAATATTAACCCAATACGTTACCGTGGATATTATTACGATATTGAAACTGGGTTTTACTACCTAAAGTCACGTTACTACTCGCCTGAACTTGGCAGATTTATTTCACCCGACGGAGTTGAATATTTAGAGCCCGACAATCTAAATGGATTGAACTTATATGCTTATTGTGGTAATAATCCTGTAATGTATATAGACCCTAATGGGCATTTCCCGATTTCATTAACAATATTGGGCTTAATTTTAGGTGTAGGTGCTGGGCTAGGCACTGCGGCATATATCGATTATAAAGACGACGGACAAATATTTAATGGTAGCGTTGCTTGGTATGATTACTTAGGTGCAGCCGTTTTAGGCGGTGCTATAGGTGCTGGATTAGGAGCATTTGCGGGTATGAGCTTTTCTGCGAGTTTTCCAACTTTCGGTTGGATGAATACTGGTGGGGCTTTGATGTTTGGGGTAACTGGTACAACTACATTAACTATTACAGGAGCTGAGATATTAGGCGTGGCAGGGCTGATTGGCACAAAATATATGTTTGCGTCAAATAATAGACCTGGCAACAATAGGGTTCAAAATAAGCAATTTGAGCAAGCTGCTAGATCTGCTGGATATAATCCAAAAGACCCTAGGGTGAGGGATATATTAAATGAAATTCATCAATATATTAGAAAAAATAAGTTAAATTTAGGATGGAAAGAGTTACTACAATTAATTAAGGAGTGGCTAGGTTAATGGACTATGATTACGAAGAGATTGTTAATAATTTAAATGAAGGAAAAATAGAAAGTATTATATTTTCAATCAAAGAATATACACATTACAAAAAATGTATTATAAAGAGATGTGTTGACTGTGTTTATAATGGAAAATATATAGTTAGAATTGAAATTAAACTTGTTGAAGATGGATCAGAAACCGTATCGTTTTATAAGTATTTTAAAGAAGATTATAAACTTTTTAATTTTGGAAGAAAAGGGACTTTTACTCTTAAACAAGTATGGAATGATGTTCAAATTTTACAGATAAATTATTATGCCGCTTCGTGATTAATATAATTTAGATGACAAAATAAAAAATATAATTAATTTAATATTTTCCAACTATTTAGGAAAAAATTTAAAACAAAAAGCCGTGTATAGCGCGATTAACGCTATATACGGCTTAATTTATTTATAAGGGTTTTATATTGTTTTAGTAATAATACCAAAATTACATTTCGCTTAATAGGTGCTTTTAATAAATATTTTTTTGGTTCAGTCGTTAAAACAAAACAAATTTAGTGTATAGATATTGCCTAATCATTATTTATTTTTTTCTTTTTTGTAAATGCAAGTGTTTGGCATATTTTTTATGTGATTAAATTCTTTACCAATAAAATATAAATAAAATTTCTTGCCAACTTTCGACATTCGGTTTATAAAGTAACAACTTTCTTCATAAGCCTTTTGTCCTTTTTCGGGAGAGAATTTTTTTGCTATTTGAACGGCTATATAATAAACCGTTGTTTGGTTTTCGGTTTCGCGTATTGCAAGATATATGCCATCTGCGCCATCACCCCAGTATTCGCAAAGTTTTTCTTTTATTTCATTTACGTCGTTGGCATAATTATCGTTTGGACAAATAAGCCCTTCTTTTTTAAAGAAAGTTTGATTTATATCCTCTTCAGCTATTTGGCTTTTTGTGACTACGCTTTCGCGGTATTCATCTATAAGCGCTTGATTGCCCGTTTTAAGCGCGTATTTTGCAAGTTGTGAAAGTGCCTCTTCGGTTGCCGAACTGTCAACGGCAGAGCGTTTAAATAGTTCAATACACTCGTCGTTATATTCGCGCGAATAATAACATCCAAGTATAAAGCAAGCAAATGACGAGCCAGAACGTTCAATAACTTCGGTTAGTATTGTTTTTGCTTTTTCATCGTTAATATATAAATACGCTTGCGCACATTCAATAAGTTCCGAGTCGCTTAAACTATTCCATTCGTTATCAAATTGCTCGTACTTTTTCATTGCTTCAATTCTTTCGGTATAAGCAAAGTGGCGAATGCGCTTGTAATCGTTTTTCTTTTCATCAAACGCATCAATAGCAAGCGACGAAGACTTTTCTAAAAGCTTAACTTGTTCTTGATTATAATCGCCTTTTAAAATTTCAAAATTAACAAAGTAATCTTGCACTTCTAAATCCTGCATTCTCATTTTAAAAGTAGGGTGTGAATCTGTGCGCGCAGGCAGCTCGTTTTTAAGTGTAAAGTGCCATTTATCGCTATATTGCCCCACTTTTTTAATAAAGCAGTTATAATTTCTTGTTGCGTAATCGGTTACGGGTGTTTGGTTTTCATAAACGTCGAAACTCACTTCTTTCCAAGGATATTCGCTATATAAACCAAACAAAGCAACCTTTGCAGTTGCGTTAATAAAGTCTTGAGAAAAACCAAGTTCTTTTACCAAAAGGTCGGCTTCGCGTTCAATTTTGCGTGACGAGAAAAGGTCGAATGTATAAATTTTTTCAACCAACTTATTTTCAAGGTATAACGTAAAAAGAGGTAATATACTTAATACGTTATTCTTTCTTTCAAATCTTTCTATTTGACGGCTATAATAAGCTCTAGTTTTTACGTCGTGGTTTTTATAATGCGCGAACTCGTGAATCATTATAGAAAAAAGTTCTTGCTCGCTAAGTAAGGCAACTTCTTCGGCTTTTAAATTTATATATACACAGTTATTTTTTAAAGCAATGGCAATTCCTGCCCCCGAAACAACCATTTTTATTTCGCCTTTATAGTTGATTTTTTGGCTTGCTTTTACTATTATATCGTATATTTTTGGATACTCGTTTTTATCAAGTAAATGCTCTTCATTTGTATTTATTGTTTTAAAACAAGGAATATAATCGTTTAAAATCGAAGCGGTTAAAAGTGCGCCTATTATTGCAAATGGAACAATAGCATCGGCATCAAGCTTTGCTAAACTTATTAAAAACACAAACGCTAAATATACTACAAAAATGCTTAATTGATAAAGATTATAGCCTTTAATCGCGCTATAGACCGACTTTTCTTCATTTTCAACGTTTTGTTCAACTTGTTCTTTGCGCTCAACGGTATAGTCGAAACGTTGTTGAACGTTCATTTTCGATCTTTGTTTATTAATTATAGAAAAGGCAATTAAATTAATTACTACAACAACCACTAAAAGTATAAATACTACTGCTGCGGTTATATTTAGTGGTGGTTTTATTTGTTCGGGTATATTTGTTATATAGCCTACCATAAAAGTTGCTAATATTAAAATTACCGATAATAAATAAATTAAAATTGTGCGTAACGTGTTTTTCATTTGTTTATTTCCTGTTTTAGTTAAAGTAAGTTGTAAACTAAAAAAGCGGATAAAACCCGCTTTTTTGAATACTATTTTTTGTGTTTTTCAATAAGGTCTAAAATTTCAATAATTCTATCCAAATCGTCGCGAGTATAATAATCAATGTATATTCTACCCTTTTTATCATTACCGATAGCTTGAACCTTAGTGCCGAAATCGCGTTGCATACGATTAATCATGTCTTTTAGTTCAACGCTCATAGGCTTTACAGTATTTTTTTTCTTTTCAGGCGGATTATAGTAATCTTTAACAGCTTGTTCAACGTCGCGAACGGAAAGTTTATCTTTAACTGCTTTATTTGCTATATTTTCTTGAATTTCTTGTGGTAAAGTAACCAGTGCGCGCGCGTGCCCTGCTGAAAGTTTATTACTTTCAACAAGTTTTATAACTTCTTTTGTAAGGGATAAAAGTCTTAAAGTGTTTGCAACAGCCGATCTTGACTTACCTATTCTTATTGAAAGTTCTTCTTGTGTCATTGAATAATCTTTCATTAGCTGTTGCATAGCGGTTGCAGCTTCAATAGGGTTTAAATCTTCACGCTGTAGGTTTTCGATTAACGAAATTTCCTTTATTTGGCGTTCATCGTATTCGCGTATAATTGCAGGGATAGTGCTCTTTCCTGCAAGCTTACTAGCTCTAAAACGGCGTTCACCGGCGATAATCATATATTTACCGTCGTCGTCTTTATTTAAAACGATAGGTGTAATTACGCCGTGAACTGAAATTGAATCGGCAAGTTCTTTTAATGCTCCTTCATCAAAAGCTTTTCTTGGTTGATTCGGGTTTGCAAAAATTTTATCAAGCTCGATTTCATAAACAGCCATTGCTTGTTCTTTGGTCATCTTATTTTCGTCGTAAGTAAAACGGCTGTAATCTTCAGATGTTTCAGAAAACAACGCCGATAGCCCCTTACCAAGACCCTTCGTTACTTTCACTTTAGTTCCTCCTTTTCGTATAAATTAGAGTTAACAATTTTAATTTTACATATTAACTAATTCATTATTTTAATTGTTTTTTGTTATAGGTTTTAACAAAAAAACCACCCTATAAGTCGATTAACGACTATTTAAGGTTAATTATTCTTTTCTTCGCGCAATAAGAATTCTTCTGCTAATGAAACGTATGCTTTAGCTCCAGTACATCTTGGATCGTGAAGCATAACTGGTACACCGTGGCTTGGAGCCTCTGAAACACGAATATTTCTTGGAATAACCGTTGTAAACATTTTTTTACCAAAAAACTTATTGATTTCTGCTAAAATTTGCTTTGAAATTAGTGCTCTGCCGTCGTACATAGTAACAACAACACCATCAATTTTTAAAGCTGGGTTTAGGTGTTGAACAACAAGTTTAATAGTATTCATAAGCTGCGATAAACCTTCAAGCGCGTAATATTCGCTTTGGATGGGAATAATAACCGAGTTACTTGCAGTAAGAGCGTTTATGGTTAATAAGCCAAGTGAAGGCGGACAGTCTATCATTATATAATCATATAAAGATATAAGCGACTCAACCCTTTCTTTAAGGCGTTTTTCACGGTTTTTAACGTAAACCAACTCAACTTCAGCCCCTGCAAGGTCGATACTTGCCGGAATGAGATGCAAGTTGTCGATATTTGTTTGATAAATGGTTTCGGCTGGGTTTACTTCGTCAATTAAAAGGTTATAAACTGAGTTTTTTAAACCGCTTTTAGAAAAGCCTAAACCTGTAGTAGCGTTGCCTTGTGGGTCTATATCGATAAGCAATACTCGTTTATCCTTTAGAGCAAGAGCTGCACAAAGGTTAACACAGGTTGAAGTTTTTCCAACACCACCCTTTTGATTAGAAAAGGAAATTATTTTTGCCATAACTCACCTCTAATAGTTTATTAACTGCCTTATCTTTTATAGGTTTTAACTTGCGCGCTCTTTAAAGGGGCGCGCAAAATTAATTATTAGTTAGTTTTTATCTTCCTCGGTTAATTTATTTAACTCTTCAGCTATATCAATTTCTATATCTTTTTTAGCGTTTGTACGGAATGGATCTTTCTTAATTCTTTCGGCATTCTTTTCCATAAAGTCAACGATGCTTTCAAAATCTTTACCTTCCATAATCAAAGCAACTTCTTCGCTATAGATGGTTTCTTTTTCAATAAGAAGTCTTGCCATTAGATCGAGTTTATCTTTGTTAGCCTCTAATAACTCAACAGCTTTTTGCATAGCGTTTTTAACAAGAGTTTCAACCTCTTCGTCAATTAAAGTAGCAAGCGATTCGCTGTAAACTGTTCTCGTTTGATAATCGCGACCAACAAAAATTTGGTCGTCGCTACCGTAATCAACAGGACCGATTTTGTCGCTCATACCAAATGAAGTAACCATCGCCCTTGCAATTTTTGAAACTTGTTTAATATCTTGGCTTGCGCCTGTAGTTATGTCGCGAATTATTATTTGCTCAGCGGCTCTACCACCTAAAGTCATAACCATTCTGTCAAGTAATTGATTTTTGCTCATGTGTTGATCATCACTGTCTGGTCTTGTTAAGGTATAACCTGCTGCGTTACCGCGAGGAATAATAGTTACTTCGTGAACTTCGTCGCAATGTGGTAAAAGTTTTGCCGTAATTGCGTGGCCTGCTTCGTGATATGCCGTAATTCTCTTATCGCTTTCAGTAACGAGCCTACTGCCCTTCTTTGGCCCCATTTCAACCTTTTCAATAGCCTCGTATAGGTCTTCGTTTGTAATAGCTTTTCTATTCGCGCGTGCGGCTAAAATTGCGGCTTCGTTTAATAGGTTTGCAAGGTCTGCACCAGAAAAGCCAGCAGTCATTCTTGCTAAAATTTTAAACGATACGTCTGCTGCTAGCGGTTTGTTTCTTGAGTGAACTTTTAATATTGCTTCACGTCCGCGTACGTCTGGAAGGTTGATATATACCTGACGGTCAAATCTGCCAGGACGCATAAGTGCTGGGTCTAATATGTCGGCACGGTTTGTAGCCGCCATAATGATAATACCTTCGTTGGAATCGAAACCGTCCATTTGAACAAGTAATTGGTTAAGTGTTTGTTCCCTTTCATCGTTACCACCGCCAAGACCTGCGCCACGTTGACGGCCAACAGCGTCGATTTCGTCGATAAACACAATACAAGGCATTGATTTTTTTGCCATAGCGAATAAATCACGAACCCTTGATGCACCAACACCAACGAACATTTCAACAAAGTCCGAACCGCTTATTGAGAAGAATGGCACGTTGGCTTCACCTGCAACTGCTTTCGCAAATAGCGTTTTACCTGTTCCCGGAGGGCCTACTAAAAGCACGCCTTTAGGGATACGTGCACCAAGTGATGAGAATTTTTTAGGATTTTTTAAAAATTCAACAACTTCTTGTAATTCTTGTTTTTCTTCTTCAGCGCCCGCAACGTCTGAAAAACGAACGGGAACGTTTTGATTAACTCTTGCTTTAGTTTTGCCAAAATCCATTGCGCTCTTGTTACTTCCTTGCGCTTGTCTCATAAATATTACTAAAATCAATATACCAACGCCTATTGTTAAAATAGGAACTATTAGCGATGAGAATAATGAGCCAGCGTTTGGATCTGTATAGTTAACGCTTACACCAGTTGATTGTAATGCAAGTAAAATCTTTGAATAATAAGAATCGCGTGGGTAGCTTGCTTTATAGGTTGCAATACCCTTATCGTTATAAGCAACTAAATTATAGGTACTAACAACGACTTTGCTAAATTCAGCATCGCGGTTTTTAATTATAAGAAAGTTATCTTCATATCCGTTATAAAGTATTTCAACCGGTTGATTTGCAAGTTGGTATTCAGTTTTGTCTTTATAGCTTTCTGCTTGACTATCATCAATAATTATAACGCCTGCTTTTTTAAAGAATTCGTCGGTGGACAAACTTTTTGCCGTATCGGTAAAGAAGAATAAGCCAAGCAAGATTACGATAACCAAACCGATAAGCAGATAAGCAAGCCCTCTGCCATTTTTTTTCATAAAACCTCCGTGTATATGGGCGCACCCATTATAGTATTTTGCGTAAATTATAATTTAAAAATAATTGATAAACACCTATTATAATTATTTACCTTATTATTTTAGCACATTTTACATTTTTTTACAAGTTTATAGCGGTAAATTTTTGGTAAATTATGACAACTTTTAATAATTACAATTTTACTATATATTGCTCACTTATTAGTGTATGCAGTTTTTTATTAAATAACCCATTTATTTAATAT
>JAZNFS010000059.1:0-46099 GCA_045589175.1 Christensenellaceae bacterium
ATGATAGCAGGTACTGCTCGCTCTATGGGCATTACTGTAGAAGACTAACAAACTACTCTATAAGTCGATTATCAAGGCTTAGAGTTAATTTTTAGTAACCGTAAAATCTCACACGACGGTTGCAATTGGTGGGAGAGCGCAAAATATCGCTCGTTTGACCACAAGGAGGTTTTTATAATTATGAAAGTAGGAAAAAGATATGCAGAATGCCTAAAGGCATATGACAAAACTAAAGTATATGAAGTAGAAGAAGCTATCGACGTTGTTTTAAATACTTCAAAGGCTAAATTTGACGAAACAGTTGAATTACACGTAAGACTTGGCGTTGACCCAAAACAAGCTGACCAACAAGTTCGTGGCGTTATCGTATTACCTAACGGTACTGGTAAAAACGTTAAAGTTCTTGTTATCGCTAAGGGTGACAAGGCTGACGCTGCTGTTGCTGCAGGTGCTGATTTCGTTGGTGCTGAAGAATTAGTAATGAAGATTCAAAAAGAAAACTGGTTTGATTTCGACGTTGTTATCACTAGCCCTGATATGATGGGTGTTGTTGGTAGAATCGGTAAACTTTTAGGTCCTAAAGGTTTAATGCCTAACCCAAAATCAGGTACAGTTACTCCTGACGTTGCAAAGGCTGTTAAGGACGTTAAAGCAGGTAAAGTTGAATACAGACTTGATAAAACTGCTGTTGTTCACTGTATCATTGGTAAGAAGAGCTTCGGTAAAGAAAAATTACTTGAAAACTACAACGCTCTTTTAGATGCTATCGTTAAAGCTAAACCAGCTGCTGCAAAGGGTACTTATTTAAAGAGTATTGCTCTTGCTTCAACAATGGGCCCTGGCGTTAAAGTTAGCAGTAAGATTTAATTAATACTTTAAAAAATTTTGTTAACCCCTTTAAAACGGTTGACAAAGTTTTTAACTAATGTTATACTACCATAGTAAAAATTAAATAGCCGAAGAAAGCCGGTCTTAATTGTTTTAAATAACAAACCTGCCGAGGTAGCATTTATTATAATAAGGTTATAACACCCTTATGCTATTTTTCGGTGGCATAAGGGTTTTCTTTTGGTCCAAATAATATTGGAGGTGAAAAAGTTGTCAGCAAATCTCGAACTCAAAAAACAAGTTGTTGAAGAAATAACCAGCAAGATTCAAAACAGCAAATCGGTTATTTTAGTAAACTATAAGGGATTAACTGTTGCAGAAGTAACCGAATTACGTAACTCTTTCCGTAAAGCTAACGTTGAATACAAAGTTCTTAAAAATACGTTAGTAAGAAAGGCTTTCAATGAAATGGGCATTACAAGTTTTGATGCTGATCTTAACGGTCCAACAGCCGTTGCTTTCGGCGCAGACGAAACAGGTGCAGCAAAAATTGTTGCTGAAGCATCTAAGAAATACGGCGACAAGATCTCTGCAAAGAGTGCTTTCGTTGATAATGCTTACGTTGATGCTGCTGGTGTTAAGGCTTTAGCTGCAATGCCAACAAAGGAAGAATTGATTGCAAAAATGCTTGGTTCAATGCAATCACCAGTTACAAAGTTCGCTGGCGTATTATCTGCAACCTTACGAAGCGTTGTTCTTGCGCTTAACGCAATCGCTGAAAAAAAGGCGGGCGCTAACTAATTAAAAACTTATGAAGTTTGCTTTAACTTCTAAAAATAAGGCAAAAAATATTATTAAATTAAAAAAATTGATTAAAATCGGAGGATAATTAAAATGGCTGATATTGCAAAATTAATGGAAGAAATTAAAGGTTTAACAGTTTTAGAACTTAACAACTTAGTTAAGGCTCTTGAAGAAGAATTTGGTGTAAGCGCTGCTGCTCCTGTAGCTGTTGCTGCTGCTCCTGCAGCTGCTGCTGATGCTCCAGCTGTTGAAGAAAAAACTGAATTCAACGTTGTATTAAAGGATTTCGGCGCTAACAAGATTGGCGTTATCAAAGTAGTTCGTGAAATCACTGGTCTTCCTTTAGGTGATGCTAAGGCTTTAGTTGAAAAGCTTGGCGTTATTAAAGAAGCTCTTCCTAAAGATGAAGCTGAAAAGTTAGTTGCTAAGCTTAAAGAAGCTGGCGCTACTGCAGTTGCTGAATAATAACTTTTTAAAAATTAATTCCCAAGGTTATTCCTTGGGAATTTTTTTATATAAAATTATCAATAATCAACCTATATCCTCACTTTTATCAATTTTGAGTTTTAGTTGATAACACTTTTAAAAATATACGAAATAAATTTTTGTTATCTTCACTAAGGCTATTGAATTGAGTTATAATTTCTTTATCTTGCTCGCTGAATTGAGAATCATTATTTTTGTAGTTGTTTTTTAAAATATAATCAACCGAGCAGTTATAAACATTAGCAATTTTTACAAGCATATCGGGTGGTGGTTGAGTAACACCGTTTTCGTAATTTGCATAACCCTGACGCGTCATATTAAGTTTTTTTGCTATATAAGCCTGCGTAAAATTGTTTTTAATTCGTAGTTGTTTTAGCCTTTCCATTTATAAAAATATTATGTTTCGCATAATAAAAAAAATTAGTTAAAATTACAAAAAGTCATCGTATAGGCTGATTACTAAGTATTTTGTATTAAAAAAGGAGTGAACTTATTTGTTCACTCCTTTTTGGTATTTTTAAGAAATTTTTTATTAAAGACTAAAAATCTTTTGCTTCAATTTGATAATCAAGCGCAATGCTTTTTTCGCAAACAGCGTGCATGTGTTTTTTTACAACATCACAGTGATATGCATCGTTTTGGTAAAGTTCTAATGCGGTGTAATCATCAAATAAGGTTTCTAAAATAATATCACAACTTCTTGCTGTTTTTAACTCATCAACGTTGACCTTTATGCCTTTAAGCATTGGAACGTTTCCTTTCATTGAAAGCAAAATTTCTTTTGCCTTGGTTATATCTTCGCCATCTTTTAATTTAAAACAAACGATGTGTTTAACCATAATTTCACCTAAATAAATTATTATTATTTGTGCGTAAAAGAACTATTTAACAGTTATTATAAGCCGATATAAACGCCTAAAAGAAGGAATCCTATTGAAATTACGAACAATGCAAGTTGGAAAAGACCGGTCTTTTTAAGCCATTCTAAGTAGCTTACTTGCGCTAAACTAATACCAATAACAAGCGTTCCACAAGTTGGGAATAAAACGTTTGTATAACCGTCGGCAAATAAGAAGGTTAAAATAATAACGTTTATACTTAATCCTGGAATAGGTATTAAGGTTAAAAGCGGAATTAAAAGCACGGCTTTTGCAGAAGCACTTGGAATAAAGAATTCAAATCCTAAAATTATAAGATATAATAAAATTACTGCAACGTATGGGTTTTTGCTAGCTATAAATTGATGACATTCGTGGAAAAGAGTATGTAAAATATTGCCTTGTTCGGCAATATATTTTACGCTAAATGCAAGCATAACTATAACCACCGAAGGCGCTAAATCTTTACAACCTTCAAAGAAACATTTAAAGGTATTTTTTAAACCGCCTAAAAATTTAGAGCCAATTATGAACGCACCAACGATAAAGGTAACTGCCATAAGCACCATACCGATACCCAACTTAGAAATAAAAGGAATTACCGAAGCTAAGATAATTACTGTTAATGCTGATGCAAAAAGAATGATGATTAGTTTTGATTTGTGAGCAAATTCTTCGCGTTGTTCTGGCGAAATACTTGCAAATTCTTCACTAACTGGTTTATTACCGCCTTTCTTTTCATCATTTTTCGCCTTATTAACTAGATATAATGAAGTGATTGCGTAGAAAACTACGAACAAAATAGCTCTGTACCAAAATCCGTCAAGAATAGTAACTGGTGATTGAGAGTTTGCAACAGCCATACCAATAGTTAAAGGATTGAAAAGAGCTACGGTAAAACCTACGCCGGTAGTGATTAAAACAAGGCTGATTGCTAAAACTTTACTCCAGTTCATAGCGTTTGCAAAAGCTAAGAATAATGGGAATAAAATAAGCAATTGTTCTTGAAGACCAAAGCAAGATGATAAGATCATCATTATAAAGGTGATAATCCAAATTGCAAGATATCTTTTGTTAAAGAATTTATTTACAACAAGTGATACAAGTGCGTAAAGCCCGCCGGTTCTATCAAGAATTTTAAAAGTTCCGCCGAGAGCAAGGATTACAGCAATAACTTGAATGATAGTAAAGTTGCCGTTACCCCAAAGTATTGCTTCAAAAGGTGCTGTAAACCAACGCCAAACGGGAAGCCTTGTAGTGCTTTCGGTTAAATAGGTAAATTTATCGCTTAAAAGTTTACCTTTTTCATCTACCTCGTACGTGCCAGGTTTAACGAAAAAGGTTAATATACCTACTAAAATCATTATACCTAAAAGTATAGAGCAGGTGGTAATAAAACTTTTTACACCTATTTTCATATCGGAGTTTAATTGCTTATTTTCATTTTCCATATTATCTCTCCTTTTGTGATATACACAAATAAACTATTTATTGCTTGGTAATAAATAAACTTCGTCACTTACTTTTTTCCAAACTTCATCGTAAAGATTGTGAATTTCTTCGGTTGCAAGCATCCACTTGGTCATAAGCATTGGGTTTTCTAAAAGCTTAAAGTTGTAATAATCGTTTTTGTAATACAAGTCAAGGTCATAAAATAAAGTGATTGTTAACGAATAAACCGATTTTGCTTCAAAGAACATTTCAACGTTTTCACCATTTTTAGTGCCTTTATACGTTAAGCCTTTGTTAGTTAAGGTTAGTTCGCCTTCTCCTACGTATAATAAAGAACGGTTTTTAGTTAACTTTTTAGTGTTTAGTACGGCGAGTTTTATTTTTGCGCTTAGTATAAAGTTATCTTGTTTAACTTGTTCGCGTATTTGTAAGCGTTGCCATTTATACCACTCGTCGATATTTTTAAATGGTAATTCTTTGTTAACTGCAAATATATCGTAATAATTATCCATTCTTATTTTAAATCCACATTCTTTGCAGGTCATAGAGTCGTTTTCTATTTCAAAACAGCCTTCGCTTTTACAATGCGGACATTTATAAATAATATTGTTTAGCCCCGTAATATTTGGCTCTTTGCCGATAAATTCAACTTTTTCTTTACTAAACTCTTCAAATTCATCATATTTAAATTTGGATAAAAGAGTTTGATTTAGTTGTTCTTCGGTTTGAGTGGTAAAATCTTCCGCATCGAAAAGTTTTGATAAGGTAAGAGTGATTTTACCCTTTTTAACGTCGGTTGAGTAGCGCGTTCTTGTAAAGTATGAACCTTTAAGAGTAACTAAAGCAACTGGAAGTTTTAATTTTTTTAAAAGTTTCATCGTGGCTGGGTTAATAGGATGAGCAGAGCCACTAGTGGATTGAATGCCTTCGGGGAAAATAACTATTGAGTCACCGAGTTTAACAGCTTCAAAAATTTGTTTTGTAGCTTGTATATCGGGTTGATATAGATATTTGGCAATAACGCCAAGTTTTTTCATCATTCCGTATATGAATTTTTTAAAGATGTTTTGATAACCGCATAAAACGTGCACGTCTGTTCTGTTTATTGCTGAAAAAACGTAAAAATAGTCGTCACGCGATTTGTGTTGGCACAAATATACTATTTGCTTATCTTTAATTTGAAGATAATCTTCTTTATAAACAACTGTAGTGTTGCGTTTTTTTGCTATTTTACCAAATGCCCAACAAACAATTTTAGCAAGTAGCTTATTGGGTTTTTTAATTTTTCTCTTTTTAAATTCGGTATCTAAATTTCTTTTCATTTTACTAACTTTTAATGTTCCAACCCTTCTTTTGTAAGTCTATTATACGAATTTTTTTAAAAAATTGCAAGTAAATTCATTAATATTATCTTATCTATATAATATTTATTATATAATATAACTTGCTATTTACAATAATTAATCTTCTTTTTCGGTTTTACTATTCTTTTTTTCTTCAGTTAAATACCCAGAAAGGTTTATTCTTTCGGGATGTGTTACCGCTCCAAGTATACGTTTTTTAATAAATGGTATGTCGTTTTGGATGCTTCTTAAAAGGGTTTTTACGTATTCGCGCTGAGTGTGTTTATCGGCAGGGCAGGGGTTTTTTAAAACGGGCTTGTCCTTCATAAATGCAGTAATATTTTTTTCTTCAGCGTAAATTAGTGGGCGAATTACTGTAATTCCAGTTCGCGACATCTCGCTCACGGGTTGAAAAGATGAAATTCTTCCTTCATAGAAAAGTGAAAGCATAAAGGTTTCAATAACGTCGTCGGCGTGGTGTCCAAGCGCCAATTTATTACAACCTTCTCGTATCGCTACCGTGTTGAGTGCGCCACGGCGCATTTTTGAACATAAACTACAGGGGCTTGCTTCTTGGCGTATATCAAAAATTATTTCACCAATTTGAGTTTTTTCAACAATTAGTGGAATTTGGGCTTGTTCACATTCCCTTTTTAAACCTTCAAGCTTTTCAGGATCAGCGTCTTTAAAGCCCATATCGATATTGATTGCGATAACGTCAAATTTTTTGTCATAAAAACGGCGCAGAGCAGAGAATAAATACACGAGCAATAGGCTATCTTTACCGCCTGAAAGCCCGATTGCTATCTTGTCACCCTCTGAAATCATAGAATATTCGTCTATTGCGCGCCTAAATGGCGATAAAAGTTGTTGTAATGTCATATTTGGCGTTAAACTCCTTTTGTTTTTTTAAAAAGTGTGCTATAATATAATAAAGTCGTGTTTTTTAATAGCTCAAAGCTATATGCAAAAAATCAACGGCTTAGTATTAGTTTTTTTGTGTAATAATATTGAGTGTATATTTATTATATAATATATTATATAATGAATTAACTTAAAACACAATTAAATGAGGGTATATGGCAGATAAATTAGTGCTTTTTTTACAAGAAATTATCAAAAACGATAAATTGCTTGTTCTTATAATTTCAGCTTTTCCACTAATTGAGCTTAAGGGCGCTATTCCTATAGGCACTAAGGCGGGTATCGATTTGTGGCAATCTGCATTGCTTGGTTACTTTGGGTCTACCTTGATTACAATTCCGCTTTTTTTTCTATTGATACCTATTTTTAACTTGCTTAAAAAAATCAAGTTTTTAAAAAAGTTAATTGTAAAAATAGAGAACGTTTTTTACAATAAAGCACGAAAACTTGCTGAAAACGCTAATAAAAAGCGCGGTGGGGCTGATTTTAATGAAGAACAAGCTGTAATTCAAACCAAAAAGGTGCTACGAAATGCACTTTTAGCATTCGTTGCCGTACCATTCCCAGTTACCGGTGTATGGACGGGAACGGCAATAGCTATATTTTTAAATCTTGATTTTAAAACCGCTTTTCCTGCAATACTTTTTGGCAATTTAATTGCCGGCACGATTATTACTTTATTAACCTTTTTCTTTAGTGCATACGTTGATTTGATAATTTATTGCTTGCTAATAATTGCTATTATTATGCTGATATTGTTGATTATAAAAATAGCGTTAGTTAAACCTAAGGAAGAATAATTTTTTATTTAAAATGGTTGATAATCAACCTATAGATAGGCTTTTAAAACAAAAATGAATAAAATTGATTACGAAAAAAAACGCTTAGAACAAATAAAACAAGCAAAAAATAATAACCTTTTATTGCATAGCTGTTGTGCTCCATGCTCTTCGGGTGTTATTGATAGGTTAATTGATTTTTTTGATATTACCATTTATTTTTATAATCCTAATATGAACACCGAAGAAGAATTTGATAAACGTGCTGACGAACAAGTTCGATACGTAGCCCAGCGATATGGCGATAAAATAAAGGTAATAATTGCTCCTTACGATAGTCAAAAATATATTACAGCAGTAAGTGGTTATGAAAATCAACCTGAGGGTGGCTCACGTTGCGAGAAATGTTTTTTATTAAGATTTAGCGAGTGTGCAAAATACGCTAGTGAAAACGGCTTTAATTTTATAACTACAACGCTAACAGTAAGCCCTTATAAAAACGCTAATTTGATTAATACTTTAGGTGAAAACATTTGTAAGAAATTCGATGACGTTACTTGGCTTTATTGTGATTTTAAAAAGGATAACGGTTATTTAACTTCTATAAAAAACAGTAAAGAATATAATCTTTATAGGCAAGATTATTGTGGATGCATTTATTCATTTAACGAGATGAAAAAGCGAAAAGCCCTTGTATAGGTCGATAAACGACTATTTTTATTAATAATTAAGGTGAAATATGTTAAAAATATCTAACGTACAACAAAATAGTTTGGCTGAAGAACTTGGGTTTGAAATAGGCGATAGCATAACAGCAATAAACGGTTACAAGGTGGTTGATATTTTAGATTATCTTTATGTTGAAGCACAAACCGAATTTGCTTTTACCGTACTTACCAAAGATGGCGAAGAAGTTGAACTTGAAATAGAAAAAGATGAAGATGAACTTATTGGTCTTTCATTTGTTGACGACGGTTTAAAAATTCGCACTTGCAAAAATAATTGTTTGTTTTGTTTCGTTCGTCAAATGCCAAAGGGTATGCGCGAAAGTTTATACGTTAAAGACGACGATTATCGCCAAAGCTTTTTATGCGGTAATTTCGTTACTCTTACAAACGTGAGCGAAGAGGAGCTTGATAGAATTATCCGTTTAAACCTTTCACCGCTTTATATTTCAGTTCAGGCTGTAAACGGTGAACTTAGAAATAAAATGCTAAGTAATCCCAATGCCGACAAAATTGAATATCAGTTAAAAAAGTTAAGTGATGCGGGTATCGAAATTCACGCTCAAATAGTTTTAGTTAAGGGCCTTAACGATAATAAAGAACTTGATTATAGCATAGATAAGTTATATTCGTATAGCGGGGTTAAAACTGTTGCAGTCGTGCCTTGTGGAATAACTAAATACCGCGATGGGCTATATCCTATTGAAGATTTAACTTCTGAATATGCCAAAAGTGTAATTGAACAAGTAAACGAAGCAAATAAAAGAAATAATGGGAATTTGGTTTCACTTGCCGACGAGTTTTATTTTAAAGCAGGTGTTGACCTACCTCCATTTGAAAGTTACGGTGGGTTTTGGCAGGTTGAAAACGGCGTTGGAATGAGCGTTAAATTTGAAAAAAGAGTTGATGAAATTTTAACTCTTGCAACCGAGCCCGTTCTTCCTTCCGGTAAATATTTAACGTTTACAGGAACTAGTGCTCATAACTTTATTTCAAAGGTTTGCAAAAAGGTTGAACGCGTTTGTAAGGGTGTTGAAATTAAAGTTGTTGAAATAGAAAATAAATTTTTTGGAAGTACCGTAAACTGCACCGGTCTTTTAGTTGGAAATGACGTTATAAACGCACTTAAAGAATATGCAGGCAAATACGATTGCTTGTTAGTACCAAATCCATGTTTAATGCAGTTTGAAAATATTTTCTTAGACGACGTTACTTTTGAAAAGTTAGAAAAGCAGTTAAAAATGAAAGTTAAGCGCGCTGTTATAGATGGTTAATACATATAAAATGCTTGATAAACAACCTATAGGCAGGTTTTTATAATAATTTGCTTATAAAAAATTGATTTTACTAATATATGGAGAAAAGAATATGAAACCGATTGTTGCTATCGTTGGTAGACCTAACGTAGGGAAATCAACCTTTTTTAATAAGGTAACTGGTAAAAAAATTTCTATCGTGGAAAATACGCCAGGCGTTACCCGTGACCGAATTTATGCTGACGCTGAGTGGTGCGGACACGCTTTTACTCTTATCGACACCGGGGGAATTGAATTAAAATCTGAAGATGAGATGTGGCGTCACATTAAAAAGCAAGCTGAAATTGCAATTGATTCGGCAGACGTAATTATTTTGCTTTGTGACGTTAAAACCGAACTTACGGCATCTGATTACGACGTTGCAGACATGCTTCGCCGTAGCCACAAGCCGGTAGTTTTAGGTGTTAATAAGCTTGATAACTACAAGCCAGATCAATTATTTGAATATTATAATTTAGGTTTGGGCGAGCCTTTCGGTATATCTTGCGAACAAGTAACCGGCATAGGCGACTTACTCGACGAAGTTTGCGCTAATCTCGAAAAGGTTGAAGAGCAAGAGGTTGATGAAGAAGTTATTCGAGTTGCCGTAGTAGGCAAGCCTAATGCAGGGAAAAGTAGCCTTGTAAACAAGCTTTTAGGTTATGATAGAACTATCGTTTCAAATATTGCGGGTACTACTCGTGATGCTATAGATACTCCTTTTACCGTTAACGGCCAAAAATTCGTGCTTATCGATACTGCTGGTATAAGAAAGAAAAAAGCAGTTGATGAAGACGTTGAATATTATAGCGTTATCCGCGCGTTCGGTGCAATAAGAAGGGCAGACGTTTGTTTGATGGTTGTAGATAGCAAGGAGGGATTGTCGGAACAAGACGTAAAAATTTGCGGTTACATTCACGAACAAGGCAAACCTTCTGTTATCGTTATGAATAAGTGGGATTTAATAGAAAAAGATACTCATACAGTAAACGAATTCAATAAAAAACTTGACTGCGACTTAGCTTTTATGGATTATTATAAGTCGATATACGTTTCGGCAAAAAGTGGACAAAGGGTAGATAAAATTTTATCGGTTGCGCTTGAATGCGTTGCAAATTCAAGAAGAAGAATAACAACGGGTACTTTAAACGAATTGATTGGCGACGCTATAAGAACTACCGAACCACCTTCAAAGAAGGGAAGAAGATTGAAAATTTATTATTCTACACAAGATAGCGTCACTCCACCTCGTTTTGTTATTTTCGTTAACGATAGTGAGATTATTCATTTCTCATATAAGCGTTACTTGGAAAATTATATAAGGCGCGCATTTGATTTTTCGGGCACACCTATCAAAATAATTTTCAGAAATAGGGAAGAAGAATAAAAGTTTGTAAAAATTAATCGATAAACGGTGATATATGCAAGTAGAAATTAAAGACGTTTGGTGGATGTTTTTATTAGTAGCAATATTTTCTTACTTTGTAGGTAACGTAAATTTTGCCAGAATAATTTCAAAGAAACTAAATAAAGATATAACCAAAGAGGGTAGCGGTAATCCCGGCACTATGAACATGAGTAGAACTTTCGGTTTAAAAATCGGGCTTTTAACCTTTACTTTGGATATTTTAAAAAGTGCAATTCCAACACTTATTGCCAAATTTTTATTTAAAGATTTGATTTTTGCAGGTTCTGCCTTGCAAGTTTCGGTTATGGCACAATATATTGCAGCCTTTTTTGCAATTTTAGGGCATATTTTTCCAGTCATATATCGCTTTAAAGGTGGAAAAGGCATAGCGTGTACAATTGGTGTTTTTTTGGTTACTCAACCGATAGTTGGCGTTATTTCTGCACTTCTTGCCTTTGGCTTTATACTTTTAACGGCAATGGGTTCAATGGGATCAATGATTGCTATTACTCCACCTGCGATTGCCGAACTTATAGCCCTATATAAACTAAGCTTCGAGCAAGAGCCAGTTTTAGAATATGGAACTATATTCTTTATAATTACCGAACATATTATATTTTTGATTATGCTTTTAGTTTGGTACGCATCACGAAACAACCTAACGAAACTTATATCCGGCGAGGAGCACGCAACTAGTTGGCTTGATATGATAGCAGAAAAGCGTTTAAAGAAAAAACATGAAAAATTAATTAAAAAAGAGGCCATTTTAAAGGCTGATAGTGAAGAAAAAAAATAATTTATTTAAGCTTAAGCTAAACTTAAGCTTTAACTTATACAAAACGTATGCATAATTGAGCATTTTATACGGTAGAGATAATATTTTTGCACTCTACATAAACCTATTAACAATTTTGCATATGATTGAAATTAACGTTAATGCATATATAGCCTAACATTTTGACGATTATAGGAGCTAAAAATATGGAAAATGTAATTTTAAGTAACAACCTTTTAACCGTAACCGTTTCAACCTTTGGAGCTGAGGTTACAAGTGTAATTTATAAAAATGAAGAAAAAGTTTGGCAGGGAGATAAGGCGTTTTGGACGGGGCATTCACCGCTATTATTCCCAGTTTGCGGAGCGCTAAGAGATTTTAAATACACTTTAGATGACAAAACTTACGAAATGCCAGCGCACGGTTTTGTTCGCACCAGTACGTTTGAAGTTTTAAGTAAAACTCAAAACAGCGTAACGATGAAACTTATTCAAACTGAGAAGCATTTTGAAACTTATCCCTTTAACTATGACTTTTTAGTTACATATATTATTGAGCAAAATAAACTTGTTTCAAAGATAGAAGTAAAAAATAATCAAGCTCAGCCTATGTATTTTTCTTTTGGTAGCCACGAATCTTTTAATTTAAAGGGTAACCTTGAGGATTATAGCGTTGAATTTGAAAAAGAAGAAAGATTTTTATCACCCCTAATTAGTAAAAGATTGCTTACTTACGAAGACGTTGATTTTGGGCAAGGTAAGCTTTTAAATATAAACTCGAAATTGTTTGATTACGATACTTTTATTTTGCGCGATGCAAACTCAAGAAGTTTAAATTTGTTATATAAAGCTGAAAAGGTTGCTCGTTTTGATTTCGACGCTTCAAATGTTTTAATTTGGCAACCAAATAATGCTCCCTTTTTATGTATTGAGCCATGGTTTAGAGCTCCAGATTACGTTGATGCTTGTTTTGATATTGCTAAAAAACCTAAAATGATAAAGTTAGAAGGTTTTAAAAATTTTGTTTCTAACCGCATGGTTACTTATTATTAAAATAAAATTTACTTTTTGTAAAAACAGTAATTAATTGCGCTATAGGAGGACTTTTTTATGAAAACAAGTAAAATATGGTCGGTATGTTTAATATTTTTCGGCTTTATTTTTATTGTTGCATTTTCAATAGCATTGCCTATTTGGTTTCGCCCATTTTACTATTGGTGTATTGATTGGCTTGAGATTGAAGATTATTCGGGTTTTACGCGTGAACAAATAGTTACCGCTTATAACGACGTTTTAAATTACTTGAATTTTGGAACGCCATTTGGTACGGGTGAACTTGCACATTCTGCTGAAGGTAAAAGCCACTTTGAGGATTGTAAGGTGCTTTTTGATCTTGATACTTGGGGGCTTGTAATTTCATCGCTTGTTTTAATCGTTGCACTTATTTTGAAAAAAACAAAGGTTTTAGCTCCTGCAAAAATCTTAAAATGTGATTGGTTTATGTTTTCAGGATTAATTGCACTAATAATTCCTATCGTTTTAGGTGTTGCAATTGCCATTGATTTTACCAAAGCCTTTGAAATATTCCACAAAATATTTTTCCCAGGAAAAGAAAACTGGGTATTCGATTGGTACGACGATCAAATTATTAGAATATTACCGTCCGAGTTCTTTATGTATTGTGGAATTATGATTGCAGTATTACTATTTGCATTGGCAGGGGCATCAATTAGCGTAGGCATTTCTCGCACGGTTAAATTAAAACGAATTGAAAAACAACTTATTGAAAAATAATCCGTTATGAAAAAAACTATTATACCAAAGAACTATAAAAGCAAACTTAATATTTATCGTACACAAAGGGCAATAGGTGAGTTAAAGCGCATATTTGAAGGCAAACTTATTGAAAATTTAAACTTACGAAGGGTTTCTGCACCTCTTTTCGTTGAGAAAAATAGTGGTTTGAACGACGATTTAAGCGGTAAGGAAAACCCAGTAAGTTTTTGCGCAAACAACAGTCAAATACAAATAGTTCATTCTCTTGCTAAGTGGAAAAGATTGGCTCTTTATGAATATGGATTTCATATGGGCGAGGGTATTTACACTGATATGAACGCTATTCGCAAAGATGAAATTACCGATAATTTGCATTCTATTTACGTTGACCAATGGGATTGGGAACGCATAATTTCAAAAGAGCAAAGATGTGTTAATTATCTTTGCTTAGTTGTTAAAGATTTAGTTAAAGCAATAAGCGAAAGTAGTGCAGAGCTAAATAAGCATTTTCCTGAGCTTGATTATATTTTTTCTAGCGAAGTTACTTTTATAACGGCAATTGAACTATATAATAAATATCCTAACTTATCTGCCGAAGAACGCGAAAAAACCTTTGTTAAAGAGTTTGGAACGACTTTTATTATAGGCATAGGGGATAGATTACCAAACGGCGAAGTTCACAGTATGCGTGCTCCCGATTACGACGATTGGTCGCTTAACGGTGATTTGATTGCATACGATAGCGTAAACGATAACGCTATTGAGTTATCGTCAATGGGTATAAGAGTTGACGCTAAAACTTTAGAAAAACAACTTGAATTATCTGGCAATACGGAGCGCAAAGAGTTGTATTTTCATAAACTATTATTACAAGAAAAATTACCGCTCACAATTGGCGGTGGCATAGGTCAATCAAGACTATGTATGTTGCTTTTGCAAAAAGCGCACGTGGGCGAAGTTCAAGTTTCGGTTTGGGATGAAGATACAAAAATCGCTTGTAAAAAGGCAGGCGTAACCTTATTATAAAGAATTTCGTTTATAACGATAAAATTAAAAAGTGCCGTTATAAAGCGATTAACGGCACTTTTTGTTATATAAATAAAAATTGCACCCTAAAAAGAGTGCAATTAGTTTTAAAATACCCCCGCCTGTGCCGTATAGAGCAAATTCTAACCCGCTGTTTAGCAGGTGGGTGCTAGGCGAATAATTATCTGGCTTCCTGTTAAAAGTGGTCTGCACGAAAGACAATAACCACAGGCTTTGCATAAATTATGCGACGCTATGCTCCCTAAATAGATTCGTGGATTAAATAATACTCTAACTCGAACACTGCAGGTTCAATATTATTATATCAAAGATATTGAAAAAAATGCAACTTATTTAATAAAAAATATTTAAAAAAATAAAAAAATTTTACTTAGGATAAAATAGAATGAGTGAGAATAAAACTTTTAACAAATTAATAAATCTGCGCCCGATCGTGCTTGCGTGCTGTTTATTAGTAGTGGGTATATTTTGTTCTTTTTATTCTTTTAAAACAAGTATTTGGTTTTCTATCCTTCCACTCTTGTCGTTTGTAATAGTTTTTATCGTACTAGGATTTATAAAAACTGAAAGCAAAAAGACAATTTTTATATTTGCACTTATTTCTTTAACGTTTTTTAGCTTGGGGCATTTATTAACCGACGTTCGTATTAATAAAGTTAAAAATCTTGAATTTACCATTGCCGAAAACGAGGTTTTTATAGGAAGAATTTGTGATGCTACTTATAACGACTCTTATATTCGTATTGAATTTGATAGTTGCAATTTTAAAGGAAAACAACTTGAGGGCAAAACCGTTGCCTTCATCTATTCTTCTGAAGCGATTGATAAGATTGATATTGGCTCAATTTTGAAATGTGACGCAACTCTTATGAATAGATATTATTCGGGTGGAACTGAAAGCGACATATTCGGCGGGTTGTTCTACGAAATCACTGAACTTGATAATATACAAGTTATTGGTACAAATACGAACTTTTACGAGATTGTATTTTTAAAAGTGCGCTCATTCTTGCGTAAAAACCTTTCTAAAGAGGGTTATGCAATGGTTATCGCTTTAACCCTTGGTAACACTTCCTATTTGCCCGTTGAAACGCTACAAACTTATCGTTTTGCAGGAATTGCTCACGTATTTGCAGTTTCGGGTTTACACATTGGAGTTTTCGTTTCAATATTTACTTTTATTGCTTCGCGCTTAAAAATTAAACGCAACTTTAAGCCTTTTATAATACTTATACCTGCATTTATTTATTGTGGGGTTTGCGGTTTTAGATCTTCATCGGTTAGAGCGTTTATTATGGCAACCGTTACGATAGTAGCTAATTATATAGGTTTTAAGAAAGACAATCTTAGTTCTGCTTCAATAGCAGGAATAATTTTACTTATAATTAATCCAATGAATTTATTTGACGCAGGTTTTAAATTGTCTTTTTTAGCGGTTAGCTCAATATTTGTATTAAATCCACTTTTTGATCGCGGAGCAAAATCATTTAAAGCTATCGGTAGCGGTCTTAGTGTAAGCTTATCCGCTCAGTTAGCAACATTGCCGGTTTTAACTGATATGTCGGGCTATATATCGATTATTTCGGTATTTGCCAACCTAATTTTTGTTCCCGTAGTAGTTATTTTATACGTTATTACGTTGGTTTTCGTTGTTTGTTCCGCACTTGTTGGAAGTTTATTTTCTTCGGTGGCTAGTATCATATTGTCAGTCCCCGATTATCTGCTTAACGCTTGTAACTTTTTGATTTCTAAGATAGATTATTCTTCGTTTGCATTGCCTACTACCTTTTCATATTTTAAAATATCGTGGTATATGGGGTTAGCGTGCTTGTCGGATGCTGTTAATTTAAGCTATAAACAAAAGTTAATTATTTCTTGCGTTACGTTAACTGCAACAGTGGGCGGAATTATTTTAACTGCTTTAATTTAACTTTGAATATCTTATATATCACCTAATCATAAGCAATTCACCCTTTATAAAAAAAAGAAAATAGCGCAAAACTATTGATTTTTTTAGCAGTTTTTGTTACAATAGTATTATAAATTAAAAGGGGGCAACTTTTATGAGAATGGAAGAACTTAAAAATTCGCTTGCTAAAGCTGTTGCACCCGTTTATTTAATTGAGGGGGAAGACGCTTATTTGCGCGAGCAAGCCGTTAAAATTTTACAGCAAAAGTGTTTAAGTTCGCCCGAATTAAATTTAAGTGTTTTTGAAGGTTCTTACGTTAAGTCAAATCCCGAAGAAATGGTTAGCGCACTTATGCAATATCCATTTATGAGTGAAAAAAGGGTAATAGTTTTGCGCGATTATTTTCCAAGCGTAACCGATTTAAAAAACAAAGCCATCGACGGATATTTAAAAGAGCCTATCGATACTAGTTTGTTAATAATAGTCAACTCAAGTGCTTGTGAGCCACTAAAAAAATACGATAGCGTTGTAACCGTTGATTGCGGTAAAGCTGATTTGAGCGTTATAGTTCGCTATATACAGTTGACGTTAAAGAAAAACAACTTAATCACAACTTCTAAAAACGCCGAAATTTTAGCCGATTATTGTCGTATGGAGATGACCAAGGTTAGCGGTGAAGTTGAAAAGCTAGTTTCTTATTGTTACGGGAACGCCGAAGTCACTTTGCAAGACATTGATGACTTGGTTTGCAAAGAAAACGATTTTCAAGTATACGAACTAACCGAACAAGTTGCGCGTAAAAATAACGATAAAGCATACCAAATTCTTGCTGATATGCTATCAAAAAGCAACGACCATCAAAAGATTTTTTCATCACTTTATTATCATTTTAGAAGATTGTTTTACTGTTCCGTTTCTGCTAAAACACCTGCTGGGCTAGCTAAAGAACTTGGAGTGAAGGAATATGCTATTAAAAAGGCTACGGAACAATGTAAAAAGTTTACTCCTAAAAAACTAAAACAAACGGTTGATATGTTTGCCCGTTACGATGCAGATTTTAAAAGCGGTAAAATTAGCATACAGGCAGCCTTAAATTTAGTTATAGGCAAGATTATGGCGTAAAAAATAAAAATTCTTTACATAAACGCTTTATTTTTTTTGAAAAATAATATATAATAACGAATAACTTAAGTGTTTGGCGCGATTGCGCAAAAAGGAAAGCAAGATGTTTGACAAAATAGAAAATTTTTTAAAAA
This sequence comes from Christensenellaceae bacterium, assembly GCA_045589175.1. Lineage (GTDB taxonomy): Bacteria > Bacillota > Clostridia > Christensenellales > Borkfalkiaceae > HGM11416. The sequence continues at coordinate 17,686 of JAZNFS010000059.1, forward strand.
ATATTCAGTTAGTGCACGTTTTTGAGCTAGTAGTTTTTACTTTAGTGTTTTTCTTTATGTTAAACGTGCTAAGAAAGAACAATGCAAAATTAATAATAGTTCTTTTCGTGGTATATACTGCAGTTGTATGCGCTCTTTGTTATTTTGGAATAATTGACCGCGCGATTTCAATTATATTGTTTGCTCTATTCGTACTTGGAGTGGTTATTTTGTTCGCGACCGAAATCAAGCGCGAGGTTTGGAATTCAAGTATTAAGGGTAGCGACGTTAAACATTGGGATAGCGTTTCAATTCGTGAAAACGCAAAAGAATGCACGAGCGAAATTATTAAAGCTGTTCAAAGTATGTCGAAAAACAACGTTGGCGCTATTATTATTTTAGCAAACTCAAATATGCCGTCGGGTATTTTAGATAGCGGTGTAGCGGTTAATTCAGATATTTCAGCAGCTTTAATTGAAAGTATATTTTTTCCAAAAACACCACTTCACGACGGTGCAATGATAATAAACGGAACTAAAATTCAAGCGGCTGGCTGTTTTTTACCATTATCGCAAGAAATTAGCTTACCTAAAGAACTTGGAACTCGTCACCGCGCAGGTATTGGTATTACCGAAACTATCAACGTAACAGCAATAATAGTTTCTGAAGAAACGGGTGTTATTTCGGTAGCTACGGGTGGTAAGTTAAAGAGATATGCTGATACGGAAATGTTAAAAAATACTTTAAAATCATTCTACTGGCAAGATATGATTGGTAATTAAGAGGTGTATTATGAAGAAAAATGACGTTAAACATACTAAAGGCTTAGGTGCATTACCATACTTTATTTTGGCATTGGTTTTAGCTTTTATCGTAACCGTGTTTATTAATATTTAATTTTTAACTCAAAACTAAAAAGAAAAAAAGCATTTTCGCAATTATTTGTGCGAAAATGCTTTTTGTTTTAGGAGATGTTGCAACATTGGTTGAAATTAAAATTTGCGAACTAAACCAGTAACCTTACCTAATATTTCAACTTCGTTCAAAACGATATCACATAAATCACTATTTTCGGGGTGAAGAACAAACTTGCCGTGTCGCTTGTAAAAACGCTTAACGGTTGCACTATCTTCAACTAAAGCAACCACTATATCGCCGTTTTCTGCATAACTGGTTTTTTTGCAAATAATTTTATCTCCGTTAAAAATACCTGCTTCAATCATACTGTCACCACGAACGGTAAGCATAAAAGTTTCATCTTCACGTGCAAATTCTGGTGGAAGAGGGAAATACCCTTCAAGATTTTCAACTGCTAAAATAGGCGTACCTGCAGTAACCGTACCAATAAGAGGAACGCTTACGTATTCTGCCGTATCACAAACTGAAATTGCGCGGTTCTTATTGGCGTTTCTATTTAAAATTCCACGCTCTTTTAGTTTGTCTAAATAATAATGGCAGGTTGCCGTTGAGCTAATATCAAGAGCAGCACACATTTCCCTAACCGATGGCGGGAAGCCGTTTTCCGCTTGATAGCGTTTTATGTATTGGTGAACCTTATTTAATTTTTCTTCAATTTTACCCATAAATCACCTTAATTTAATAGCTTGTGTTACTATTATAACATAAAATTTATTTAAAAGCAAACATTTGTTCATATTTTTTAAGCATATATTTAAAAAATTACATATTTTTTTATAAAAAACTATTGAAATTACAAGAAAAATGTTATACAATAATAATAGAAAGTGGTTAAAGGGTAAATCACCTTTTACAAGTACTTTTAAAAAGGAGTTTTGATGGCTAAGGAAATTAAAAGAGATAAATGCGTGCTTTACGAACGTGAATGTATTGGCTGTGGAGAATGTGAATTTTGTGATTTAGATCCACTTAAAATTTGTGATAACTGTGGAAAGTGTATATCCTCTAGCGATTTTGCAACTATTAAAATTGACGGGGTGTATGCTCCTCCAAAAGAAGGGGAGTATCCTTCCCATAAGGATATTTTGCCTTTTAATAATGAAGATGATGATAAACACTAAAATAGTTTTAAATCGTTTAGCTTTCTAGTTTGTAAATAATGCACAAAAAGTTTGTTGCAATTTTATGCAAAAAACTGCAATATTTTTTTAGAAAACTACTTGATAATTATTATTAAATATAGTATAATATATATAGACTTGGCAAAAGGGATAAATCAATTGTCTTTTGCCTTTGTTTTTTAACAAAGTACTTCAGAGGCTAAACACACATCCAACGTTGGAGACGGCTACTTCATGAAAAATCAATTACCGATTTATTTATTTCATCAAGGCACTAATTATTGCTCGCATGAATTTCTCGGAAGTCATTTCGGAGAGGATGAGGGTAATTTTGGTGTTTTTTTTCGTGTGTATGCTAAAAATGCCCAACAAGTTGCCGTTGTTGGCGATTTTAACGATTGGAACAAAGAAAGTCATTTAATGAAAAGAATTCCAGAAAGTGGAATTTACGAATTATTTATACCAAACGTAAAAAACGGTGCAAGATACAAGTACGCTATAACCTCGGGCGGAAAAACTTTTTTAAAAGCCGACCCATTTGCTTATTGTTTTGAAAAAGCACCCAAAACAGCTTCAATCGTTTGGGAAGATAACGATTATTCTTGGCATGATGGCGAATATTTATTAAAAAGGGCAAATAATGATTTTAAACGTATGCCCATAAACGTTTATGAGGTTTGTCTTGGCGGTTGGAAGCGCCATGCCGACGGCAGTTATTATACTTATAAAGAATTTGCCGAAGAATTAGTTGATTATTTAAAAAAGATGAACTATACACACGTTCAACTTTTACCTCTTACCGAATACACTTACGAGGGCAGTTGCGGTTATCAAGTTGACGGATATTTTGCCGTTACTTCACGATTTGGAACACCTAACGATTTTAAATACTTTATTGACGAATGCCATAAAAATGATATAGGAGTTATAATCGATTTCGTTCCTGCATACTTTTCAAAAAGCGATCACGGATTAATTGAGTTTGATGGGACTCCTCTTTTTGAATATGACGACATAAGAATGCGTGAACGCGGTTATTGGGGGGAAAGAATGTTCGACCACTCTAAAACAGAAGTTCAATCATTCTTAATTAGTTCGGCAGTATATTTTTGTGAAAATTACCACGTTGATGGAGTTAAAGTTGATGCCGTTTCCTCAATGCTTTATCTTGATTATGATAAACAAGTGGGTGAGTGGCAACCAAACGACGAAGGTGGCAACGTAAATAAAGGAGCAGTTGCATTTTTACAAAAGCTTAACACCGTGCTTCACGATAGAGTGAGTGGGGTTTTAACCTTTGCCGAAGAAAGTACAGCATTTCCGCAAGTTACAGCGCCAACGTACGAGGGTGGATTGGGTTTTGATTTTAAGTGGAATGTGGGTTGGAAAAGTGACGTTTTAGAATATATGCAACAAGACGCTATTTTTCGTTCGGGATATCATAATAAAATGACCTTTTCTATGATGTACGCTTTCACCGAAAACTTCATTTTACCTTTATCGCACGACGAAATGTTTTACGGTAAAAATTCTTTGATAAATAAGATGCCTGGCGAATACGAAGAAAAGTTTGCTCAAATCCGTGCCCTTATGGGATATACTTATTCTCACCCTGGTAAAAAGCTTAATTTTATGGGTAGTGAAATAGGTCAGTTTGAAGAGTGGGATTATAATTCAGGTACTCAATTTTTCTTGCTTGAATATGAAAGTCACAGAAAATTACAAAGCTTTTTTAAAAGGTTAAACGAATATTATTTAAATACGCCCGCTTTTTATGAAATAGAAGATGATTGGGCTGGCTTTAATTGGCTTATTGCTGATGACAAAAACGCCAACGCTTTTGCTTATGAGCGAGTGGATAAAAACTCAAATAAAGTATTAGTTGCCATAAATTTTTCCGGCGTAGAGCTAAACGATTATAAAATTTGTGCAGAAAAAGGCAAATATAAATTAGTTTTTGATAGCGACGCTAAAAGTATGGGCGGAGAGGGTAGAATTACTAAAAAAATTTATACTTCAAAACTTTTACCTTCGCATGGCAAAAAATATTCAATAGTTGTAAATTTACCACCTTATTCTTTTATTTATTTAGAAAAGGTTGAATAAATTATAAATTTTAACTTAGGAACATACTACGCTGATTTTACAATTAAAGTATAAGGCGTAGCAAAAAAAAATATATGGAGGGGATATATGTTATCTCACAAAGAATGCGTAGCAATGCTACTTGCCGGGGGACAAGGTAGCAGACTTTATGCGCTAACGTCAAAAATTGCAAAACCTGCAGTACCTTTTGGTGGAAAGTATAGAATTATCGACTTTCCACTATCAAACTGTATCAATTCTGGCATTGATACGGTTGGTGTGCTCACACAGTACGAGCCTTTAGTTCTTAACGACTATATTGGCAACGGTCAGCCATGGGACTTGGACCGTATGTATGGTGGCGTACATATTTTATCGCCATACCAAGCAAAGCGCGGATCTGAATGGTATAAGGGTACGGCTAACGCCATTTATCAAAATATATCTTTTATCAAAAGGTATAATCCAAAATACGTTTTAATTCTTTCAGGCGATCATATTTATAAAATGAATTATGATAAAATGCTTCAAGAGCATAAAGAAAACGGTGCAGACGTAACAGTTGCTACTATTAAAGTTCCTATGAAAGAAGCTTCACGCTTTGGTATAGTAAACGTTGGGGATAAAAATCGTATCGTTGAATTTGAAGAAAAACCTGCAAATCCAAAGAGTGATTTAGCATCAATGGGTATTTATATTTTTAGTGCTGAAAAGCTATATAAATATCTTGAAGAAGACGAACAAAAAAAGGAAACAAGTAACGACTTTGGTAAAAACATTTTACCAACGATGCTTACAAACGGCGAAAAAATGTTCGCTCATATTTTTGAAGGATACTGGAAAGACGTTGGAACTATTGACTCTTTATTTGAAGCCAATATGGATTTACTTGGAACTAACCCATCATTTGATATTGCAGATAGAACGTGGCTAATTCACTCGAAGAACCCTATTGCTCCACCTCATTATATAGGCGAAAATGGTAGTGCTAAGGGCAGTATCGTTGCTTTAGGCTGTGAAATTGAAGGAACTGTTGAAAATTCCGTACTTTCAGCTAACGTAAAAGTTGAAGAAAGTGCTATCGTTAAAGATAGCGTAATCTTTAGTGGTTGCGTTATTAAAAAAGGTGCGGTAGTTTGTAATTCAATTATCGACGAAAACGTTGTTATCGGTGAAAATGCTAGAGTAGGCAGTGAAGAGTTTCCAAGAAAAATTGCAGTTTTAGGTTGCGGAGCAAAGGTTGCTGAAAATGAGATAATCGAAGCTGGAAAAATTGTGGAGGGTAATAGATAATGGATGCTTTAGGTATTATTTTTTCTAACATACACGATGAAAGTTTACCAGAATTAACTGCGTACAGAACAACCGCTTCTATACCTTTCTGCGGTAGATATAGATTGATTGACTTTGCTCTTTCAAATATGGTTAACAGCGGTATGACTAAGGTTGGCGTTATAACTAAAAGTAACTATCAATCACTTATGGATCATATCGGAAGCGGTAAAGATTGGGATTTAGCGCGCAGACACGGCGGTTTGATTATTCTTCCTCCGTTTGGCGTAAAAGAAAGCACTTCTTTATATAATACTAGATTAGAAGCTTTAAAAACAGCAACGGGATTCTTATCAAAATCAACAGAAGAATACCTTGTTTTATCTGATAGCGACGCCGTTTGCAGTATGGATTATACCCATTTATTAAGTTATCATAGCGATAAAAATGCTGATATATCATTGGTGTATTTTAAAACTGACGCTGAACGTGTTGACGGCAATAATAATTTACAGTTATTAGTAGATGACGACGGTAGAATTAGCGATATGGCGTTTAACGTTAAAAAAGATATGGGTCAGGTATGTTTATATGCAAACGTTTGCATAATGAGAAGAACCTTGCTTTTAAATCTAATAGAAGATGCCGTTTCTCACGGAAAAACTCACTTTGCAGCAGATATTTTAGCTGCAAACGTAAATCATTTTAAAATTTACGCTTACGAACATCGCGGATATTTTACAAGAATTTCTTCACTTCAATCATACTTTGATGAAAGTTTAAAACTTTTAAACAAGGAAAATCGTGATAGTTTGTTTGGAAGTGGTGGCGTTTACACAAAGGTAAAAGACAGTGTGCCAACCACTTACGGTGCAGACAGTGTTGTTAATAACTCTTTGGTAGCCGACGGTTGTACTATTGAAGGTAAGGTTTACAACAGTATTATCTTCCGTGGCGTTAAAGTTGGTAAAGGCACGGTTGTTAAAAACTCAATATTAATGCAAGGAACTATGATTGGTGAAAATGCAACTGTAAACTGTATTATAACCGACAAGAACGTTATAGTTAAGGATAGAAGATTGCTTTCTGGTAGCCTAAATCATCCATTCTTCATTAATAAGAACACGGTAATTTAAAGGGCTAGTTGCTTTTTATTTATACATTATAAATTAAATTGGTAAAGGAGATATATACATGGCAAAAAAACAAAGCGTAGCAAAAGAAGCTAATGAAAAGGTTTTAGCAAAAGCTGAAGAAGTAAAAACTAATAAGAAAACTTGTGCAAAAAAGGCTAGTAGTTCATCTACTGCAACTAGCACTAAAAAAACAACTAAAGCAAAAACTATAAAGGCTGAAAAGGTTGCAGAATTTGTTGAAGTAAAGAATAAAAAAAGTGTTTTATTCGTTGCTTCTGAAGGTTTGCCATTTGTAAAAACAGGAGGACTTGCCGACGTTATAGGCTCTCTTCCAAAAGAACTTGCTAAGCGCGGAAATTACGACGTAAGCGTTATTTTACCACTATATTCTAAAATAGATGCAGGGCTTAGGGATAATTTTACTTTTATAGGTAATTTTAACGTTGCTCTTGCTTGGCGTAATCAATATTGTGGTTTATATTCTTGCAGATTAGACGGAGTTACTTATTATTTTATCGATAACGAATATTATTTTAAACGTGATAAAATTTATAGTTGCTTTGACGACGGTGAAAGATTTGCATTTTTCTCAAAAGCTGTGCTTGATAGCTTAGGTTTTATGAATTTTTACCCCGACGTTATTAACTGTAACGACTGGCAATCTGCAGCAACTGTTATTTATTTAAAAACTTTATATAACGATAAATTTGGATTTTCACAAATTAAAACTCTATTTACAATTCATAATATCGAGTACCAAGGCAAATACGGTATGGATACCGCAAGCGATTTATTTGGTTTTCCTGAATGGGCATACGGTACTATCGAGTTTGGCGGATGTTTAAATCTAATGAAGGGGGCTATTGAATTTTCTGATATGGTAAGTACGGTTAGCCCTACTTATGCAAAAGAAATTAAAGATGCTTATTTTGCTAACGGTCTTGAAAGCGTAATATGTGCAAACGAGCATAAACTTTGCGGTATTTTAAACGGGTTAGATTTAGACCTTTACAATCCTGAAACTGATACTTCACTTTTTAAAAATTACTCTATAAGTGATTTATCGGGAAAAAAGGAATGTAAAAAGGAATTACAAAAGATGCTTGGGCTTCCACAAAGAGAAGTTCCAATAATCGCTGTTATATCTCGTTTAGTATCGCATAAAGGGCTTGATTTAATTAAGGCTGTGCTTGACGAAATTTTATACGAAGACGTACAAGTGGTAGTTTTAGGACAGGGCGACTGCGATTATGAAAACTATTTTAAATACGTTGAAGGTAGATACAACGGCAAGTGTAGGGCAATTATTGCCTTTAATAAGGATATGGCTTCAAAACTATACTCTGGTGCTGATATTTTACTTATGCCTTCAAAACAAGAGCCATGCGGTTTATCGCAAATGATAGCTTGTAGATATGCAACTTTACCTATTGTAAGAAGAACGGGCGGTCTTGCGGACAGTATCGTACCGTTTAACCTAAACCGTGAATACGGCAACGGTTTTGCTTTTACTAACTATAACGCACACGAAATGTTATACGTTATTAAAGATGCAATTTTTACTTATGGAAACAAAGAGCAATGGTCAAAATTAGTAAATAGTGCATTAAGTAGTGATTTTAGTTGGGAAAAATCATCTGCATCATATGAAGAAATTTATGACAGCTTAGCAGGAGAAAAAAAATAAAATGGAAAGCAAACTCAAACTAACGAAGAAGGAAGCGGCAGAGCAAATAAAGGGTAAATTGTCGCGTTATTACGGTATCGTTGATACTGATGCTACTTCCGAACAGCTTTATAAAGCGGTAGTAATGGTTGTTAAAGATATACTTCTTGAAAAACGCAAAAGCTACCATTATAAGCTAAAGGAAGCAAAAGGCAAACGCGTTTATTACCTTTGTATGGAATATTTGCTAGGTAGGTCGCTTAAAAATAACGTATACAACTTAGGTATCGAAAAAGAAATCAATTCAGCTTTAAAAGCTTACGGCACTAATCTTGACGAGCTTTACGAAAACGAACCTGACGCAGGCTTGGGTAACGGTGGTTTAGGTAGACTTGCTGCTTGCTTTATGGATTCGCTAGCTTCACTAGATTATCCAACTATGGGCTTTTCTTTGCGTTACGAATACGGGCTATTTAAACAAAAAATAGTTGACGGTTGGCAAATGGAACTTCCCGACGATTGGCTTCCGGGTGGTGAAGTTTGGCTTACTCAAAGAATGGATAAAGCATTTAGAGTTAAGTTTGATGGTCATATTATTGAAAAATGGACCGAGAACGGAATGAAAATTGAACATATAGATGCTAATGAAGTTGAAGCTATTCCTTACGATATGATGATTTCGGGTAAGGATTCTTCTGCCGTTTCAGTTTTGAGATTATGGACTGCTAAAACTTGTAAATCTTTTGATATGCGCTCTTTCTCGGAAGGCGATTATTTACGTTGCGTAAAAGAATCGGGAGAGGCTGAACTTTTAACTAAGGTTTTATATCCTTCGGACAATCATTACGAAGGTAAATCGTTAAGGTTGAAACAACAATACTTCTTAGTTTCGGCTTCACTTCAAAATATTTTAAGCATACATCTTGAAAGATTTGGAACTTTCGATAATCTTCCAGAAAAAGCAAGTATTCATATAAACGACACTCACCCTGCGCTTTGTGTTCCAGAACTTATGCGCATACTTATGGATGAACACGGCTATACGTGGGATAAAGCGTGGGATATAGTAGTTCGCACGGTTGCGTATACTAACCATACAGTTATGAGTGAGGCTCTTGAAAAATGGAGTGAAGATCTTATTGCAAGAAGATTGCCAAGAATTTATTCTATTATTAAAGAAATTAACGCACGTTTTTGCGCTGATATGTGGTCGCGTTTCCCTGGTGATTGGGATAAAATTAACCGTATGAGTATTATCTCGCACGGTATGGTTAAAATGGCGAACTTAAGCGTAATAGGCTCGAAGAAAATTAACGGTGTTTCAGCCCTTCATAGCGAAATTATTAAACAAAGTATTTTTAAAGATTTTAATGAAATTTATCCCGAAAGGTTTACTAACGTAACCAACGGTATTGCGTATAGAAGATGGCTTTGTCAGTCTAACCCCGAACTTACTTCGCTTATAAGTGATTGTATTGGCGACGGATTTATTAAAGATGCATCGCTTTTAGCAGGTTTTAGGGATTTTGAAAGCGACCAAAGCGTTTTAAAACGCATGAATGAAATCAAGTTTATAAGAAAGAAAAAACTTGCAGATTATCTTCGCTTACGTCAAAATATTAATCTTGATCCAAACACTTTATTTGACGTTCAAGCAAAGCGCTTACACGAATATAAACGCCAACTTTTAAACGTTTTACAGATTATAAGTTTGTACGAGGATTTAAAAGAAAATCCCGATTTAAATATTCAACCACAAACCTTTATTTTTGGAGCAAAAGCGGCTTCGGGTTATTATATGGCTAAGCAAATAATTAAATTGATTTGTTATTTAGCTGAAGACATTAATAAAAATCCCGATAAACGCATTCGCGAAAAACTTAAGGTAGCGTATATTGAAAACTATTCGGTTACCATTGCCGAACTTTTAATGCCTGCAACAGAAGTTTCTGAACAAATTTCTCAAGCAGGAAAAGAAGCTAGCGGTACCGGTAATATGAAGTTTATGATTAACGGCGCTTTAACGCTCGGCACTATGGACGGAGCAAACGTTGAAATGCACGGTGCTGTTGGTGACGAAAACATTTATATTTTCGGTTTGCGCTCGAATGAAGTTGAGTCTTTATGGAAAGACGGTTATAACTCAACCAAGTATTATAATGCAAATCCTAAATTAAAACGCATAATTCAAAGTTTAAAACGCGGTTTTAACGGCGAAAGTTTTGCAAATATTGCAGATTATTTATTAACTCAATATCCTGTTGCCGATCCATATATGTGTATGGCAGACTTTGCTGATTACGATGCTACTCGCAGTAAAATTCTTTGCGATTACAGCGATAAAACCCTTTGGGCTACCAAGAGTTTAAGAAACGTTGCGGCAAGCGGTATATTCTCGTCGGATAGAAGTATTAAAGAATACGCTGAAAATATTTGGGATTTAAAAACTATTAAATAATCTTTGTTAGATATCTGTTATGCATTTTGTATTTAATCCACTTTTAAAAAAATTTAAAAGCATAGTCGGTGGGGTAAAGGAACATACGCCTATACGATTTTTTGTTGAATGTGATTATCCCGTTTCAATGTGTCTTTACGGCGACGATGGCGTTGTCGTTAGAGAAATGAAAAGAACAAACGGGGGATATTATCTCGACTACGAACTTAATAAAGGGTTGTATTTTTACGATTTTACCTCTAACGGATTGAGTTTTGGTAAGGGTGACGATTTTAACGCTACTGAGGGTGGAAGTCCTTGGCAGTTAACCGTTTACTCAAAGCATTATTCTACGCCCGATTGGATTAAAGGGGGTATTATTTACCAAATTTTTCCAGATAGATTTTGTAAAGTAGGGGATTTTTCGGTAAAACAAGGTAAGGTAAAAAGAGAGGATTGGGGAGGTATGCCAACCTTTCGTTCTCCCGATGGTAAGGTGCGTAATAACGAGTTTTTCGGTGGCAATTTTAAAGGAATTCAAAGCAAGTTGGATTATATAAAAGAACTTGGAGTGAAGGCCGTTTACCTTAATCCTATATGCGAAAGCTATTCTTCGCACCGATACGATACGGGGGATTATTTATCGCCAGATAGCGTTTTAGGTACTATTGATGATTTTAAAAATTTAACTAAAAATGCCAAAGAAATGGATATACATTTTATATTCGACGGTGTGTTTAATCACACTGGTGCTGGCAGTAAATATTTTAATAAATATAACGATTACGAAGCTATAGGGGCATTTAACAGCAAAGAATCACCTTATTTTAGTTGGTATACTTTCTTTGAACATCCCGAATCTTATGCTACTTGGTGGGGTTTTAAAACGCTACCAACTATAAAAAAGGACAGTAAAGCTTTTCAAAAATTCGTATGCGAAAAGGTAATAGATTATTGGGTAGATGCAGGTATTCGCGGTATGCGGTTAGACGTTGTTGACGAACTTACCGACGATTTTGTTCTAAATATTCGTAAAGCATTAAAACAAAAAGGCGATATGTTTTTAATAGGCGAAGTTTGGGAGGATGCGACAAATAAAATTGCCTACGGCGTGCGTCGCAAATATTTTACCGACGGCGAGCTCGATTCCGTTATGAACTATCCATTAAGAAGCGCGATTATCGATTTTGTTCTAACGGGTAGATGCGAGCTTTTAATAAAAACTGTTGACGAGCAAATTAATAATTATCCAAAAGAAGCGCTTGACTGTTTGATGAACGTACTGTCAACACATGATTCTACAAGAATTTTAACACTTTTAGGCAGGCGTGAAACCATTACCGATAAAAATTTAATGGCTGATGAAAAACTTGACAGTTTTGAATACCACAGAGCAGTTGAAAGACAAAAACTAGCAAGCGTTTTACAGTTTTTCTTGTATGGTGTTCCCAGCGTATATTACGGTGACGAAATAGGGCTTGAGGGCGATTTAGATCCTTATAATCGTAGATGCTTTACTTGGGATAAAATCGATCAAGAATTGCTTTTGCATTATAAAAAAATAGCTTCAATTAGAAATTCAAATTGTGCTTTAATTGACGGAAACATTCAAATAAAACATGCTAAAGGCGGAGCGTTCGTATTTACGCGCGGTGAGGGTAAAGAGCAAATTACCGTAGCGCTTAATGCAACAAATCACCTTAAAGAAATTACCTTTAGCGGAAAAATGATTGATTTATACACTAAAAAAATCGCTGATAAATTTTCCCTCCAAAGCAATGGGTTTGTAATTTTAAAACCCGTCTTAGGAACAAAATAACCGTCTATATATCGATTAACAGCATATTTTCATTAAGAAATTAAACAAAAATTATTACACTAAGGAATTTATAACCATGGATCTTTTAAAAACCATAACCGCAGAGTTTAATTTAAAAGAAGAGTACGCTACTAATATCGTAGCTCTTTTAGATGAAGGTAATACCATACCTTTCATTGCCCGTTACCGTAAAGAGTTAACTGGGCATATCGACGACCAGGTATTGCGTGAATTTGCAGATAGGCTTACCTATTTAAGAAATCTTGAAACAAGAAAGGCAGAAGTTTCAAGAATTATTGATGAACAAGGTAAACTTACCGAAGAAATAACCGAGGCGTTATCAAAAGCTGTAACGTTAACCGAAGTTGAAGATATTTATCGTCCATATAAGCAAAAGAAAAAAACTAGGGCAACCGTTGCTATGGCAAAGGGACTTACTCCTTTTGCAGAACTTATTCTTGCTCAAGAAGTTAAGGAAGGCAACGTAAACGACTTTGCTAAAGAATATTTAAATGAAGAACTTGGTGTAAATACCGAAAAAGAGGCAATTCAAGGAGCATTAGATATTATTGCGGAGTGGGTTTCTGACAATGCTGATTTACGTAAGAAACTTCGTAATATATATATGAGAACCGGTGAAATCTCTTCAAAACTTTTAAAGAAAGAGGAAGAGGAATCAAAAGTTTACGAAATGTACGACGAATACAGCGAGCCTGTGAGTGAAATAAAAAGTCATAGAATACTTGCTCTTAACCGCGGTGAAAAAGAAGGCTATTTACGCGTTAAAGTTGCTATAGATAAGGATTTTGGCGGAAGGGTGTGCATGGCTGCATACGTTAAGGCTGGTAGTATTTTTACCGCTTTGGTTGAAGAGGCTGCACAAGACGGATATGAACGTTTAATCGCACCATCTATTGAAAGAGAAATTCGTAGCAGTTTAACTGAAACGGCAAACGAGCAAGCAATTAAGATGTTTGAAGTTAACTTACGTCCTCTTTTAATGCAACCACCAATGCGTGATAAAGTTACTCTTGGTTGGGATCCTGCATTTAGAACTGGTTGCAAACTTGCCGTAGTTGACGAAACTGGTAAGGTTTTAGATAAAACTGTAATTTACCCAACTCAACCGCAAAATAAGGTAGAAGAAGGTAAGGCAGTTGTTAGAAAACTTATTGCAAAACATGGAGTGCAAGTTATTTCAATCGGTAACGGAACTGCATCAAAAGAAAGCGAAATTATCGTTTCTGATTTGGTTAAAGAATATAGTGGAAAAGTGGGCTATATGGTTGTTAGCGAGGCAGGTGCTTCGGTATATTCTGCTTCAAAACTTGGTGCTGAAGAGTTCCCTGATTACGATGTTTCAGAGCGTTCGGCAGTTTCTATTGCACGCCGTTTACAAGACCCTCTTGCCGAACTTATCAAAATTGATCCAAAATCAATCGGCGTTGGTCAATATCAACACGATATGCCTGAAAATAGGCTTGATAGCGTTTTAAAGGGCGTTATGGAAGATTGCGTTAATAAGGTTGGGGCAGACCTTAATACTGCAAGCGTACAATTATTGTCTTACGTTGCAGGTATTAACTCTTCAATCGCTAAAAATATAGTTGCTTATCGTGAAGAGCACGGTAAATTTAAAACTAGAAAAGAACTTCTAAAAGTTTCAAAACTTGGAGAAAAAGCATTTACTCAATGTGCAGGCTTTGTGCGTATTCCTGGCGCTAAAAACATTCTTGATAACACAGGCGTTCACCCAGAATCTTATGAAGGAACTAAAAAATTACTTCAACTTTTCGGTTATAGTGACGACGACGTTAAAAATGGTAATCTTGGCGATTTGAAGGATAAAATTTCTGCCTTTGGTGTTAAAAAGGTATGTGAATTTACTGCGCTTGGCGAAGCAACCTTAAACGATATAGTAAACGAACTTTTAAAACCTGGTCGTGACGTTCGCGACGCTTTACCAAAGCCTATGCTTCGTACTGACGTTATGGATATTGCCGACCTTCTTCCTGGTATGAAGATTAAAGGAACTGTGCGTAACGTAATCGATTTCGGCGCGTTTATTGATATTGGCGTTCATCAAGACGGACTTGTTCATATTAGTGAAATTTCGGATAAATACGTACGTCATCCAAGCGAAGTTTTAAAGGTTGGTGACGTGGTAGAAGCAACCGTTATTTCGGTTGACGTTCGTAAAAAACGTATAGGATTAAGTTTAAAGAGTAATCCCGTTCTTAAAAAATAAAGCTAAAAAGGTTTATTTTGCTTAACAAATACAACAATTATCGGCTAAAAACTGTTGATTTTGTGCTGTTAGTATAAAAAATTGCATTTATTTGCATTTTGCTTGACTTTTTAGTCCTTTATTGTTAAAATTTAAATAGAATTTAACGCAAATTTTATTGTAGTTAATTTAGGAGGATATTGATATATGAATACATTTGAAAAAATTTCTGCACTTATGGCTGAACAATTAGGCATTGAAAAAGATTCTATTACTTTAGAAAGCGAAATCATTAAGGATTTAGGAGCTGACTCTTTGGACGTTGTTGAAATGCTTTTAGATCTTGAAAAAGAATACGGTGTTGAAATTTCTGATGATGCAGCAGCAGAATTAAAAACTGTTGGGGATATCGTAAATTTAATCGACAAAAAGTAATTTAGGCTTGTTATGAGTATAGTTTGTCCAAAATGTGGAAGCGACGATTTAGGTAACGACGAAAGATACTGTTATACTTGCGGTTATCGTAACACTTTAAATACTTGCGGTACTTGTTATTATTACGATACTGATAACGATTGCGACGGACCTGAAGAGGAGTGGTGCAAACGTGGAAGCGATTATTGCCGTTCGGGTGCACAAGCTTGCGTTGGCTATACAAAACGTTATTAAGATAAAAAAGGCTAAATTAAGAGTAAGTGTTTAGGCACTTGCTCTTTTGTTTAAGAGTGTACTTATAAATTAAAGTTATGCTCAATAAGATTTTTTTAGGAGAGTTTTATTATGAAAGTAAGTGAATTACCATACGAAAGATATACGATTGAACGCGGACAAGAAGCCTTTAAAAGCGTTATTGAAAAAATTAAAAGTGCAAAGAGCGCTAATGAAGTTTTAGAAGTAAGAAAGCAATTTTTAAAAGAAATGGAAGAATTAAGCACTCAAAGCTCACTTTCTTATATGCGTTGGTCTTGTAATACTAAAGATGATTTTTATAAGGCTGAAAAGGAATATTACGAACAAAATATGCCACTTCTTTCGGGTTTACAAATCGAATACACGAAGGCTATGCTTGAAACCCCATTTAAAGAAGAAATTCAAAAAGCGTTGCCAGCTCCCGTTTATAAAGGATACGAAGTGACGTTAAAATCGCTTGATGAAAGAACTATTCCTGAAATGCAAAAAGAAAGCGCTATTTGTAGTGAATATTCACAATTTATGAGCGAACTAGTTATTCCGTTTAGGGGCGAAAAACTGCCTTTAACTTTGCTTCGTAAATATATGGATGACGCTGATAGATCTACTAGAATTGAAGCTTTTGAAGCACTTGGTAAAACTCTTGAAGAGCACAGCGAGTTTTTAGATAAAGTTTACGACGATTTAGTTAAAGTTCGTACACAAATGGCTAAGAAGATGGGTTATGAAAACTTCGTTGAGCTTGGCTATTACAAGATGGGAAGAATTTGTTACGATAGAACCCACGTTGAAGAATTTAGAAAAAATATTTTAGAAGATATTGTTCCCGTTGTAACTAGGGTAAGACAAGCGCGTGCAAAACAAATGGGCATAAACGAAATGAAACTTTACGACTACGGCGTATGCTTTACTGGTGGCGATCCAGAGCCTATTTTAAACGACAAGCAAATGTTTGAAGCTGGCAGAGAAATGTATCACGAAATGAGCGCTGAAACGGGAGCGTTTATTGATATGATGATTGAAAACGAGGCCTTTGACGTTATTTCGCGCGAAGGTAAATGGGGTGGCGGTTATTGTACTGAATTTGCTAAATACAAACAACCTTTTATTCTTGCTAACTTCAATGGTACTTCTGGTGACGTTGACGTTTTAACGCACGAAGCAGGCCACGCATTTGCAAGTTATTTATCTTTTAAAAACGATCACGATGCAGAAGCTGGTTTAGGTATGGAAACTGCAGAAACTCACTCAATGAGTATGGAATGTTTCTGTTGGAAATTTATGGATAAATTCTTTGGCGAAAGAGCGCAAGATTATAAATATAAGCACCTTTTAGATAATCTTTCTTTCTTAACCTATGGTATTATCGTTGACGCTTTTCAACACGTTGTTTATGAAAATCCAGAACTTACGCCTGCTCAAAGAAATGAAGAATGGTTAAAACTTGAAAGGAAATTCCGTCCTTATATGAACGCTGATGGAATAACTTATTTTGAAAAGGGCACTCGTTGGCAATATCAAATGCACATTTTTGAATCACCTTTTTATTATATAGATTACTGCTTAGCACAATCAAACGCACTTCAATTTTTATTTAAGTCGCTTGAAAATTACCAAGATGCTTTTGAAAAATATTTTAAATTCACTTCAAACGGCGGAACTATGTACTTTACCGATATGCTTGAAGATGCAGGAATTAATTCTCCGTTTAAAAAGGGAGCATTAAAAGAAGTTGCTGAAAAATCTGAACAGTTATTAAATAAATTAGCAAGATAATGGTTACTCTTTAACCCTTTTGTAATTAAAAATCAAACAAAAAGTCCGCCTATAACGCGATTACTGCATTATAGGCGGTTTTTTTTTATTGCATAGTTGTTAACTTTTTTTAATAAATAAACTTTCTATTTAATGGCTACGGTACTTCGCGATACTTTTTTTTCAATTTAAAGTTAGGGTAATGAGTAGAGATTGAGCAAAACTATATTTAAAAAAACTCGATTTTTGAAATTTTTTTGGCGAAAAAAAGTTGATAAAAAAAGTTTTTTTCAAACAAAAGTTCTTAAAAAGGTTTGCGCAAAAAAATTATATATGTTATACTATAATTATATAGTATAAATTTGCTAAGCAGTAAACAAATTAAGGGGAGTGATAACTTTGAAAGATAAGGCTAAAAAGGGTAAACAAAATATATTTTTTACAGCGGAAGTGTTCGGTATGGCACTTGCGCTATTTTGCGTTCTTGGCCTTCTTTGCCTAGTTACAACCGATTTGCTGTTTGGCGATATAGGATTAACAGTTTCTAGGTTTTTTCTTGGCGTTTTTGGCTATTTGTCTTATCCCGTTTTAATACTGTTAACCTTCGTTGGAATAAAGTGGTTAATAGGCTTTAAAATTAAAAGTCAAAACATAAAAAAAGCGATAGGGTTTGCTTGCTTTTATCTTCTATTTATAGGTTTAATTTTGCAGTCTGCACTTACTCAATTATCTATTGAAAGTTTCGGATCATACCTTAATTCTTGTTATCAAAGCGGATTGTCTTATTCTACAAGTACGGTTGGCGGTGCATTTTTAGGTTTAATTTGTTATCCGCTTGCTAAATTAATTAGCTCTGCCGGTGCATACGTTGTTTACTCGTTAGCCTTAGCTTTTGGTACGTTATATCTTTCGCGCCACAAAATAGGTGAATTTTTAAGCGATAAAGCAAAGGGTAAAAAGGATGAGGAAGAATTTAAGGAAGAAAATGACAATAAAAAAGAAAAAAAGAAAAATTTACTCTCTTTAAAACTACTTAAAAAGAGAAACAAAGAAGAAGCCGAGTACCAACCAGAAGTTGCGGTAGCTCAGTTTGACTCATTTGAAAACGAACCAAAACCAAAGAAAAACGTTATTTTCGGCGGTGGTAAATTTGAACTTAAAGATGCTAAAGACAAAAATAATTCTTCCCAAAACTTACGCATATTGTTTGGCGAAAATGATGGAATGAAAGCCTTTGCTCCTAAAAAAGAAGATAAGAATGAAGGGCTATTCGTATCTCCGGTTGCAAACGAACGCTCTTATCGAGATAGTTATGATAGAGATTTAGATAGAAAAACCCAATTTGTTCGCACTCCTTACACGACCAACGAACGACCTACGGTAAATTCCCCAATGGGTGATATGGCTCGCGAAGAAAAAGCAGATTTTTATACTACTTCACAAGAAGAAAGTTTAAATATCGACGTATCGCAACCCGAAAATGATATTTACGTAGTTCGTCAAGCACCTAAGGAACGTGCACCCATTTCTTCATTCGACCGAATGGCAAGGGGCGAAGATGGTAGAGATAACTCAATGAATAGAGTGAGCGAAACTCGTGAAGAATACAATCGCGATAGATTTAGTTCATTAAATGAAGAATATAATCGCGATAGATTTAGTTCTTTAAACGAGCAAAGCGGTCGTACTGAAGATATCCCTTTAAATGAAGAATATAATCGCGATAGATTTAGTTCTTTAAATGAAGACTATAACAGAAGAGAAAATCAGCCTATTTCACCAGAAGGAGCAAGGGGTGATTTAAATGAAGAAAGAGTTTTTGATCGCGGTTTAGATAATGAAAATATAAATACTTCTCGCACCTTTGAAGATTTTAATACTCAACCAAACTTTAATTCTATGGGTAGAGAAAGAACTTTAGAAAGGGAAGAAACAACCCCAAACCTTAACGCAAGCGGAAGAGTTTTTGATCGCGGTGGTCTAAATAACGCTGTTGAAGAAAATAGCGAAAATAAAAAAGAAAACAATCTTTACGAAGATTTTAATTCGTCTGAAGAACAACCTTCTTACGACGAAGCATTTGGTGGCGGAGCGTTCTTTATCGATGCAGGAAAAAAGAGAAATAAGCACCCGATTTTTCAAGATCAATCACATAGAACTTACGAACAGCCTGCCCGTGAACCAGCTCGAAGTGCTTTTGAAAGATCTGAGCCCTCTCGTTCGCCTATAAATGAAACTTATAAAGAAACAGAACAAAATAGTGTGGTTACGGGTAAACAAATTTCAATAAGCGATATTCCTGAAGAAAACCAACTTATTAATCCAATCGACAATATTCCAAAAAATTACAAATATGCTTTTCCGCCAGTAAGTCTTTTGGAAGATTACCTGCCAGACGAAAAGCAAATTGCTAAAAATAAAGAAGAGCAGTCTAAACGTTCCGCTGTTATTTTAAATACTTTAGCCCAAACGAATATAGAAGCAAAGATTGAAGATATTCGCTTTGGTCCAACGATTACGCGTTTTGAGTTAAGTATTCCTATAACCGTTCAAGTAAAGCGCGTTAACGAGCGTTACGACGATTTAAACCTATGGCTTGCATCTCGTGAGAAGATAAGACTAATTACACCTATTCAAGGAACTACGAGAATAGGTATAGAAGTTCCAAACTCTTCTTCCGGCACGGTAGGGCTTAAGAGTATTATTGAATCCAAAGAGTTTAAAAATGCAAAGAAGGGCGGAATGGTTTTCGCTCTTGGTAAGGACGTTATAGGTACGCCAGTAACATTAGATATTGCAACTATGCCACACCTTTTAGTAGCGGGCGCTACCGGTACTGGTAAGAGTGTATTTTTAAATACCTTGCTTTTAAGTTTGATTTATAAGTATAGCCCCGAAGAATTACGTATTATTTTAGTTGACCCTAAAAAGGTTGAGCTTTCTAAATTCCGCGGAATGCCAAACCTAATGTTTAACGAAATATTTACAGATAACGCTAACGTTTGTTCTATGCTTGAATGGGCAGTTCAAGAAATGGAAGAACGCTATAAAATTTTAGAAGAATCCGGCCAAAAGAACGTTAATGAATATAATGAATATATCGGTCCTCGCGGTAAGAAAATGTTTAAAATCCTTATTATTATCGACGAGTTTGCCGACCTTATGAATTCAAGCAACGAAAGAAAACTTATGGAAAATAAGATTTCACGTCTTGCTGCAAAATCGCGTGCTGCAGGCATTCACCTTATTATGGCTACTCAAAGACCTTCGGCTGATATTATGGAAGGCTCGATAAAAACAAACTTCGTATCACGTATTGCCTTTAAGTCGGCAAGCGGAACTGACTCACAAGTAATTTTAGGCGAAGTTGGTGCTGAAAAATTACTTGGTCGAGGCGATATGTTATTCAAAATGGGCAATATGCCTACGCCAGAGCGTGCGCAAGGTTGTTTCGTTGATACACCCGAAATTGATGCTGTATGTAAATACGTTAAAGAGAATAACCAATGTTACTACGATGAATTTGCTCTTGAAAAAATTCTTAAAGGGGCAAAGGAAGAAGAACCTGCTTCCGTTCAATCTAGTGGTTCGGGCGGTGGTGGCGGTCATATAGGCGGTCGTATTGACGAAGACTTGGTTAAAGAAATAATGCGTTTTGCCATTACTATTAATAATATTTCGATTTCAGGTATGCAAAGAAAGTTTAGTTTAGGTTTTCCAAAAGCCGGCAAAATGCTTGAAGTTTTAATTGAAAGGGGATACGTTTCGCCTATAGTTGAGGGAAAACAACGCAAAATTTTAATGACTAAAGAACAATTTGCTGAAACTTTCGGCGAGCCATTCTAATATATAATAAACAAAAAAACTTTAAAACTTATTATTAATTAGTTTGTTGATAATTAATTTTTATTACTAGGAAAAGAAATTTATGCACGAAAATAACTCTTTTAAAAAGTATGAATTACCACCACTTTCATTACTTGGGGAATTCATTAATGATCCGATTATAACCGAGGAGGCGTATGCTGACCAGGATCAAGTTTGTGCGTTTATAACCAGTTATTTTTTAAAAAAACAGTTCTCGTGCAATATTTTGGGCGTTGACTACGGTTTTAACGTTACCGAATATAAAATTCAACTTTTAAGTTGTTTGGAAAAAGACGACGGCTATACCTATAAAAATTTATTTGACAAAAGAAAATTTTACATTGAATTTATTCGCAAATTGCACGAATTTGCCCCTGCAAGAATATCTAGTATAAAAATACTTGACGATAGGGATGCTCCTATGGAAATTATTTTTGCGGTAAGAGTTCCTAACGCTTTTGTTCGTTCAATTCCACTAAGACATCATTTAAACGCTAATTTAAATAGTCAAAATTGTATTTTTGCATGCGATAAATATTCTAATCCCACCTTTTTTGATGATAAAAGTGGTTTAACGGTTATCGTTGGTAGCGAAAAGAAAAAACTTTATCAAACGCTTCGAACCACGGTGTGTGGGCTAACTTTTAAACGTTCACCAAACGATTTAAAAATTATAATAAACGATACGGGCGAAAACTTAGCCGTTTTTAATGGAATACCAAATTTACAGTTTGGTAAAAACCTTAGCAACCCAAATGCTTTTTATGCACTATTAAAATGGATAAATGATGATTATAAAAGGTTAAACGAGTTATTTATAACTTCAAAATGTGAAGATATTGATGGATATAATCAAAAAAGCGATAGTAAAATTGCAAACAAATTAGTAATTATCGGCGATTATTTAACCTTACAAAAAAATTACGATGCTTTTATTCGAGTTTGCAACGACGAACTTAAAAAACTTATAAAAAATTCAAAAAAATACGGTTACAGTTTTTTAATTTTTAGTGGGCTTGAAAAAAACTACCCCTTTTTTGATTTAGAAAATTTTATTTCAAATAAAATTATTTTTAGAACTGAAACGGAGGCTCTTTCTCTTCTTTCAATCAATGCAGACGATGCTCATTGGCTTATGTCTTCAAACGACGCTTTTGACTGTTACGCTAATACGCGCATTATACCTTGTTACGTAACTGATTTTGAAGTTCATTCGGTCTGCGATTTTTTAAAACAAAATAACGGTTGTTTTACTTCTTTTGAAGAATACGAAGGCATTTTGTTTCAAAGTAAAAGTGGGTATATGAGTGAAGAATACCGCAAGCAAAACCTTGAAAAAACTCGAATCGTTGAATGTGTACGATTAGCCATTAAAGATGGATATATGATGCCTAGCCTGCTTTATAATCATTTTGCAATTGAAACCGAAATTGCTAAAACTATATTAGCTATATGTGAAGAATCGGGGTATTTGAAAAAATGTATTTTGCCCGGTTCGTTACAGTCAAGCCTTTCAAAAGAAGATTTTGAAAGAATTTTTGCTGAGAAATTTTAATTTGGGGATTTAAGCTGACAATATGGATATTACCTATAATTTTCCACCCTTAACGCTTTTTAACGATATACAACAAGATCAATCTCTTGAAGAACTAAATTATGAATTTTTAGATGAGATTTGTTCTTTCGTTGAACAAAAATTATCTGAAAGAGATTTAGGTTATAAATTGGTTGGGGTAGAGTACGGTTTTAATTTTACTGAGTTTAAATTTTTAGATAAAAGCACTTACGACGAACGCGAAAGTATTATGTTGGGTTTAGGATACAACTCCACCACTCGATTTTACAC
The DNA here is from genome assembly GCA_045589175.1 of Christensenellaceae bacterium. Lineage (GTDB taxonomy): Bacteria > Bacillota > Clostridia > Christensenellales > Borkfalkiaceae > HGM11416. Next base: position 40,504 of record JAZNFS010000059.1, read on the forward strand.
GGATTTAGAACGCGAGATAATAGATCACTTTGGCTGTGAAGGGGTTAAAGTTTGTTCTGCAAGCACTTATCGAAGTAATGAAAATGCTTTTTGTGTTTCAGTTGCTCATAAGCATCAAAAAACGCTACACTTAAAAACTGTTTTAGAGCAATGCGAAAAAAATGATCCTAACTATTATTTTTGTGTTAGAGAAATTAAAAAACCATACCTTCTTTTGGGTAAACAAATGCAATTTGTTTCGCTTGCCGCTCAAAATGATGAGTGGGTTAAGCAAACTATTAATTGCATACTTACAAGCTTTATAACCCTTTGTTCTCCCTTTGATGCTAATTTGATCGTACTTTCTAAAGATCAATCTTACGATTTATACAATAAAATTCCGCACCTTGTTTTTGGCGAGATTATAAAAGATTTTAAACTATATCCAGCTATTTACGAATACGTAATTAAACAAATCGAACTTCGTAAACGTCTTTTTGAAAAAGAACAGACTGAAGACGTTTACTCGTATAACGAAAAAACTACGAATAAAATTAGTAAATTATTCGTTATAATCGACGATTTTGGTGCTATTTACGATTGCTTTAAAGATAATTGGAAGGATTTTTTACACGACCTATCAAGAACTGCAAAATTAGGCGATAAATACGGAATTTATTTTTTAGTTGTTGCACCTATTAATAAAAACGAGGTTTTAATACCATTAAGATATGCAAGCAACACTAAGATTGCATTTAAAGTAAACAATCCTATGACTGCTTTAAACGTGCTTGATAACGCAAATGCTACTAATCTTTTATTAGGTAACGATGCATATATTAATGCAAAATATTTTCTTCGCAGTTTAAATAGGGTTGTTACGGCAACGGTATCTAAAAGCGAGGTTGAAAGTGTTTGCAATTTTATAAGAGCGAACAATTTATGCGAGGATAAAAAGCACTTAATTGAAGATTTGTACGTTAAGTGCGAAGAACTTAGTAAAAAACAAGAATTAACGGAGGAACAAGTTTTTTTATTGCAGGTAAAAGAGCTTGTTAAACAAACGCTAAACTTAAGTTATTTTTCGCTTATGGGCGCTTCAGGTATTATAAAAGTTGATGCGTCTCAAACTAAAAAGGTTGTAGATTATTGTTTAGAAAAAAACTACATAGCTTGGTATGATAAATTCAACTATAAACCTAATTTAACCAAGGAAGAATATAAGAAAATATTTAACGATTAAGGGTAAAACTTATGCAAAATAAAAAAAAACTGGGGATTATTTCTTTAGGTTGCGACAAAAATAGAGTAGATAGTGAAAAACTACTCGCTTTAGCGCAAGAAGAATATGAAATAACCGCCAATATTGAAGAGGCTCAAATAATAGCTGTGAACACTTGTGCATTTTTGGAAAGTGCAAGAAAGGAAGCTATTGAAACTGCGCTTGAATGTAGTGAGTATAAGAAAAACGGAGCACTTGAAAAGTTAATTTTAACTGGATGCTTACCACAGCGCTTTATTGATGAATTATTTGAGGAATTTACCGAAGTTGACGGATTTTTAGGAACTTACGATTACGAGCTTTTTACTCAAACGGTGAAGGAATGTTATGCGGGCAAAAGAGTAAATAACGTAGGCAAAGGCACTCAAAAGGTTGGGGGCGTTTGCAGAATGATAACCACTCCTCTCCATTACGCTTACCTAAAAATTGCCGACGGTTGTAATAATAGATGCACTTATTGCCTTATTCCGTCAATACGTGGCGCATATTTTTCCGAGCCTATGGAAAAGTTAATTGAAGAAGCTGAAAAACTTGGGGATATTAGTGAACTTATTTTAGTAGCTCAGGACGTAACTCGATACGGTATTGACTTATACGGGGAAAAATGCCTTGTAAAACTAATTCGCGAGCTTTCAAAATTTGAAAACATTGCTTCGATTAGACTGCTTTATTGTTATCCGGATATGATTGATGATGAACTAATCGACGAACTTAAAAATAACGATAAACTTATAAAATATCTTGATATTCCTCTTCAACACGCGTCGAGTAGCCTTTTAAAAAGAATGAATAGGCGTGGAACTAACGAAAGCTATTTAAATTTAGTTTTAAAGCTTAAACAGCAAATTCCATCTATTGCTCTACGCTCTACCTTTATTGCAGGCTTTCCTGGTGAAACGCAAGAGGATTTTGAAAGTCTTAAGGATTTTATATTAAAAGCAAAACTTACAAACGCAGGATTCTTTGCTTACTCAAGAGAAGAGGGTACTCCTGCATATAAACTTCCAAACCAAATTGAAAATAAGGTAAAAAATAGTCGCGTTAAACAGTTGTATTCATTACAAAAACAAATTTCTAAAGAGTTTTTAGCATCTTTCAAAGGGCAAACGCTTGAGGTTGTTTGCGACGGAATTGATTACGATAAGGGCTGTTTCGTTGGTAGAGCGTATTTTCAAGCGCCCGATATCGACGGGAAGGTTTATTTTAGCTCAACCGAAGATATAGTGGTAAATCAAGGCGAAGTTTACACAGTAAAAATTACTAAAAGCACAAATTACGATTTATACGGGAGGGTAGTATGAACTTACCTAATAAGATAACTGTTTGCAGAATAGCAATGATTCCACTTTTTATTGCACTTTATTATATAACTGCTATTCCACATAACTTTTTATATGCAACTATAGTTTTTGCACTCGCAGCGTTTACCGATTTTTTAGATGGCTACATAGCAAGAAAATATCATTTAGTCACCGATTTAGGCAAATTTTTAGACCCTATTGCCGATAAGGTTTTAGTTTTAACTGCTCTAATTTTAATGTTAACTAACGTTAACGGCGGTGTTTTAGGCGCTATTGAAGGTGGCATAAGCGTTGCGATTATTTTAGCAAGAGAGCTAATTGTTTCATCGTTTAGAATGGTTGCTGCATCTAAAAATATGGTTATTGCGGCAGATAAACTTGGTAAAATAAAAACTATTTCGCAAGATATTGCGTTAGTTATGTTAATGTTTGGAAAATCTTTTGAAGGTTCATTCTTTAGCATCGTTTATTGGATTGGTTACGGATTATTTATGTTCTCTGTACTTATGACTGTAATTTCAGGCATTAACTATATTTGGAAAAATAGAGCTGTTTTAAAGGATTAATTTTATGCTTGACAGTTATAGCCGTGGAGAAACGGTGTTTAAACTTTTTAACTTGCCACAAAAAACTCTCCTTTTAGCGCAACAAAAAATTGCGGAACTATCTAACGGGCAGGTGGAACTTACCTTTGAAAATTCTTTTGGTGATATAACGGTATTTTTAAGGTCAAAAGGTGCTACCCCATCTTTGTTTGATAAATCGGTTAAAAGTTTTATAAACACTTTTAAAAGGTATATTTACGCTGATTACGAGTGTTTGTTAAATGAAAATGCCATTCAACTTTTAAAAATTTCGGGTAGAAAAATTAGCGTTGCCGAATCTTTTACCGGTGGTAGCGTTGCTAGCTCGTTAACGGCAATAGAGGGCGCAAGTAAGGTTTTTTACGAGGGGTTTGTTTGTTATAACACACAAGCTAAAATCGAGCGCTTATCCGTTAAGAAAAACACGGTTTTAAATCATACCGTTGTTTCGCGTGAGGTAGCTTATGAAATGGTTAAGGGATTGCTTGAAAACTCTAACTGTGACGTAGGGGTTGCAACTACTGGATACGCAAGCCCAACCGGTGAAAACGATAAACCTTGCGGTCTTTGCTATATTGCAGTTGGTGATGAGCGAAAAATCCAAGTATTTCAGTATAATTTTTCAGGGGACAGGCAAGAAATTACTCAAAAAGGTAAAAACGCAGCACTTTTTGAACTTAATAAATTTTTGAAAGATAATACTATTTGATAGGTAAAAAAGGTTTTCTTAAATTGAAAAAATAAAATATAAAAAAATATAGTGATGTCACGCGAAAGACTAAAATGTTTACCATGTGACAAAGCACAAAAGTGAGGATAAAATTATGGAAGATAACAAACGCAAAGCATTAGAGCAAGTATTGAGCCAAATTGAAAAGCAGTACGGTAAGGGTGCAATTATGAAATTGGGCGAAGAGGCTAAAGATATTAGTATTGAAACTATACCTACGGGTTGTCTTGCTCTTGACGTAGCATTAGGTGTAGGTGGTGTTCCACGCGGTAGAATTATTGAAATATACGGCCCAGAATCTTCTGGTAAAACAACGGTTGCTCTTCATATTATTGCGCAAACCCAAAAGCTTGGCGGTATAGCTGCGTTTATCGATGCTGAACACGCGCTCGATCCAACTTACGCTTCTAATTTAGGGGTTGATTTAGATAATCTTTACGTTTCACAACCAGATACTGGTGAACAAGCTTTAGATATTACCGATAGCCTTGTAAGAAGTGGTGCAGTTGATCTTATAGTAGTTGACTCGGTTGCTGCTTTAACACCAAAGGCTGAAATTGAAGGGGATATGGGGGATACGCACGTAGGTCTTCAAGCAAGACTTATGTCACAAGCTCTTAGAAAATTAACGGCTATAACCAATAAATCTAAAACCTGCGTTGTATTTATTAACCAACTTCGCGAAAAGGTTGGCGTTATGTTTGGTAATCCTGAAACTACTCCAGGTGGTAAGGCGCTTAAGTTCTATTCAAGCGTACGTCTTGACGTTAGAAAGGCAGATGCTTTAAAAGATAGCGAAGGTGTGATTGGTAATAGAACAAAGGTTAAAGTTGTAAAAAATAAACTTGCGCCACCATTTAAAACTGCTGAATTTGATATTATTTACGGAAAGGGAATTTCTCAAGCAGGTTGCTTGCTTGATATTGGCGTTGAAAAGGGTATTATTGAAAAGAGCGGTAGTTGGTTCTCTTATCAAGGTGAAAAGTTTGCTCAAGGTAAAGAAAAGGCAAGAGATTACGTTAACTCTAACGAGCAGTTTGCAAAGGAAATTGAAGAAAAAGTTAGAAAAGCTTGTTTTGAAAACGAAGAAGAATAATTTTTTTATAAACGCAAAAAAGGGTAAAGTTATTTAACTTGCCCTTTTTAAATGTTAGCGTATAGGTCGATTATTGCTATTTTTGAGGTGATTCTGGGTTTATTTTCTAAATAAAAATTAATTATTAAACTTTTACTGCAAGTAATCATAAAAAAACTAGAATTTATGCGGTTATTTTTAGTTAATCGTTTGACAAATCTTTATATATAGTATAAAATATGTATGGTAGAATTATACGTTGTAGTTTTTTTGATTGGATTTTAGCCTTTCAAAACTTACTTTGATATATTTTTATACGATAATTTAGGGAGATTTTAATTATGATTTCAAATTTTAGCTCCCTGTTTCTTGCAGGTGGTGTATCAACCCCTATAGCTATTGTTATTGCCGTTGCTGCCGTTGTTATCGGTGCAGCACTAGGCGTGTTTATTGGTGGTAAGCTTATTCAAGCTAAGCGCGACAAACAAATTGGCTCTGTCGAAAAAATTGTTGCGAAAATGAAGGAAGATGCTGAAAAAGAATGTAAACAACTTAAGAAAGACGCTATTTATGAAGCGAAGGAACAGGATCAAAAACTAAGAGAAAAGTTCGAAAGCGAATCAAGAGAAAAACGCCAAGAACTAC
>JAZNFS010000060.1:0-14046 GCA_045589175.1 Christensenellaceae bacterium
GTTGAAAGAAATAATCCGTTAGTGTTTGAAAACCAACTTTCACAAATGGTTAATTCGGTTCGTTCCCGTTATGGAAAAATGCCTTTCATTACGGGCGATTTTGTTAACGAATGGAAGCAAAAGAATATAGAAATTTGCACCCCAATAGTTGAAAAAATGCAAAAAGTAGCCAATGATATTGGTTTAGGCGCTTTTATAAATACCGAAGATTTGTTATCGAATAACCAAAAAATAGCAAACGGCGATGATATTCACTTTTGCGGTGAATCGCTATCAAAACTTGGCGAGCGTTATTTCGACGCGTATTCAAAATTAGTACAATAATAAAAAATGGCTTAAAAGCCTTTTTATAAGGAGAATATTATGGAAGAAAAAGATTTACAATTACCAGGCGAAATTTCTGAAGATGAATTAGCAACCGACGATATCGTTACCTTACTTAGCTCAAACGGTGAAGAAATTGACTTTGTTGAAATAGCAGGAATTGCTCATAAAGGTAAATTTTATGCTATATTGCAACCTGTTGAACTAATAGAAGGGATGGAAGAGGACGAAGCTTTAGTTTTTGAAGTTAGCCGTGATGAAAATGGTAACGATAAGTTTGAAATTTGTTTAGACGATGAAATTATCGACGCTGTTTTCGCTGAATATAACAGATTATTAGATAACGCTATAAACGAAGAAGAATAATTTTTTAAAACGCTTTTAAAAAATGTGCGCGCTTTTTTGGTGCGCATTTTTTTGTTATATTTATACATTTATTGAATAACCAATATTCATTTTTAAGAATAGAAAATTGCTGAAAAATTTTTTAAAAGCGCATAAATATACTCATTTTTGCGCAAAATATGTATAAATATTAGCTGTTTTATTTTAATAAAAGTGCTTGACAAAAATATGCAAATAATGTATAATTTGGCAAGATGAAAATTTAGAAGGTGTATTTTTGAAAAAGAGTAAACGTAATCAAATACTAGGAATTATTTTACTAGTTATAACCTCTTTAATTTGGGGTGGTGCATTCATTGCTCAAAGCAATGCAATGGATCATATAGGACCACTAACGATGAATGGTTCTCGCTCTTTGCTTGCCGCAATTTTTTTATTACCAGTTTGTTTAATTAGTGATAAAATTCACGGCAAAAAGCCAACTTTACTTGGAACTAGTGAACCTAATCAAAAGAAAACGGTGCTTTTAGGCGGTTTATTGTGCGGTATTGCAATAACTTTAGCAAGTGGCCTTCAACAAATCGGCATTAAATACACTTCGGTTGGTAAAGCTGGTTTTTTAACAACTTTATACGTTGTTTTCGTTCCATTATTCGAGTTATTTTTGGGTAAACGCATTAAATGGAATGGTTGGGTTGGCGTTGTGCTTGCAATGCTAGGTATGTTTTGCATTTGTATTTACGAAAACTTTTCCATTAATTTAGGCGATTTATTAATAATCATTTCGGCAATTTTCTTTGCAATTCATATCTTAATAGTTGATAAGTACGTAGCTACGGTTGGTATTCGCCTTTCATTTTTACAGTTTATCGTTTGTGGGTTAGTTTGTTTATCGTGTGGCTTTATATTTGAAGAAATAAGTTGGCAAGCAATAGTTCAAGCCATGCCTTCTATTTTATACGCAGGCGTGCTTTCAGCTGGTGTTGGTTACACCTTACAAATTATAGCTCAAAAATGGGTTGCTCCTAACATTGCTCCGCTAATTATGTGTTTAGAATCGGTTTTTGCATTGTTATTCGGCTCGATTTTACACCACGAAGTTATGACTGCAGTTGAATATGTTGGTTGCGCCTTAGTTTTTGTTGCAATTATATTAGCTCAAATAGACTTTAATAGTTTTTTTAGCAAAAAAGAAAGCGAAAAGGATAGTTAAAAATAAAATCTTTTACGCAGTTTTTATTGACTTATTTTAAAATAAGTTATACAATATAAGGGTAATATTTATACTTAGGTAAAAGGTGCAAAATGAACAAAACTATAATAGTAATCAACGGGCAGGGCGGTTCTGGTAAGGATTCGATATGCCACGTTATGTCAAAATATTATAAGGTAAAAAATATTTCAACGGTTGACCCTATTAAGGCAATAGCAAAATTTGCAGGTTGGAATGGTGAAAAGGGCGATAAAGCGCGCAAAATGCTTGCTGATTTAAAGCAAGTTTTCATTGAATATTGTGATTTGCCCCTAAATTTCGTTTTAGAAGAAGCTAAAAAGTTTAGTAGCGACGAAAATGATATTATGTTCGTTCATTGCCGTGAAAGTGAAGAAATTCAAAAAATTCTTGACCATTCTCCACTTAAAACAATAACTTTACTCGTTAGAAGAAACGATAGATTTTACGAACGTAAAGTTTTTGGTAATTCGGCTGATGACGACGTTGAAAATTTTAATTACGATTTTATTTACAACGGCAACAACGAAACTATGCAAGACCTTGAAAGAACTTTTATGCAGTTTTTTGAACAAACCATAAAGCCAACTCTTTAATTAATAAAACGAAACTAAAACAAAACCGCGCTTTCTTATAGTTTAGCGCGGTTTTAAATTTTGTAAATTTTAGTTTAGCGTAGTGTTGCAAGTGGTTGTAGTGCTTCTGCCAAAAGGTAAACCGCAAGGGTCACATCCGTTATTTTGGTTAGTTGTTGTAAGTAAAGCCAAAAGAAGTAGTGCTTGCGTTGAACTGATAGTTCCGTTAGTTGCTAAAATAAATAGTAAACCCAAAAAAATTAAGTTGTTATTCATAACATCTCCGTCAATTTACAGCTATAATTAATAATATTACAAAAGTTGCTAAAATATGCCAAAAAGCATACGTTTGTATAAATTGACAGTTGTTCACTCGTTTGATAAAATTAAAACAAAAATGCGAGTTGTATTAAAATTAATAACTATTTATAAGTAAGGTGAAATTATGAATAACGTTTTATTGCTTGATAAAAGAACACAAAATTTAATAAGCGATTTTTTACCAAACGATGAGGTTTTAAACGATTTAGTTGGCTTTTTTACTATTTTTTCGGATTATACAAGGCTAAAAATGATTTCCGCTCTTGCCATAAGCGAAATGTGTGTAAACGATATTTCCGCCGTTTTATACATAAACCAAACTACGGTAAGTCATCAGTTAAGACTACTTAAAAATTTAGGAGCGGTTAAATCAAGAAGGCAGGGAAAAGTTGTTTTTTATTCTCTTCGTGACGAACTTTTATCAGACGTTTTATTAAAAGGCGTTGAATTTTTAGGTTTTTAAAATTGACTAATAAAAAGTAAAAATAATGTAAAAAAAGTGTGGATCAAACCACACTTTTTTTTGTTTGGCTAATTTTTATTTTTTAGTTTCAAAATATTTTAGTACATTCCGCCCATATTTCCTGCGCCTGCTGGTGCAGCCGGTTGTGGTTCAGGGATATCTGTAACGATACTTTCGGTAGTAAGTAGTGTAGCGGCAATAGAGGCAGCGTTTTGAAGTGCAGATCTAGTAACCTTAGTTGGGTCGATAATACCTTCTTCAACCATATCAACAAATTTGTTATTATAAGCGTCGAAACCGAAATTAGCTTTTTTGCTAGATAAAATTTTGTTTACTATAACTGAACCGTCAAGTCCTGCGTTAGTAGCGATTTGACGAACAGGATCTTCAACAACTCTTAAAACGATTTGAGCCCCCGTTTTAGCGTCGCCAGCAAGTGAGCCAACTAATGCTTTAAGTGCAGGAATAGTTGAAAGTAGCGCAGTTCCACCACCAGGAACGATACCTTCTTCAACTGCTGCACGAGTAGCAGCTAAAGCGTCTTCAATGCGAAGTTTCTTTTCTTTCATTTCAACTTCGGTTGCAGCACCAACGTTAATAACTGCAACACCTCCTGAAAGTTTAGCAAGACGTTCTTGAAGTTTTTCTCTATCGTAATCAGAAGTTGTTTCGCCGATTTGAACTCTAATTTGATTAATTCTTGCTAAAATATCATTTTCGTCGCCAGCACCGCCAACGATAGTAGTATTGTCTTTATCAACCTTAACTTGCGTAGCGCGACCAAACATATCAGGTGTAAAATCTTTAAAATCAATGCCAAGGTCTGAAGAAACAACCGTACCGCCTGTTAAAACGGCAATATCTTCAAGCATAGCCTTTCTTCTATCCCCAAAACCAGGAGCTTTAACTGCAACGCAGTTTAAAACGCCTTTAAGTTTGTTAACTACTAAAGCTGCAAGAGCGTCGCCTTCAACATCTTCAGCAATAATTAAAAGTCTTTGCCCGCCTTGAGCGATAGGTTCGATAACTGGCAAAATTTCTTGAATTGAAGAAATCTTCTTATCTGTAATTAAAACTAAAGGATTATCAAGAACAGCTTCCATCTTGTCGGTATTAGTAACCATATAAGCAGAAGCATAACCGCGGTCGAATTGCATACCTTCAACGGTAGTAAGTTCGGTTTTCATAGTTTTGCTTTCTTGAACGGTAATAACTCCGTCTTTACCCACCTTTTCCATTGCGTCGGAAATTAGTGCGCCAACTTCTTCATCACCTGCCGAAATTGAAGCTACTTGAGCGATAGCAGTTTTACTTTCAACCGTTTTAGTGATTGATTTAAGGTGTTCAACTGCAACCTCTACAGCTTTCATAATACCTTTTTTCAAAACTACTGGGTTTGCGCCTGCAGCTAGGTTTTTAAGCCCTTCTCGAATCATACCTTGCGCTAATACTACTGCAGTAGTAGTGCCGTCGCCTGCAACGTCGTTAGTTTTTGTTGAAACTTCTTTAACAAGTTGAGCACCCATATTAGCAAATGGATCTTCAAGTTCAATTTCTTTTGCGATAGTAACGCCGTCGTTAGTAATAAGTGGTGCACCATATTTTTTATCGAGTACAACGTTACGACCTTTTGGCCCTAAAGTAATTTTAACAGTATCTGCAAGAATATTTACGCCAACTTCAAGAGCCTTTCTTGCTTCCTCACCATATTTAATTTGTTTAGCCATAATAATAAAAACCTCCTATTACTCAACAATAGCTAAAATATCGCTTTGACGAAGAATAGTAAACTCTTCGCCGTTAATTTTAAATTCACTTCCAGAATATTTTGCGAAAAGAACTTTATCGCCAACCTTAACTTGCATTTCTACTTGATTACCGTCAACTAATCCACCAGGACCAACGGCAACGACAACTGCAGTTTGCGATTTTTCTTGTGAAGCAGATGGAAGAATAAATCCGCTTTTAGTAGTTTCTTCTTTTTCAGTTAATTTTACAACCACTTTATCAAATAAAGGTTTAACCGTCATCTTTATTTTTCTCCTATTATATAATAAATTTCAATTAAAAGGCCAAGCGCGATGGCTAAACAAAATTTAGCACTCACATAGCTTGACTGCTAATATTAATTATAATCATAAAAATGCATTTGTCAATAGAATTATGACACATTTTTTCAATTTTTTTCTTATAAAATAAAAAGCTAATAAAAATTTATTCAAACTATTGCAAAATGTGACAAATTGTGCTAATATATATTTGTTATCACAAATTATTTGTAGCGTAAGCTGTAAAAAAGTAGGAATAATTATGAATGTAAATAAATGGGACAAAAGATTTATGCAAATGGCAGACCTCGTATCCACTTGGTCTAGCTGTTTCCAAGAAAATAGGCAGGTTGGTGCTGTAATCGTTAGAGATAAGCGCATTTTAACAACTGGCTATAACGGAGCACCTGCAGGTATTGAAACTTGCGTTGCAAAAGGTGAGTGCTTAAGAAAAAAACTTAACGTTGAAAGCGGAACTCGCCACGAGTTATGTTTTGCAGTACACGCTGAACAAAACGCTATTGCTCAAGCCTCAAAACTTGGTATTTCGCTTGAAGGAGCAACACTTTACTGTACACACCAACCATGCGTAATATGCGCAAAAATGATAATTAACTCGGGAATTAAGCGTATAGTTTACCGCAAGGGTTATCCAGATGAATTCTCAATGCAATTATTAAACGAGTCCGGTGTTGCCGTTGAGGTTTATACTGACGACAATGCTTGAAATTAAAACCATGTTTTACTTATAAAAAACTTATAGAAGGAGAAACTTTATGAAAAAAGCAATTGAACCTATCCTTGAAGAAAAAAAATCAACACAAAACCCAGTTGTAACTATACAAATGTATAGTGGAAAGGTTATGAAATTAGAACTATATCCACAAATAGCACCAAATACCGTTAAAAACTATATATCGCTCGTTAAATCTGGTTTTTATAACGGCGTTATATTTCACCGCGTAATTGAAAATTTTATGATTCAAGGCGGTGACCCATCAGGAATGGGTACAGGTGGCCCAGGATATAGAATTGCAGGTGAGTTTACTGAAAACGGATTTAAAAACGACCTTAAGCATACGCGTGGAGTTTTATCTATGGCTCGTTCTATGTCGCCAAATAGCGCAGGTTCGCAATTTTTTATTATGCACGCAAATGCACCTCATCTTGACGGGCAATACGCCTCTTTCGGTATGCTTATTGAAGGGTTTGACGTTCTTGATGAAATTGCAACTACTAAAACTAACGGGCTCGATCGTCCTTTAGAAGAACAAAGAATAAAAACTATGAGCGTTGAACTTTTTGGTGAAGAATATCAAGAACCCGAAAAAATGCCTTCGTTGTATTAAGAATTTTTTATAAATTTTAAAAAGCGTTTAACTACCCACTTTAGTACGAAGGTGGGTAATTAAATATCTTCTATATTATTGTTTACGCGTATAAAAAAGGTTAACGTGGGTATAAATTTAAAGTACTTGATTAAGGAGATGAATTTTTTATGAGTATGTCGGTAAATTTAATGGCGATATTTTTATCCTTCGTTTTTTGCTGTGCAATGACTGGTTTGTTGCGTGGATTTCATAGGTCTTGGATAAAAATTGTTTGGACGCTAATTTCCGTATTAGTGGCGGTTGGATTAACTGGGTCACTTTCAAATATGCTAACAACAGTTGATATTTCTAGATTCAATTTAGACGTTGAAGGCGAGCCTGTAAAATATCTTACCGATTTTATTACGATAGCGGCGCAAAAAGAATTTCAACTAACCCCAGAAGAAACTATTGGAGTTATTGAATTTGCTACAAAAACTATGAATATGGTAGTAGGTGGCGTAGTGTTTTTGGTTACCTATTTGATTTTAAAGGTAATTACCTTTATTTTAAACCCTATTTTATGTGCTATTTTGCGCGTAAAGAAATGGAGTAAAACACCACTACGTCCACTCGGTTTAGTAATGAATGCCGTAAGCGGAATTTTAACCTTTATAATACTTTTAACACCAATAACCGGTTATTGTAACGTTATTACTAATCTTCCAAAAAGCATGGGTAATAAAATTGCAGGCGAGCCTGTTGATGCTGTTTATGCTTTTGCTGAAGAATATGAAAACACTGCATTAGTTCGCTTATTTAAAGGCACGGGTATTTACGATTTGCAGTTAAGCGTATTTAAAGGAGCAACTTCTACTACGATTAAAGATACAAACCTATCCTTAGTTAATGAAAGTGAAGTTTTAGGTGAATTTTTATCTGCAGTTGAGAGTTTAGATTTAGATGCTATAAAAAATCCAAACGCTGAAATTGACGTAGATGCGTACGCTGAAGCTTTAAGTATAATTTTAAATAGTGAACTAATAAAAGTTGGTATTGATATTGCAGAACCTGTTTTTCAAAAGATTGCGAATGGTGCTGAAGATGGAGATATCGTACTTTTGGTAGTAAGCGATTTAATGCTTAGCCTTAAAAGCGCCGACCAAACGAACACGCAAGAATTTAAACAGTTTTTGGGTGCGACTTTAAGCATAGTTCAAAAGGTTAGCAGTATGACTGGAGAAAATCTTGCTCAGTTTGATTATGAAGGGTTAGGAACTGATATCGACGATATTTTAGAAAGCGGTTATATTTCTAAAAATACAGTTGGCTATTTATTTGCTGAATTTGCAGAAAACGTAGTTAAATCCTTAGAACCTGAAGGTGTGGAAGAAGATGTTATTGCATCTATAGAAAGTGCTATCCAAAACGATACTTTATCTTTTGAAAAAGAATTAAGGGCAATTGAAAAACTTATTGGCTTAAGCGATATTTTTAAGGATGAAGATTTTAATTTTGAAACAAAGGGTAAGGAATTAGGCGATAAAATAGATGAAATTATAAGCGAAGATTCCATTTTAATCAATAAATCGCTTATTAACGACCTTATTTCAACAGCATTAGATGAAGTTTCTTTAGGTAGCGATTTTGATGGCGCAATTACTACTATAAAAGACAGATTAAATGAAGATTTCTCTTACGAACAAGAGTTTGGTTATTTACAAATTCTTTTAGAAATTGCTCAAAAAGATATTAGCATTGAAAATATTAACCAAGGATACGAGTGGGCGGATGGCGAGCTAACAATCGGTGAAAAACTTGACCAAGTTGCTCCATCGGTTTTATGCGGTGATATAGGTATTAGTGTAATGGATAAGGTTTTCGAGCGTTATGAGCAAGATAACCTTGATAATTATAGTGAAATTATTACAATCGTTAAGTCAAATTACGATGGCGTAAAAACCAAGATTGCCGTTTGCGGTAAAACTGGTAGTGAATATATTTACACTTACGATAGTGTTGCAAGCGCTTTTGATGCTTTATTCCAAGCTATTTCATCTAATGATAAAATCACCGATAATACAAGTTATTTTAATGCTACTTTAGCTGAAAACTATGAACAAACTCTTGATACCTTACAAAGCAATATTTTAGTTGGAGAAAATGGTGCAAGAGAAATTGCAGTAAACGTTGCAACAAGTATTAAAACGTACGTTGAAAACATACGCGATAATAATATGATTAATGCTTCTTCTTTAAACGAAGTAATTGACTACGTTGACGCATATATTGATTACTTGCAAAGAGATAACGCAGACGACGCAGAACCTTATTATAGTGATGATCCAACTATAGTTTATTATAGTGGTGTAGAGTTAAGAGTTGATATGCCGTTTAGTAATATCTTTGAAAAATTAAACGAAGTAATTCAAAATTAAACAGCAAAAAACACACTGCGATTTTGTCGTAGTGTGTTTTTGATTGAAGAATTAGCGCTTATAAATGTTTTTTTAGTTCGGCTTCACATTTTTCTTCAAAATCTTTTACTTCTTCTAGGCAAGTAAGAACCTCTGGTTTTAGCATATGGCTGTAGTCGGATATGTCGCGAATTAACTCGGTTAACCCCATTATCGTACCTTTTAAGGTCATTTCCGCAACGTGCGAGTTTGAGTCGTCGGTTATAGTTTTAATATTGATTGATGCTGTAAGCATTCCTTTTTGAAAGTCGTTTACAGTAGGAAGTTCAATGTTTAAGCTGTGGGCAACCGTACTCATTTTAGCCATAAGTTTGTCGTAGCCGTCGCGTTGATTTATTAAATCTTGCTTTAAGCTACCGTTAGCTATTTCGATAACTTCATCGAGTGAAAGAATAGCCATTTGTGCGTTTTTGTAACAATTTCTTAAAATAGTATAATTTAAATCTTGTTTTTCCATAGTCTATTATTGTTATACCGCAAAATTAAAAAAATATGTAAAAAAATTTGCAAACGGCTAAAAAATATATAAAAACGCATTAAAAACGATTGACAAATCAATGGTATTTTGTTAATATTGTAAGGACCGCACGAATTGGGCAAAAAAGAGTGCTTAAAGCACCGCCTTATATTTTATTGATTCGGCGAGCTTAGACAGGAGGATTTGTAGTAAGATGTATGCAATTATTGAAAACGGAAGCAAGCAATACACCGCAAAAGTAGGCGATATCATTAAGTTTGAAAAACTAAACGCTGAAGTTGGTGCAAACGTTGAATTCAACGTGCTTTTAGTTTCTAGCGAAGAAGGCGTTAAACTAGGTGAAGACGCTAAGGGTTACAAGGTAGTAGGCGAGGTTTTAGCACACGATAAGGCTAAAAAAGTTATCGTTTACAAGTACAAAGCAAAAAAGAACGAAAGAAAGAAACGTGGTCACAGACAACCATTTACGGCTGTTAAGATCAGCGAAATCGTTGCTTTATAATAAGGAGGAATAATTAGTATGTTTTTATTTAGATTATTTGCTCATAAGAAAGGTGTAGGTAGTTCAAGAAACGGTCGTGATAGTGCTGCAAAGCGTCTTGGAGCTAAAAGAGCTGACGGTCAAAAAGTACTAGCTGGTAACATTTTAGTTCGTCAAAGAGGTACTAAAATTCACCCAGGTAAAAACGTTGGAATCGGTAGTGACGATACATTATTCGCATTAGTTGACGGCGTTGTAAGATTTGAAAGACTTGGCAGAGATAAAAAACAAGTAAGCATCTACGCTGAATAATTTTAACAAATTAAGCCGAAAACTTTGGTTTTCGGCTTTTGTTTTTCAGTATAAATATGAATAAAACAGTAAAAACTTTTTCATTTTCAACCCAATATTTTAACGTTGCCGATACTTTGGAGTGTGGGCAAATTTTTCGTTATTTTAAACTTTGCGAGGGTAAATATTTATTAGTTTCAAAAAATCGACCTTGCATTTTAACCCAAAATCAAAGCGAAGTTTTAATTACGGTTTATGAAGAAGATGAAAGTTATTTTTACAACTATTTTGATTTAAACACCGATTATAACGGTATTTACACGCGAGCAACTGCATCAAATTATCAAGTTTTAGTAAATTCGGCTAAACTTGGTAAGGGCGTGCGAATTTTAAAACAAGATAGTGAAGAGATGCTTATTAGTTTTTTAATTTCGCAAAACAATAACATTCCGCGAATTAAAAATTCACTTAATAAAATTTGTGAGTTTTTGGGCGAAAAAGCCTGCTTTTGCGGTTATGAATATTATACCTTTCCAACTCTTGACAAAATGCGATTACAAACGATAGATTTTTATAAAAGTTGCGGGCTTGGTTATCGTGCTGAATATATGTTAAACGTTTGTTCTACCTTAAACGATGGACTAATTGAACGTTTAATTGCAATGCAAAAAGATAAACGCAAAGAAGAACTTGTTAAGATTAAGGGAATAGGTGAAAAGGTTGCCGACTGCGTGCTACTTTTTGGAATGTATCAAACGGATAGTTTTCCCGTTGATACGTGGATAGAAAAGATTTATCGTGAAGATTTTAAGGGTAGCTTAACTGATAGAAAAAAGATTACCGAATTTTTTATTTCGCAATTTGGCAACGATTCGGGATACTTTCAACAATATTTGTTTTATTATAAGCGTACGCTTTCAAAAAAATAAGTTAAAAAGGTTTACAATTAACAAAAAATATAGTAAAATATTTACGTACTTTTAGGTAAAAAGACCATATATTTATACAAGGTGAAAAGATGTCAAAATACAATCCGCACACACAAACACGCGTAAAAGAGGTTTTGAAAAGTTTAGGTTATAAAAGCATAGCCGATATGTATAAGGGTATAAACGAAAAGGTTTTATATCCCGAACTTCAAATGCCAAAAGGCGTTAGTGAACTAACTTGTGAAACTAAAATAAACAGTTTAGCAAATAAAAATAGAGTTTATGATAACTGTTATATGGGCGCAGGTGTATATAATCACTATATACCGCAATCAGTTATTGACGTTTATACCGATAAGCAAATTTCTTTGTTGAGCGTTGACGATATTTTGAATTCAAAATGCATTATGCAAGCTGTTTTCGACGTACAACAATCCTTATCTTCTTTTATGAAAATGCCTGCTTGTAAAGTAAGTTATCAAGATAAAAATTTTGCACTTATTTGTTCTTGCCTTGCTCTAGCAAGTGAAGGTCGCAACAAATTACTTATATCTTCTTTAATAAAACCACAAACCAAAGGTATTTTAAAGGCTATATTACCTCTATTTGGTATTGAAATTGAAGAAGTTGATAGTTTGGGCTTAGCAAATACTACCGCCGATTTTATTGAAAAGAGTTTAAGTGAAAATGTATTTGCCGTTTACGTTGAACAACCAAACTATTTTGGCACGATTGAAGAACTTGCAGAAATTGCAAATCTCGTTCATATCCATAGTGTTAAGTTTATAGTAGGCGTATATCCAACAGCATTTGGTATATTAAAAGCACCGGGTGAATGTGGGGCAGACCTTGTTGTTGGTGATCTGCAACCTTTAGGTTTAAATATGGCTTTTGGCGGTGACAACGCAGGTTTCGTTTGTTCGGATGAGCAAACTTTATCAACTATTTACGGTTGTTATCTTTCAAAAGATGAAGAGGGCGAATTTGTTTTTGAAAATAACGAGCATCCCCTTTTCTTTAATCAAATTCCACTCCGCGCGGTAATTACTAGTGGCTCATACCTAAATTATTTAGGAAAAGAAGGCTTAAAACAAGTTGCTTTAAAAAATGCAACGAACGCTCACTATTTAAATTTTGCTTTAGCAAAAGCAGGAATAGGAGTTAAGTATAAAAACGAATTTTTTAACGAGTTTATAACACTTTCAAAATGTACTGCAGAAAATATTTTAAACGCACTTTCTCAGCAGGGAATTTTGGGTGGTTATAAGATAGGAACTCACGAAATTTTATGGTGCGCAACCGAACTTTGCACTCGCGAACAAATGGATAAATGCGCGGCTATTTGCGGTGAGGTGAACAAATGATAAAAAGTATACTAGAATTTCAAAAAAATGGCTTAAATACTGCAATTATAGGGGATAATTCAATACCCGAATATCAATTCGACAGTAAATATTTATGTGAAGAAAACGGAGCTTTTGAGTTTGATCAACATACTTTAAACCTTTATTATTCAAATCTTTCTAATGAAATAGCAAAAGAGCTTACTTCGGTACAAGATTTTAAACAGTTTTGTCCTAAATTTGTTCAAAAACAGTATCGTGCATTTTCAAAACTTCACTCATTTCAAAAGAAAAGAGATATTCAAGGAGCAGGCGAGATAATTTATCGCGTGCAAGAGTATATTAAAGATATAACTGGTCTTTTTGCCGTTACAACTCAAACGAATGCTGGTTTCAGCGCAAAGATAACTGCTTTAAAAATGATTTGCGAGTATTTTAAAGAGCAGGGCAAAGAAAAACAAAATATCGTTTATATTACCTCTTTAGCAGCTAAAAACAAAAATTTTGTGGGATTATCGGTTAAAGCCGTTACAATAGGCAAAGATATAAAAACTTCGCTTGAGGCGATTGAAAGTGCAATTGATGAAAGTACCGCTTTAGTTATTATTAGCGACCTTTTCTTTGGGGGTGTAACAAGCGAAAATATAACAAAAGTTAGCGAAATTGCGCATAAAAATAATGCTTTTGTTTATTGTGAAAGCGATAATTTTGCAAGGTTTTTATCGGTTGTACTTCCAAGAGACTTGGGGGTTGATATTTTTGAATTTAACGCAGAAAAACTACTTAATATACCATCTTTAAACGGTTTTGCACCACTTGCGGTGTGTGAAAAACTTGAAAAATATTTACCTCAGCCATACGCGGTTAAAGATAAATCTGGTAGTTACAGCTTGCTAATAAACGAAAAAGACAGTTGGCAAATAAGCACACTTGTCGGCAGTATTAACGCGTGCGTTAGATTGTATGCTTATTTATCGGTTTTGGGTAGTGACGGGCTTAGAAATTACGCCGAAACGAATGCTTTAAATTGTGAGTATTTAAAAAGTTTATCAAAAGAAAAGATAAATTTAGTTCCAAGCGAATGTGATGATTTTAGCGATATTGAAAAATTTATTAAAAGCAATAAATAAAAGATACACCGAGCAAGATGAATTGCTCGGTGTTTTTATATGATTTCAATGAATTGGATTAAAAAGATAAAAATAAAAAAACTGCAAGCAAAAGCTTACAGTTAGAAAATCAAAAAAGCTGTGCATCCGCTTTGACACATTATACCGACGTGGTAACAGGGCAGGTGGCTACTTCAAAGCACCCTCATGGCACACGGGACAAATCCGCTTAGTGCTGCTATATCCCTATCCTGACACGGTTCACGGCAGCCCGTTGCATAAGACCTTGAGATCAACACTCCTTACCGAGCGCAACCATCC
>JAZNFS010000061.1:0-10645 GCA_045589175.1 Christensenellaceae bacterium
AATATGCAAGAAATTAAATACAGTTAAATTAGTTAAAAAATTTTTTTTTATTATAAATTTTCAAGCGCAAACAAAAATTCTTTATACAATGCTTTATTTTGCGAATAATACGCCCATTTCCAATCTTTTTCACAATTGACAATGCCCGAAGAACAAAGAATAGCCATGTGATATGATAAAGTTGGTTGGCTTATATCGAGTTTATCTAAAATATGATAGGCGCAAAGCGGTTTATCTGCAAGCATTTTAAATATTTTTAAACGAGTTTGATCACTAAGCGCTTTCATTATTAAAACTAACCTTTCGTTTTTCATTTTTATCTCACTTTTTTATTTTATTATAAATTATTATATAAAAAATGTCAATTAAATCATATTGATATTTATCAATATTATTAAACTTTATATAGATGTTTATCGATATGAAAAATTAATTAAAAAGCCGATAAATTCGGCTTAAAATTAATAGTTACGCAATTTTTCAATTGCTTCAGCTCGGTTTTGTGAATTAAACACGGTGCTACCAGCAACGATAACGTTCGCGCCAGCCTGCTTTACTAATAAGCAGTTATCAAAATTAATTCCACCATCTACTTCAAGTAAAATATCTTTATCGAGTTTATCAATAATTTTACGAATTTGAGAAATTTTATTAATAACGCTGGGTATAAATGCTTGACCTCCAAATCCTGGAAAAACGCTCATTACAAGAATGATATCACATAATTCAATGCAATCTTCAATTTTTTCAACAGGGGTATCTGGATTAATAACTAAGCCACACTTACACCCAAATGATTTAATTAAATCTAAAGTTTGAGAAAGTTTTTCCTTACAAGCTTCGTAGTGAACGGTTATATAGTGACTACCTGCCTTAGCAAATTGTTCAACGTATTTCCACGGTTCAATGATCATCAAGTGAGTATCAAGAACTAACTTGCTATAGGGTGCAATATCTTTTACCATTTTTATTCCAAAAGTTATATTTGGAACGAAAACACCGTCCATAACGTCTATATGAATAAAATCTGCCCCACTTTTTTCCAAAGATGCAACTTCTTCACCCATTTTTGCAAAGTTTGCCGATAATATTGATGGTGCAATATAAATTTTGTTAGTATTTTTTGTTAACATATCTATTAGAATAGTCCTTTTTTATTTCTTCATAAATAGTTAGGTAGCGCTCATATCTATCACGCGATAATTCGCCACTTTCCACCATAGCTTTTATAGTACAATCAGGCTCGCTTATATGGGTACAATCTGGATAACGGCACTTAGATAATTTTTTATCAAAAGGCGGATAGTTCATAACTGCATCCTCGGGAGAAATATCAACGGCAATTTCTGAAAACCCCGGCGTATCGAATAACTTATAACCGTTTAATTTAATTATTCTTGAACCAGTTGTAGTATGTTTACCGCGTTCGGATTTTTCAGATATATCACCCGTTTTATAATCAGTTGAAAAAATAGCGTTTAATAATGATGTTTTACCAACAGCCGATTGTCCTGCAAAAGCAACGGTTTTACCCGTCAAAAACTCTTTTAATTGATTAATTCCCTCGCCTGTTTTTGCTGAAACGATAAAAATAGGCATAAAATTATAGTTTTCTTTACAATAATTAGCCGTTTCATTAGTTAAATCACATTTATTAATTACTAAAGCGCATTTAACGTTTGAATAATTTGCCGATAACAACAGTTTATCAACTACCATATAATCTGGTCTAGGCGGGTTTGATATAGTTATAAGCAAAGTATCTATATTGGCAACGTTGGGCCTTATAAAACGTGAAGTTCTTGGATAAATTTTAGTTATCGCTCCATTTTCAACTTCAACAAAATCGCCCGTTAAAACAGAATGACTTTTATATTTAATTTTACCGCGCGCATCAATAATTAAAGTTTGATTTCCAAAATCAACAGTATATTTATTGCTTGAAGCGCAAACAACTTGACCTTTAATCGTTGTTTCCTCCAACGTATTTATTTCTTAATTGCCCACAAGCGCCTTCAATATCACTTCCCATCAAGCGACGAACTGTGGCAGAAAGCCCACCGTCGTTCAATTTTTGCATAAATGCATAAGCGTTTTTGTCGGTAGTGCGTTTTAATCCAGTTTCTTCAACTTCATTAAGTCTAATTAAATTAACGTGACAAGGTAAGCCTTTAAGCAAATTTATTAGCTCTTTAGCGCATTCATCACTATCGTTAACACCTTTAACTAAAGAATATTCAAAAATAAAGCGTCTGCCCGTAACTGCAAAATAATGCTTGCACGCAAGCAAAATATCTTTTATGGAATATGCGTTTGCTATAGGCATAATTATTTTACGTTTTTCATCAGTCGTTGCGTGAAGTGAAACGGTTAAATTTAAAGGTAAATTTTCATTAGCTAAATCATAAATTTTATTAACTAACCCACAAGTCGATAAACTTACGTTTCTTGGGCTAACGTTTAAATTTTCAGGTTTTGCAAGTTCTTTTAAAAATGTAACTACTTCATCGTAATTGTCTAGCGGTTCACCGCTCCCCATTAAAACGATATTAGTTATTTCACGCTTTTTTAAATTGCCTCCACAATCTTTGTTAGCAAGAGCAACTGTAAATAAAAGCTCACCTCTAGTAAGATTTCTTATAAGACCATTAAGTGTTGAAGCACAAAATTTACAGCCCATCCTACAACCAACTTGTGTTGAAACACATTGAGTTTTACCGTATTTATAGGTCATTACAACCCCTTCAACAATATTTCCATCTGCAAGCGAAAATAAATACTTAATAGTTCCATCAGTTGAAAGTAGCTTTTTATAAATTTTTGCAGGAGCATCACAGTATTTTTCAAGCAATTTTTCACGTAAGGCTAAAGGGATATCGGTCATTTCAGAAATACCTTTACCGGAAGCAAAATTTGAATATATTTGCTTTGCCCTATATTTAGGCTCGCCCATTGAAACTAAGGCGTTTTGCATTTGTTCTAAAGTTAAATCATAAAAATTTTTCATAGTTTTCGCATTTTGCATACGTAAAAGCCTGCTCCCGAGCTTATATTTGGTAAAAATTGTAATCCAAATTCAGTGCGACAATTATTAAGTGGCGAAGAAATTTCTTCAATAACAAAATTATTATTATTTGACAGAAAATCTTTAATTATACCGTCGTTTTCGCGTTTTAATATCGAACAGGTAGAGTAATATAAGCTCCCACCCCTTTTTACGTATTTACATACGTTATTTAAAATTGAAAGCTGTAATTTATTAAGCTCAAAAAGATTAGTTTCTTCGCGATTGAGTTTAATATCAGGGTTTTCTTTAACAACACCCAAACCACTACATGGTGCATCACATAAAACACAGTCGAATTCTTCATTATAATTTGCATTATAGATGGTAGAATCTTCGCAATTAACGAATATATTATTAATTTTCATTCTTTCAGCATAGTCTTTGATAAGATTTGCTCTGTGTTGATGTAGTTCAGAAGCAATAACTTTATTAAACTTTTCTGCTAAAAATACCGTTTTTCCGCCAGGCCCAGCGCAACAATCGAGTAAATTATCTCCCCTTTCTATTAAAGAACAAATGGCAACCGATCCGATTGACTGGAATGTATATTTTCCATCGTAATATCCATTCTCGCGTGCAAAATTTTTAACTGAAAAACAGTTCGCAAAGGGTGTTGTTTCAAATGAAATATTGTTTAAAGTTAAATATTCTACACCATTTACAGAAGTTGAAAATCGCAAATAATTGTAATCTTTATTAAAAGACATTATCTCGCGAGCTTCATTTGTTCCATAATCTTTAATAAGTTCGCTTACGGCAAATAGTGGATATGAATATTCAACAGAAAGCGCTTGTTTTTCATCATTTGGGAATTCAAAATTTGGATTTTTAATATATGAGCGCAAGGTTGCGTTTAAAAAGCCACTCATTCCACCTTTACCCAACTTTTTACATAATTCAACGGCGCTGTCTGTTACTGCATAGGGCGCTTTGGTTAAAAATTTAATGCAATAAATCGCAATTTTTAAAAGAACGCGTACAGGAAGTTTAGGACGCTTTGAACAAAGTTTTGATAATATATATTCAAGTTGAATATCGTTTTCAACAACTCCGTAAACTATTTTTATAACCGTATTTTTATTAATGGGTTCAATTATCTCACTATTAATTGCTTGTTTAATAAAGCTTTTTTCACTATAAACGTGCATTAAAATGCGATAACTGTCGTAAAAAGTATTAACCATTAAGAACCTCACCAAGTGGTATGATATGTCCCAACAAGTAGGCTGTATCACTCATTCTCTTTCCACCTTCGGCTTGAATTTCACTAAGTCTAATATATCCGCCTGCAATTTTTATTATTAATCCACGCTTATCAGCGCATACAACTTCACCATTGGCGTTGCCACCCGAAATATTATTAACTGGTTGAACTTTAAATACTTTTATTTGCATACCGTTTAAATAACAATAAGCGCAAGGCCATGGCGTCATACCGCGTACGAAGTTATGAATTGATTTATAATCTTTTGAAAAATCAATGATTCCATCTTCTTTTTTAAGCATTTTTACGTGAGTAGCAAGTGCGTGGTTTTGTGGCGTATAGGTTGCATTACCGCTATCAATCAAATCAAGCGTTTTAACAAGTAAATTAGCACCAATTACCGAAAGTCTATCAAATAGCTCGCCTGCGGTTTCTTCGGGTAATATAGGCGTCTTTTCAACCGTAATAACGTCACCGGTGTCAATTCCCGCTTCAGTTTGCATAATGGTAACACCGGTTTCGGTGTCACCGTTAATTATCGACCACTGAATGGGTGCTGCGCCACGATATTTAGGTAAAAGCGATGCGTGAACGTTGATGATACCTTTAGGTGGTATATCGATTAATTCTTGAGATAAAATTTGACCAAAAGCACAAGTTACCATTATATCTGGGTTTAATGCTTTTATATCTTCTACACCCTCTAATCTTATTTTATTATACTGTAAAACCTTAATTCCGTGCTCAAGTGCAACCTGTTTTACCGGTGAAAAAACTGGTTTATTGCTTCTTCCTATAGGTTTGTCAGGTTGTGTAACAACGGCTAAAAGTTCGTGCTTACTATTTATTATACCCTTTAAGGTGTTAACTGCAAAATCGGGTGTTCCTAAAAATATAACTCTCAAATTAGTTTTCGCTCCTTAAATTATCTGCTTTATCAACGTAAACGATTCCCTCTAAGTGATCGTACTCGTGACAAATAGCTTTAGCAAAAAAATCTTTAACCTTTAAAGTAAAAGGCTTACCATTTCTATCAAGAGCTTTAATAGTAACTTCTTTAGGTCTTTTTACGTCGCCCCATTTACCTTTAACAGACAAACATCCCTCAACGCCGTATTGCTCGCCTTTTGTGGAGATGATTTGTGGGTTAATGAATTCAAAATAACCCTCTTCAACGTCAACTACGAAAATTCTTTTTAACATTCCAACTTGTACGGCAGCAAGTCCAGCACCCTTTGCTTTATAAAGAGTGTCTTTCATATCATCTAATAGTTGAATAACTTTAGTGTCGATTTGGTTAACTTCAAAACTTTTTTTACGTAAGGTTTCATCACCAAGTTGTATAATTTTTCTTATAGCCATAAATTTACCTCTAACTTAAATTTGAAGGATTTTCTTCAATGTTTATAAACGTATTATCAAGTTTAAATGAAGAAACTACTTCATAAATTTTATCGCGAATTTGCTCATTATTTGGGCGAATACGCATTAAAACTTGATATCTATACTTGTTTTTTAGCCTTTTAATAGGCGATTTCATCTTATTAAAAAACAAAAATGCGTTTGGATTTGCATCTTTAATATCTTTCAACGCAAAATAAACTTGCCTTAAGCCTTCCATTGCTTTAGCGTCATCGGATGATTCTACTAAAACTCGCATTATAAGAGCAAACGGTGGAAAATGTGTTGCTTTGCGAATAGCAATCTCTCTATCAAAGAAATTATCGTAATCGTAACTCATCGCAAAACGTAAAACTGCGTTTTGTGGTGAATAAGTTTGTAAAACAACCTTTCCTTTATCACCGGCTCTACCGCTTCTACCTGCCACTTGCGTTAATAATTGATAAGTTCTTTCGTTACTTCTATAGTCGCTAAAATGTAAACTCATATCTGCATCTAAAATACCAACTAAAACTACGTTTGGAAAATCGTGCCCCTTTGCAATCATTTGAGTTCCAACTAAAATATCACATTCGTGATTAGCAAAAGAATTTAATATTTTATAATGCCCTTCTTTATTTTGAGTAGTATCGTTATCCATACGTGCAATTTTTGCGTTCGGGAATAAGGTTTTTAGCTCTGATACTATTTTTTGAGTACCAGTACCTATTAAATTTAAGTTTGATGAGCCACATTCTGGGCAGGCGTTTAGCATTTTATAATTAGCTCCGCAATAGTGGCATTTTAATAAATCGCCTGCTTTATGATAATTAAGGGAAACGTCACAAGTTGCACATTTTGCCACGTAACCGCACTCTCTACATATTACTTGTTGCGAAAAACCACGCCTATTTAAGAAAATTATTGCTTGTTTGCCTGAATTTAACGTATTTTCAAGCTCTTCTTTCATAACCGAAGAAAAATATGAATTATTACCACGCCTAATTTCTTGACGCATATCGGCAACAATAATTTCCGGCATTGGCCTTTTATTTATTCTTTCGGGCATTTTAGCAATATTATATTCACCACTATTGGCTTTCATATAACTTTCGATTGATGGGGTTGCGCTACCGATTACAAGCTTGCAATCGTTATATTCAGCTCGCATCTTTGCAATATCAATGGTAGAATATCTTGGAGAACTTTCGCTTTCGTAGCTTCCATCGTGCTCTTCATCAATAATAATTAAACCTAAATTTTCAAGTGGCGCAAATACAGCGCTTCGTGCACCGATAGCAATTTTTGCTTCGCCACTACGTAATCTGCTCCATTCATCAAAGCGTTCACCGGCCGAAAGACCGCTATGAATTATTGCGCAAAGTTCATTAAATCTTCCCCGAAGTTGTTTAAACATTTGAGGAGTTAGTGAAATTTCAGGCACTAACATAATTGCCGTTTTTCCACTTTTTATAACCTGACTTATAAGCTCTAAATACACCTCAGTTTTTCCACTTCCGGTTACACCATGCAGTAAAGTAACTCGCTTTTCCGTATTATTAATGCTTTCGATAGCTTGCAACTGTGCGTTAGTAAGTGTTACAAACTTTCTTTCACTAAGCATTTCCGAATAAGGTAAGCGGTTTACACGGATTTTATCAACTACTACAAAATTTTTTTCAATTACACCTCTAACAGCTGAAGCTCCGTAATCTTGCCTTAACACAGTTGCACGAATTCTGCCCTTTTCTTTAAGGGTATTAATAACTGCAAGTTGTTTTTTTGCACTTTTTGATATATTTGAACAGATATCTTCAAAAGAGAACTCTTCGTTTAAAGAAAGAAATTCAACTTGCTTTTCACTTACTCTACCTTTTCGCATTTCTGCAGGCAAAAACAATCTTATTACAGCAGCTTTTGAAACGGAATATCTACTAGAAAGGTA
The DNA here is from genome assembly GCA_045589175.1 of Christensenellaceae bacterium. Lineage (GTDB taxonomy): Bacteria > Bacillota > Clostridia > Christensenellales > Borkfalkiaceae > HGM11416. The sequence goes on from JAZNFS010000061.1 coordinate 7,597, forward strand.
ATTTACAAGGTCCAACGATTCTTTCGTTAGAGCAGGAAATTCATCTAATTGTTCAAGGATAGTTTTTAGTTTTTCAGGTGGTAAATCGCTTTTTTCTTTAAGAGCGATAACTAGTCCTTCTATTTTTCGATTGCCAAAAGGAACGCTCACGCGAGTACCCGCTAAAACGTTCAAATCACCAGTATTATAATCAAATACTTTATCGACCTCACTATTCGTGATATCGACTATTACTTCAGCAATCATAAAAACCCCTATTATGTAAAAAATGCCCTTAAAAAGAGCATTTTTGATTGTTAGAATTTTGTTGCAATAACTTTATTATCGTAAATTTCTTTAGCGGCAGCTGATAAAGGTTTTTCACCAGAAGGTAAATCTGTAAAACCTTGATTTTGTGCTGCGTCGATAATTTGACGTGCGCGTTTTGATGCAACTACGCATAACGCGTATTTTGAACCAATATTTTTTGCTAATTGATCTATTGATGGGTCGTGTAACATGTTTTTAATCTCCCGTTATTATTCGATATTTTGTATTTGTTCTCTAATTTTTTCAATTTCACATTTTAATAGTAAAGCAACGTTCGTTACTTCAACGTCGTTTGCCTTCGAGCAAACAGTATTTGCTTCTCTATTAAACTCTTGTACTAAAAAGTCAAGTTTTCTGCCTGCGTTTTTGTCGGTAAGTATGCTTCTAAATTGAGCAATATGAGAATTTAAACGAGTTAATTCTTCATCAATATTTGACTTATCGGCAAAAATTGCAACTTCTTGTAAAAGCCTTGCTTCATCAACTTGATTGCTTTCTAATATATTACGAACGCGCTCCATTATCTTTTTATGATAATTTTCAGCAACAAGTGGAGCTTTTAAAGCTAACTTTGAAACTAATCTTTCAACTTCATTAATGCGTTCGTTTAAATCATTTTTAAGTTTTTCACCTTCGGTTAGGCGCATTTCATTTAACTTATCAAGTGCTAACGATAAAGTTGATATCACTATTTGTTTAATAGCTTCTTCATCAGTTTCATCGGCTATTTGAGAAACAACGTCAGGCATGCGCATAATTCTGCTAACCGTTAAATCGTTTTCAATGCCTAAATGTGAGGCTATTTTTTCTGCACTTGAATAGTATGCCTTAGCAAGAGCAAGATCTGTTCCCAATTGCTTTTCAACGTCGCGCGCGTCGGAAAAAGTGAAAAATACCTCTACTCTACCGCGAGTTAGTTTACTTTGTATAGTTTTACGAATTGCATCGTCAAAAACAATAAAACTTTTAGGATATTTAGGTAAAATATCTAAAAAACGGTTATTTACAGTTTTAATTTCAACCGTTAGTTCATATCCGTTTTTGTATTCGGCTTTACCGAATCCTGTCATACTATACACTAAGCCATATCCCCCTATTATTTATATTTAATATAATATTAACATAAAAGATTAATTTTGGCAACTATTTTTATTAATTTTTACGCTTAAATATTAAAATATTTAATCATATACAATATTTTTCCATCGCTTTACGTACGCCATCATTGTCACAACTATCAATTACAAGGTCACACCATTGTTTTAAAGCTTCATTACCGTTTGCAGTAACTGCACTTAACCCTGCAACACGTAGCATTGATTCATCGTTCATTTCGTCACCAAAGCAAATTAATTTTTCTAAACTCTTCCCTGTAATTTGTGCAAGTATTTTTACGGTATCCCCCTTTGAAACCCCCTTTTTCATAATATCGATATGATAGGGATTGCTATTAATTACGTTATAATTGCTACCAATAATTTGTGGCAATTCATTGGTTATTTTTTTTGTAACGCTAACGTCGCCGTGTGTTAAAAATAGGGCTTTACCCGAGGTGTATTGATTTTTAAATATGTAATCACTAACTTTACCATTGATTAAATCGCAATTAATACCACTACTTTTTAAATAGCGATTTAGTTCGTCGTTAGTATGATTAACCGTAAGCCTGTCATTGGGATAAACTAGTAAATCAAAATGGTTTTCCTCTGCATAATTAAGCAGTTTGACAAGAGCCGACGTGTCAAGATGATTTTTATAAACTTTATTCCCTGTGTTTATATCGCAAATTTCAGCACCGTTATATGATATAACGTAACCTAATAAGCCTAAGTTTTGCAAAATGCTAATTATTGAGCCGGTCATTCTGCCAGTACAAATGCTAAAAACACCGCCTCTTGAAATAAAAGATTGTATCGTATTGAGGGTTTGCGAAGAAACTTCTTTTTTTGTGCTAAGTAGCGTACCATCGAAATCACTTATTGCAAAATCATAAAATTTTTCTTTAATAACTTTCATAAAATTATCATATCATTCTTTTAAAAATTTGTAAAGTTGGTAAAGCATTTTTTAAAAATATTTTAAATTTTATACTAAAAGAGTTGTTTTTTTAACAAAAAAAGTTTATTATTGTATTACCAAAGATGGTAAATGGTGTTTTTATGGAAGAAAAATTTTTAATAGTTAACACAAAAGTATTACCTGCTTATTTTGAACAGGTAGTGAAAGCCGATGAAATGGTTGCATCTGGTGAAAAGAGTATTTCTCAAGCCTGCGCCGAAATGAATATTAGTCGTTCAACTTATTATAAGTATCGCAATAAAGTATTTAGGCCTAATCGCGATTACGGTAAAAAGAGCATTTTGGCTTTTAAAATGATCGACGAAAAGGGCGTTTTGAACAGAATTGTTCAAGTAATTTACGATTTAGGCATCAATATTATATCAATTAACCAAGGTATGCCGATTAGAAACTATGCCTTCGTTACAATAACAATGGATTTAAGCGAAACTTCGGCTGATTTACAAGAGATTATTAAAAGTTTTAAAGGTTTAAACGGTTTAAAAAGCGTAACCATCGTATCTGAATAAAATTGTTTAAGTGCACTATAAAAATAGCGCACTTTTTTTATCTTTTTTTAATCATTTTTTAATATTTTCGCATAAAATAATACGTGTAGGTTTTTTATGAAAAAATATAAGATTTGTATAGTTGGTGCAAGTGGTTTAGTTGGTGAAAAACT
>JAZNFS010000062.1:0-5690 GCA_045589175.1 Christensenellaceae bacterium
GTTGGTGGCTTCGTTCGCCTAACTGTGATGATAGTACTTTGGTTTGTGCTTGTTATTTAGATGGTACGATAATTACCGAATATTACGTAGACGATATGACTGCAGGTATCGTACCAGCTTTAACCATTAATATTGGTTAAAAGATAAATCGTATCGTTTATAATCATTTTAAATATAAAAATAATGCGTAAATGCAACGTGGACAAAATATCTGTGTTGCATTTTTGATATAAAGAAAAACCACCCGCTAGAGGGTGGTTATTTATCAATATGCTTAAATTAGAATACTAATTTGCTTTGAATAAATGGAATAACTTCGTCGATTGATAAACGAATTTGACTCATAGTGTCGCGGTCACGAATAGTTACCGTGTTATCTTCTAAGGTGTCAAAGTCGATAGTTAAGCAGTAAGGAGTACCGATTTCGTCTTGACGGCGATATCTCTTACCGATTGAGCCAGCTTCGTCGTAAGTGCAAGGGAAGTGTTTTGTAAGTTTTTTATAAACTTCTTTTGCTTTTTCGCTAAGGTTCTTTTGAAGTGGTAATACAGCAACCTTATACGCTGCAATTGCAGGGTGGAAGTGCATAACAACTCTTGTATCGCCACCTTCAAGGGTTTCTTCATCGTATGCTTCAGAAAGAAGTGCAAGCATAAGTCTATCTGCACCGATAGAGTATTCAATAACGTAAGGAATATATTTTTCGTTAGTGAATGGGTCGGTATAAAGCATGCTCTTGCCAGAATATTCTTGGTGACGCTTTAAGTCAAAATCCGTTCTATTGTGAATACCATTAAGTTCTGACCAACCGATTGGAAATAAGTATTGAATATCGCAAGCGGCTTTTGCATAGTGTGCTAATTTATCGTGGTCTTTAAAGCGTAAGTGATTTTCGCTAATGCCAAGGTCGGTTAAAAATTCATGCGCTTTATTTTTAAAGAAATCGTAAAATTCTTGGTCGCTACCTTCTTTGCAGAACCATTGATGTTCCATTTGTTCAAATTCGATAGTTCTAAAAATAAAGTTACCTGGGGTAATTTCGTTTCTAAAAGCCTTACCTATTTGACCGATACCAAAAGGAACTTTTGCGCGTGTTGTGCGTTGAACTGCTAAAAAGTTAACAAATTCACCTTGAGCAGTTTCGGGGCGTAAGTAAATAGTATCTTTATCGCCTTCGGTTACACCGCGTGAAGTTTCAAACATTAGGTTGAAAGTTCTAATATTAGTAAAGTTGCTTTTACCGCATTTTGGGCATACTACTTTATTGTCGAAAATGTATTGTTCCATTTCTTCGTTAGTCATTGAATCGGGATTAATTGCGCCCTTTGAATGATTTTCAATTAAAGTATCTGCTCTGTGGCGAGTTTTACATTCCTTACAGTCCATTTTAGGATCAGAGAATGATGCTGTATGTCCGCTAGCTTCCCAAACAGTTGGATTCATTAAAATTGCTGCGTCAACACCAAAAGAGTTATCGCTTTCTTGAACGAAGCGCTTCCACCAGCAACGTTTAACGTTGTTTTTAATTTCAACGCCTACTGGACCATAGTCCCAAGTGTTGCCCATTCCGCCGTAGATATCACTACCTGGAAAAATTATACCGCGTGATTTGCATAAGTTTACCAATTTATCCATGGTAACTGCTCTTTTTTCTTCCATAAATCTCCTTTTGCGCTTAATGGCTTTAAGCGTAAGTTTTTTTTAATGCATATATTTTATATTTATTTTCATTCTTTGTCAACAGTTTTTACCTGCTTATTATTTTTATATTATTAATTAACAATTATAATAGTTAAAAAGTGGGGTGGCGGTGTAAAAATGAATAATCATTATGCAGTTTTTGAATATACACTTTCACACTTTAAAAGGGATTACGGGCTATTTAAAGTATGGTTTGTGTTAGTTTTTTGAATGGGCTTACATTCGTACAATTAAAAGCCTTTAAAATTGCAAGGGTTAGGGTAGTAAAAGTGTTTTTTGTAAACCTATTTTTAATGTATAATTATTAAAAAAATTTTTCATTATACACAACATATTGTGTGCTTAAAAAATTTTTAACACAATATATCGTTTTTATAGTTTTTTTAGTTGACTTATAAATTTTTATATGTTACCATATAATCACAAGCGATAAAAGGGTTAAACTTAAACCTATTTTTGCTTGCTTATATTTGCTTTTCGGGCTTTGAATTTAACGCTGTATTGAATTAATATAGTTGTTTTTTTTACCCCATTTTTTTGGCTCTTCAAAAAAAATAATTGGAATAAAAACGCTTATATACTTCGCAAATAGAGCTAAAACTTTGCGTTTTAACTTCGGTTACGTACGGCAAGTACGCGCCCTTGTAAAATACGCAGTTTTATTCTTTTGCTCGCATCTAAACGCTTTACGCTAAAGCTTATTTACAATTATTTTTTTATCATCGCCTTGGTGCCGTTGTTTTTATGGTGGTTTGTTGAAGTGTTTCGCAAATAGAGCTAAAACTTTGCGTTTTAACTTCGGTTACGTACGGCAAGTACGCGCCCTTGTAAAATACGCAGTTTTATTCTCTTGCTCGCATCTAAACGCTTTACGTTAAAGCTTATTTACAATTATTTTTTTATCATCGCCTTAGCGCCGTTGTTTTTATGGTGGTTGGTTTGTTGAAGTGTTTCGCAAATAGAGCTAAAACTTTGCGTTTTAACGGCGCTTACGTATATGAAAAAACGTAAAAGTGCTTGTTCAAAGTTGTTATATATATTTTTTTTCTAAGGAGGATTACAAATGAAGTATTTAGTTATTAAAAGAGATGGAAGTGCGGTTGAATTTGATTTAAAAAAGATTAGTAATGCGATTATTAGGGCGTTTGAGGCCACCAACAAGCCTTACGACGATAGCGTAATCGATTTAATTTCTATAAAGGTTACTGCGGATTTTTCAAGTAAAGTAAAAGATAGTAAAATCGCAGTTGAAGATATACAAGATAGCGTTGAAAAGATTTTAAGCGAAACTGGCTATCACGACGTTGCCAAAAGCTATATTCTATACCGTAAAAACCACGCGAAATTGCGTGATATTAAATCAACTATTATCGACTATAAAGACGTTGTTAACAGTTACGTAAATTCTATCGACTGGCGAGTAAAAGAAAACTCTACCGTAACATATTCGGTTGGCGGTTTAATTTTAAGTAACTCGGGCGCGGTAACGGCAAACTACTGGCTTAGTGAAATTTACGACAAGGAAATTGCCGACGCTCATAGAAATACCGAAATTCACATTCACGACCTTTCAATGCTTACAGGTTATTGCGCAGGTTGGTCGCTTAAACAACTTATTAAGGAAGGGTTAGGCGGTGTAGCTGGAAAAATTACTTCTGCGCCTGCAAAACATTTAGCGACGCTATGTAATCAAATGGTTAACTTCTTGGGTATAATGCAAAACGAATGGGCAGGGGCTCAAGCCTTTTCTTCCTTCGATACTTACTTAGCGCCTTTTGTAAAAGCTGATAATTTAAGTTATCGTGAAACTAAAAAATGTATTGAATCATTTATTTACGGCGTAAATATACCAAGCCGTTGGGGAACTCAAGCGCCATTTTCAAATATCACTTTGGACTGGACTGTTCCTGCCGATCTTGCCGAACTTCCTGCAATTGTTGGCGGTAAGGAAATGCCATTTAAGTACAAAGACTGTAAGGCTGAAATGGATATGATAAACAAAGCCTTTATTGAAACTATGATTGAGGGCGACGCTAACGGACGCGGTTTTCAATATCCAATTCCAACATATTCAATTACTAAAACTTTTGATTGGTCTGAAACAGAAAACAATAAACTTTTATTTGAAATGACTTCAAAATACGGCACTCCATACTTTAGCAACTATATTAACAGCGATATGGAACCAAGCGATATAAGAAGTATGTGCTGTCGTTTACGCCTTGACTTAAGAGAACTTAGAAAAAAATCGGGTGGTTTCTTTGGTAGCGGTGAAAGCACCGGATCTGTTGGCGTTGTTACAATCAATATTCCAAGAATTGCTTATTTATCGGCAGATGAAAGCGATTTTTATAAGCGTTTAGATAAACTTATGGATATTTCGGCTCGCTCTCTAAAGGTTAAAAGAACGGTTATTACAAGGCTTTTAGACTCTGGATTATATCCTTACACTAAGCGTTATTTAGGAACGTTTAACAACCACTTCTCAACTATAGGTTTAGTTGGTATGAACGAAGCTTGCCTTAATGCAAAATGGCTTAGAAAGGATTTAACGCATAAAGAAGCGCAACAGTTTACTAAAGAAGTTTTAAATCACATGCGTGAAAGACTTTCTGATTATCAAGAACAATACGGTGATTTATATAACTTAGAAGCTACGCCTGCCGAATCAACAAGCTATCGTATGGCAAAGCACGACGTTAAGGATTTCCCTGATATTATAACTGCGGCAAAGAAAGGCGAAACACCATATTATACTAACAGTTCGCACTTACCGGTTGGTTATACCGATGATATTTTCTCGGCACTTGATATTCAAGACGAGCTTCAAACCCTTTATACTTCAGGCACGGTATTCCACGCTTTTATCGGCGAAAAAATGCCCGATTGGAAGGCTGCAGCAAATTTAGTTAAAAAAATTGCTGAAAATTATCAACTTCCTTACTATACATTATCTCCAACTTATTCGGTTTGTAAAGAACATGGCTATATTAAAGGCGAACATTATAACTGTCCAGAATGTGGCGAAGTTACCGAAGTTTATAGCAGAATTACAGGCTATTACAGACCAGTTCAAAACTGGAATGCAGGTAAGAGCCAAGAATTTAAAGCAAGAAAACTTTACGACGTTGCAAACCCTAACTATCAACCTAAAGGTAGCGCGCAAACAAATGAATGCGAATGTTGTAAAGAAGATTTTGAACAAAAGGATGCAAGTTTAACAGAACTCACTCTTTTTACAACTTCAACTTGCCCACGTTGTAAAGCTATAAAAGCTATATTTGATAAAGCTGGCGTTAGTTACGACGTTGTTGATTGCTACGAACAAGTTGATTTAGTTAAGGCTTACGGAATAACCAAAGCACCAACCTTAGTAGTTCCATTAGCTGATGGTTATGCTCTTTATAAAGATGAAGGCGAAATTCGTAAATTTTATAACGAAAACTTAAGAAAGTAAAAAAATAAAAAATCAGGTTGTTATTAAACCTGATTTTTTTGTTTGAAAATTTTTAGTTTTAATTATTTTAAATATTTGTTTTTTATTGCATCAAAGGTTTTGTCGCTAATAACGTGCTCCATACGGCAAGCATCTTCGGTTGCGGTTTTCTCATCAACGCCAAGCGAAATAAGCATATTTGTGAGTACCGTGTGGCGTTCGTATAAATTTTCGGCAATTTGTTTACCTTCTTCTGTCATACTGATATAACCATCACCATCAACTAAAATATAATTATTGCGTTTTAAAATACCAACAGCGCGACTTACTGAAGGTTTGGTGTATCCTAAATATGCACAAATATCAATAGCGCGTACCTTTTTATTTTGTTGTAATAGCACGTGTATTGCTTCTAAATACATTTGCCCCGATTCATATAATGCCATAAATACCCTTTAATATAAATAAATTTTCTTTATTATACCACTAAAAAATTATTTTTTCAAGCAATATAAACAATTTTGCTTATAATTTAATTATTTTAAACATATTT
>JAZNFS010000063.1:0-7241 GCA_045589175.1 Christensenellaceae bacterium
TATTTGCAAATTTTAAACATTCCTGTGACCAACAAGGCCTTAAAATTTACAAAGTGTCTGCTTTTGCTTGCATCTAAAGCGTATTTTAGATTAATTATATTTATTTTATTAAAAAATCAACTAATTGTTGAGACATCGCCATTTTTAATTTAGGTATATTATGGAATATTGTGATTTACATACTCATTCATATTATTCAGACGGTACTGATTCGCCTTCTAAACTTATCGAACTTGCACAAAAAGCGAATTTAAAGGCAATTGCGCTTACCGATCATAACACAACCTTGGGACTTAACGAGTTTTGTGAAAGTGCTAAAGGAAGCTTGGTTACGCCAATTTGCGGGGTAGAACTTTCTACTGAATATTCGGGTTTTGAAGTTCATCTTTTAGGGCTTGATTTACCAAAAAAATCGCTTAATAGCGTTACCGATTACTGTAACGATTATTTGAAACGTAAAAAACAAAGTAATATTGAATTAGTTGAAAGGCTAAATGAAAAAGGTTATAAAATAAGTTACTACGAACTTGAAAAACATACTAAAAACGGGCTAGTAAATCGCTCACATATAGCGGCAGAGCTTGTAAAAAATGGCTACGTTAAGGATGTTTTTACTGCATTTGATAAATTGCTCGCCGAAAAAGCAGGTATTTATAAACCGTGTAAGCGCTTTGACATTTTTGAAGCCATATCCTTTTTAAAAGAAATAGGGGCTGTGCCCATTCTTGCTCATCCGCTTTTAAACTTTAATGAAAAAGATTTAGTTCAGTTTTTACCTATTGCTAAAAAGCATGGGCTTTTAGGTATGGAAACGGTATATTCAAAGTTTGACGATGCAACGATAAATCTTTTAAAGAAAATTGCAGATCAAAACGGCTTACTTCAAAGTGGCGGAAGCGATTATCACGGTGATTATAAACCGGGATTTTTTGTGGGAATAGGAAAAGGCAATTTAAAAGTAGACTATACTTTAGCTGATAAAATTTTAAATACAAAAAGATAAATTAATGCCTTATAAAATAAAAAAAGTGAGGCTATAAGCGCGTAAACGCATAAAAATAGCGTTGCAACTAAAAATGCAACGCTTAAATTTATTGGTTGTGATTTTAAAAACGCTTTGTTTTTATGCCTAACACTTTTCGCATTTTTTAACGCCAAGCGAGTAATTATCTTTAGTTCTATCGCGCAAACATTCAATTGGGTGTTCACTTTCTTCGTAGCGATAGTCTTGATTATATTCTTTTATATGCTCTTTAATAATAGTGTGGCCGCGTTCACATTCGGGTTTGGTATTAACGGTGTTTTGATAAATAAAATAAGTGCTATTATCTTTTAGGTCGCAAACGTCGGTATAACCTTCGCCTTCGGCTGTAAGAGTAACCGTATTTTTTAAAACTTCGCGAACGTAGTTTTTGTTTTCTTGAAGTTTTAAAAGCATTGGAAAGTTTGCATCGGGTATAACTTGGTGGTATTCTTTACCTTCATATTTTTGTAAAAGTTCTTTTGCAACGTGTAAGTGCGCGATTTCTTGATCTAATAAAATTTCCCAAATCTTTTTAATTTTATTATCGCTTTCGTCGTTTAATAGCGAGTAATAAATATAACATTCGGTATATTCGTGCATTAGTAAACTTTCAAATAAAGTGGCCTTGGTGTCGATTAACGAGCCGTAGTGGGTAACGTGTTCTTCTTCAACCATACCTATTTCGGCATAAAGTTCGCGCCCACGTTGATTTGCATAAAACTGCGCTATATTCATATAGTAGTTCATGGTTTGTTGTTCGGCTGCGGTAATAATACCAACGTCTAACTGTGTTGCAAGGCTTGCCTTTTTGTTGTTAATAGATGGGCGTATATTATCAAGTGGGTGACGGTGATGCGCTATAGTAGGTCTGCCGGGCATAATTTCAGTATATTTACCCACAAGTCTTTCGGCGTGAAGTCCCATATCGGATTCAAGCATATTCGCATAGCGGTATAGGTGGTCGAAGTCTTCTAAAAGAGCAAAGTCAAGTGCCATTTTAACGTTAGCATCATCAGCTCTTTGAGCTAAAAAAGCGGTTAAGTCAACGGCAAGTTGTTCGTAAGCAATAGTAGTTTCAAGTAAACTTTCATCAATCGGCTTTAATAAAGAAATCATTTTTTGTTGTTGCTGTTCGTTTCTTCTTAAAAGTGCTACCTGACGGCGAGCTTCGTTATCGGGGTAGTGCCTATTAAAATGATGCTTGCACCAAGTTGCTTCGTATTCAGTGCCGTTTGCTAAAATACATCTTGTTTTAGTGTATGGGCTTACTTCGTTTTTGTCGTATGATTTTACGTACATATCGTTCCAGCTCATAATAGTTTCATCCATTTTGCGTGGTTTTTCTTTAAAAGGATTAAAAGTCATAAAAAATTACCTCCGCAATAAGTGTTAACCAAATTTATTAAATTTAAACGGATAATAAAAAAATGTTAAAAGTTTGTGATGTAAATAATTTCGACCTTGCTTATAAAATTTTAAAGCAAAGTTTCCCTTTAACAGAAAGAAGGGATTATAAAGGACAAAAAAATATTTTAAATTGTGAAAACTATAAGCTGTTTGCACTTTTTAATAACGACGAAAGTGAAATTTTAGGTATTTGCGGTGTTTGGGTGTTAAGCGGAGTTGTTTTTATCGAGCATTTGGCGGTTGATAAAAAACATAGGAACAAGGGCGTTGGCAGTAAAATTTTAAGCCTTTTAAGCGAAACGTTTAGCGAGATTATTTGTTTGGAAGTAGAGCCTGCAAATAGTGAAATCCAACAAAAACGCATTGATTTTTATTTAAAAAACAATTTTTATTTAAACAATTATTATTACGTTCAACCATCTTACGGTAAGCGTTATCCCGAAATAGAACTAAAAATTATGAGTAAAAATATAGCCCTTGATGAACAAAAATTTGTTTTTGTTGTAAGCGAAATTTATAAAAAAGTTTATAAGAAAGAACCAAGTTTTTTAGGTGATAAAAAATATTAAAAGTCGCGATAATCGCCCTATAGACGCATTTTTAACTAAAAGAACAAAATTATTTAAGGTGAAAAATGATAACTATAAAAGATTTTCACGCCCTTGTTGGCGAAACGATAATGCTTTGTCAGTGCATTGAAATGGATATTAAACTTATGTATGCAGGAATGCAAAAAGGTAACTTTGAGCGCAATTTGGAAGAAGTTAGGCATAAAGCGTTAGGCCCAGTTCTTGCCGAACTTGAAGAACTTGATATTTGTAGTGTTAACCCATATTTTAGCGTGCGCGATTACGAGCTATTGTATGATATTAAAGATATACGAAATTACTGGGTGCATAAGGGCTATGCATCGTTTATATATTTGCAAGGCGAAAAATGGCAACAAAGTTTAGAAGAAAGGTATTTAAAACTTGTTAGCGATTACAAAAAGTTAGATTTACTTGCAACCGAAGCACAAAACGTTCGTCTTGACGTTATGAAGCGTTTCGGAAGAATAAAATAAACGGAGTTGTTAGAATAAATAGTTGATAAAATCAATTTCAACAGTGGTGTTTTTCTAAAAACATCACATTTTTATTTTAAGAGCCTATTTTAATATTTGTTTAACTTTTAAAAGTGTATACTTTGCTTAAGTTTTGAAAATCACTTGACTATTATATAGTTTAGTATTATAATAATACTAATCCGATAAAAGAATCGGTTGAATAAATAAACTCACGTACGCGACTTTATTACACAAAAAACCTTTAAAGGAGAGATAGTAATGAGAAAGTTTTTAATAGCACTTTTAACTATCATTATGATGGTTTCTTTATCGCTATTTATTGCTTGTGGCAAAACCGATAGCAGTAATGGGGGTAATGAAAATTCACAAAATAGTAGCGTGGTAAATCCGCCTGCAAGTAATAGTAGTGATACTTCAAGCGGTGGTACAAATAACGATGACCAACCAACGGACGAGTTATTAACGGTAGCGCAAGTTAAAAGCGCAATCGATAATAAGCCAAACGGCGTTGAAGTTGAGTTTGAAGGGGTTGTAGTTGGGTTTGACTCGATGGGCTACGCCCACGTAGGCGACTCTACGGGCATAATTTACGTTCGCGCAAAACACGAAAAATTAACTAAAGGCGCGCACGTAAAAGTTAAGGGCACGGGTTTCGTTTATAAGGGTACTAGCGCAAGTTATCCCGAATATACACGTCAAATAAAAGAAGACGGCATTATTGTTGAAGATGCAAGCGGAAGCAAGCCTACCATAAAACCTGCTGTAACTTTAACCGCACAAAATTTACTTACAACTTCTGAAAGTGCAGACAAATCAAAATCATTCCACGGAAACTTGGTAACACTAACGGGTACTGTATCGGTTGGAGATAGTAAATTTGCATATTATTTGTTAGATGATGAAGGTAATAGAATGGTTGGGTTACACCACTATTCACTTCACTTTGCAAACGACACGAGTGATTTAGTTAACCAGTTTAATGCCTTAAACGGTAAAAAAATTACCATTGAAGGTGTGATTTACCGTTACTATACAGCTGAAAATATTTGGACGTTCCAATATATTTATGAAGAACTTGATTACGTAGTAGTTGATAGTGGTGAGAAACCTTGCGAACATAGTTGGCAAGATGCCACCTGTACGACTCCTAAAACTTGTTCGATTTGTGGGGCAACTGAAGGCAAAGCAATCGGGCACTCTTGGGCAAACGCAACTTGTAGCGCCCCTAAAACTTGTTCGGGTTGTGGGGCAACTGAAGGCAACGCTCTTGGTCATAACTTTATTGAAGGTAGTTGTTCTGTTTGTGGCGCAAAGGATGATGAATCTCACACTCATACTTGGCAAAATGCAACCTGTACGACTCCTAAATCTTGTTCGGGTTGTGGGGCAACCGAAGGCAACGCTCTTGGTCACGCTTACGGAGATTATACTTACGATTTAGCAAAGCATACCTTATCTTGTAGTAAGTGTGGTAGTTCTCAACAGGGAGAGCATAACTTTGTAAACGGCGAGTGCGAAGTTTGTGAAATGAGTAACCTTATAACGTTAGCGCAGTTCAACGAATACGCAAACACTTTTGCTCACAACACTACGTCTGCCTTAAAATATCGTATAACGGGCGTTGTTACTTCAATCGCAAGCGCTGAATGGGGTAACTGTTATATTAAAGATGAAAGTGGCGAAATCGTTTACATTTACGGATTATATAGCGCAGACGGAAGCGTTAGATACGACGCGATGAGCGTTAAACCTGCCGTTGGCGACACCGTTACTCTTTTAACGGTATGTGGAAACTATAACGGCCCTCAAGCAAAGAACGCTTGGCTTATCGAGTTAAGTTCACACACGCACTCTTGGGAAAACGCAACCTGCACGACTCCTAAAACTTGTTCGACTTGTGGAGCAACAGAGGGCAAGGCAAACGGACACTCTTGGGAAAACGCAACCTGCACGACTCCTAAAACTTGTTCGACTTGTGGAGCAACAGAGGGCAAGGCAAACGGACACTCTTGGGAAGATGCAACTTGCACTTTGCCTAAAACTTGTTCAACTTGTGGAGAAACCGAAGGTAGCGCAAACGGACACTCTTGGAAAAACGCAACTTGCACTTTGCCTAAAACTTGTTCAACTTGTGGAGCAACTGAAGGTAGCGCAAACGGACACTCTTGGGTAGATGCAACCTGCACGACTTCTAAAACTTGTTCTTCTTGTGGTGAAATCGAGGGCGAAGCCCTTGGCCATAGTTATGGCTCGGCTACTTATAATTTAGAATGTCATGAAGTGACGTGTAGCAAATGTGGAGAGGTTGTTGAAAGCGAGCATACCTTTGAAAACGGCGAGTGTAGCGAATGTGGAATGAGCGATTCGTTAACTTTAGCGCAGTTTAACGAATATGGCGCAACTTTTGCGTCGGACAAGTATTCTTCATTAAAATATCGCATTTCGGGAAGCATAGTTCACGTTGATGAATCAAAATCGACCTTCTATATTAAAGATGAAAATGGCGACATCGCTTCTATTGCAGGAATTGAGTATAAGGAAGGCATATACACTATAGTTGGTATTACCGAAGAAATCGTTGTTGGAAACACTATTACATTACTTACTAAATGTGGGAATAAATCGGGGTCACCAAGTGGAACCAGAGCAAAAATAGTAACTTATACTCACAAATTAGTTGAGGATTATGTTAGATACGAAGATTACATTTATTTTGGATATTATCCTCAATCAAAGGTAACCAATGAAGATTTGATTGCAACGTTAAATCAAATGGCGGGCGCTTTACCAACGGTTGAAGAAAGTGCCGGTTGGATTGATTACGGTTATCGTCGTAGTAAAAATAATTACGGCAGCATTAGTATTATTGACGAACCATTTATGTGGTATAAAGACGTTAAGGTTGGAATTGACACTTACAGAGCAGTATATTTTATTCAATACCGTCATTTACAAAACAACGTTGGTTTAAATAGTGGCAATCAAGGTAGTAACGGTTATTATTCTCAAACCGTTTATTGGTTTAAATTTGATCTTATTAGGTGGAACATTTTAGAAGATAGATCGGATAAAGTACTTTTAATAAGCGATTTAATTCTTGATTCACAATATTTTTACAAAAGTTCTGCCTTAAGAAGTGAAGACGTTGCTATATGGCCTAATAACTACGAAAGAAGTGACTTAAGAGAGTGGTTGAACAATAATTTTTATAACAGCGCGTTTAGTACGTCACAACGAGGTAGCATTTTACTTAGCGCTGTAGATAATAGCCTTGCAAGTACGGGTGACACAAGCAATGATTTCGTTTGTAATAACACACAAGATAAAGTATTTTTATTAAGCCGTGTTGAAGCAGAGGCGTATATAGAAGCAGGCGCAGACTTTATTAAGAGTGTTTCTCAATATAGTTTAGCACAAGGTTTTTCATTACATAATAATCACAACAATTCGTGGTGGTTGCGTACTCCACATTATTATGACCATAATAATCAGGGAAGAAGTTCGTTACTTATCGATGGTGACGGGACTGTGGCAGCAGTAGGTTGCACGGAATCTAACTACGCCGACGTTGGCGTTGTTCCGGTTATTTGGTTAAGCATTTAATATAATTTGAATTAGATTGGTTTAATAGGTTTTTTAAACAAAATTTAAAGTATGTGCCAGCAACAGGGTGTTGGAATCTTGTTGGGTTAGTAGAGTTACCAGTAATAGAAACGCCAACTTTTTCAAGTTGCATGATAGCAG
>JAZNFS010000064.1:0-13597 GCA_045589175.1 Christensenellaceae bacterium
CCATATGCAGTCTTTTTTATAAAAGAAAGCGAAAAAACTGGTTGCGGAGGCGGGACTTGAACCACACGACCTTCGGGTTATGAGCCCGACGAGCTACCAACTGCTCCACTCCGCGTCGATTTAATGCTATGTTATTTTATACTATAACCGAAAATTTGTCAACTGTTTTTTTGTCTTTTTTTTAAAATTTGTTAAAAAATTATTTTTTATTTTTTTGTAGGGTTTTATAATAGCAAAACTCCGCTTAATTACTAATAAATTACTAACAAAAAAGCTAAAAAACGGCAATTTTATTTTTTTGCTAAATCATCTTTAATAAACTGCTTAACAGCGTTTAAATCGCTACTTGTTAAAATTGGTATAAGCGAATCAATTTTTTCAATGCTAAAATTCCACCATTGCCATTTAAGCATAAGATCTATTAGTTCGCTATCAAATCTTTTTCGTATAACTTTAGCGGGGTTGCCTGCAACTATGGTGTAAGGCTCAACGTTTGAGCCAACAACACTATTCATACCGATAATTGCGCCGTCACCTATTTTTACGCCCGGCAAAATGCTAACGTTTTCGCCTATCCAAACATCGTTACCAACAATGGTATCGCCTTTAATGGGCATTTCGTGAAGCGGGGGCTTGGCTTGATTCCAACCCTCTAAAATGTAAAATGGAAAGGTGCTAACGGCGTTCATTTGGTGGTTTGCCGCGTTCATAACGAAATTAACGCCCTTTGCTATTTGGCAAAACTTGCCGATAATAAGCTTATCGCCGTAAGATTCAAGATTATGGGTAACGTGGCGTTCAAAAAAAGTATCGCTAAAATAGGTAAAATCGCCCACTATAATATTAGGGTTTTTTAGCGTTGGTTTAACATAGGTTACCGTTTTAAATCCGTTTACAGGAAAAACTTTATTTGGATTTGGACTAATTCCGTTTTTCATAAAATACTCTTCTTTTTTTTTATTTATTTATGCTTTTAGCTTTCTGATATATATCATATTATATATTATGTGACTTTAAAAATCAAGCATTTTGAATTTGCTGTTTTGTTTAATGGCAAAGAGAGATAATGAATCGACTAACGCTCAGTATGACAGAGTAAAAGTGGGAAGCCTTTTTATTTACACTCAAGTTTAAATAAAAAAATATCGCGTTAGCATAAGTTTACGCTATTATTCAAGTTAAGGTATTGTGACTAATAACTTTTTTTTAACCAAAGTTTTAATTGAGTAGTTTTTGTGAAAAATTGTTTTTTGTAGATATATAAATTGACAGTAAAAAAATATTTTGATACAATATGTATAGTGGCGAGTATGTGCGCTACTAAAAAAATATTTTCAAAAGAGGAATTATGAAGTCATTTAAAAGAATTATCGTAGCATTTGCTTTAATTTGCTCTCTACTTCTTCCAACCGTTGGCGTTACAAGCGTTTACGCTGCTAAAACACCAACAACTCCAACTGGTTATACAAAGGCTGAAGACGTTAAATACGTTGAGGTTGGTAATTATATCGCCAACTGGGGCGTAAGAGATGAAAAGGCAACTTTCCTATCAACTTATGCTGAAGCGTTTTATACCGGTAGCTACGTTTATTCAACAATGAAAAATTTATCGGGTGGAACTACTCAATCAAACGCTTCAAGTAGTGCGTTATATTCTTCGTTAAAGACTTTAATGACGAGTAAGCACACAAAACAAACAACTTATGATGGTACGAGGAATTTATATAAGTATACAGACTGTGTTGATAGCGATTTTTCAACGATTTCTTCTTTCTATTCTGCAACCTCTTTAAATAGTGAATGGGATAGCGCGGCAACATGGAATAGGGAACACACTTGGCCACAAAGCAAAAGCCTTAACGGGTCTAAAAATTCTAATGACCCAGATGAAAGTGATATTATAATGTTACGCCCCACATCGGTTAATGAAAACAGTTCGCGTGGGAATACTGCTTACGGTGAAAGTAGTGGCTATTACGATCCAAACGATGAAGGGCAAAACGTTCGCGGTGACTGCGCAAGAATAGTTCTTTACGTTTATACACGCTGGGGTAACACAAGTTATATGTGGGGACAAAGCGGTGTTATGCAAAATATGGATACCCTATTAAAATGGATGGCAGAAGACCCTGTTGATACTTGGGAAATGGGCAGAAACGATGCAGTTCAAGCCATTACTGGTACAAGAAACGTATTCGTTGATTATCCTGAATACGCTTGGCTGTTGTTTGGTGAAGAAGTTCCTAAGGGAATAATAACACCTTCTATGTCGATGGCGTGTGATCATAATAACACTGTAAACGTTTCTTACAAAGCACCTACTTGTACCGAAGATGGTAACCAAGCAGGTGTTAAATGTGTAGATTGTGGCTCTAATATAACTAATGCTCAAACAATCAAAGCAACTGGTCATAATTATGATGAAGAAATTATAACAGTTCAACCAACTTGTTCGGTTGCAGGCTCTAAAAGTTTTACTTGTTTGACTTGTGGCGAAACTATCACTCAGTCAATACCTAAAACTGCTCATACTTTTGGTAGTGGAACGCTAACTACTCCACCTACTTGTACTACCGACGGCGTTACTACTTATACTTGTAGCGTTTGTGATGAAAGTAAAACTGAAACTATTGAAGCTCCAGGGCATAATTTTGAAGGTGGGGCATGTAGCGTTTGTGGGGAGCAAAAAGCTAACGTTAGCGCTGAAGGCGTTGTTTTTGAACTTGGTGCAGACGGAAGCGGAGAGCATGGAGGAGATACCCAAGGTCAGCCTACAACCTATAGTGAAACGGTTGGTGGATATACTTTAAGCATTACTAATATGTCAAAGACATATCCAAATGCTCGTGATAAAAAAGGTAACGGATGTTTAAAATTGGGTTCAAATAGTGGTGTAGGTTCATTTACTCTAACCGTACCAAGCGACGTTGTTAGAGTTGTGTTTAAAGTTGCGCAATATAATGCAAATACAACAAAAATAACAGTTAACGGTGTTACTTACACGATTTTAACAGCATCTGACAACGGCGAATATACAGATATAGAAGTTGATACTTCTGCTGTTAAGACTATTTCATTTGCAACTGTTTCAGGCGCGCAAAGATGTATGATTAACTCAATTATCTTCTATGGCAAAACTAGTAGCGGTGGAGGAGAAGTAGCACCTGGCAACTGTGAACACACGAACACAACCGAACTACAAGCTGTTAATCCAACTTGTACTAAAACAGGTTTAACAGCTGGTAGCAAGTGTGCAGATTGTGGCGAAATTTTATTAGCTCAACAAATTGTTGCTGCTTCTGGTCACGCTTACGAAAACGGTGCTTGTAGCATTTGTGGCGCAAGCGCAGGCGGTAATGCTGGAAGCGAAGGTGGCAATACTGATGGGCTTGAAGCTGTAGCTAATCCACAAGTTGGTGTGGCTTACAAGTTTGGTATGATTCAAACTATGGCAGGAACAGACATTCACTATTTAGCAGGTGGTATGCATGCTACTTATTACCTTGCAACAACTATTGATTCATCTGCAGCCCTTGACGTATATCTTGAAAATACAAACGGCGGATATTATTTATACGCGATAATAAATGGTGTAAAGAATTACATCAACTGTGTTGTAAGCGGAACGCACGTAAACGCCGTTTATGAAACAAGCGCTTCAACAGTTTATACTTACAATACTGAAAAGCAAACTGTAATAACAAGCATTGACGGTGTTGATTACTTACTTGGAACAAAAAATGATAACAGTTATACTTCTATAGGACCTTGTAAGGTTAGTGACGATCCATTCTACGCTAAGTTCTATGCTGGAAGCGATAGTGGCAACCAAGGTGGTAACCAAGGCGGAAATGAAGGTGGTAACCAAGGTGGTAACACTGACAGTAGCGAGTGTGATCACAGATACGGTGAATGGACCACTACTAAGAACCCAACTACTAGCGAAACTGGCGAAAAGTCAAGAGAATGTATTTACTGCGGTAAGGTTCAAACTTCAATTATTTCTGCAATCGTACAATACGAAGATACTAGCTGTAATTCAACTATTGATTTTGGCTCAATGGGTATGATTGCTCTTGCTGTGGCTGGCGTAATTATTAACAAAAAGCGCAGAAAATAATAATTAATATAAAACTTTAACAAAAAAGTGCTATGTTTTTTCATGGCACTTTTGTTTTTTTGCAGATAAATTTTAAACTTTAAAATTAACACAAAAGTGTTGTTAACCGCGCTATAGCCCAACTTTTTATAAAAAAACCAGAAATTTAATAATGCAAAAAGGCTTTTTAAAAGGCACTTTTTACGTTTACAACAAAAAATTGGTTGCCTTTTTTTACTTGTAAGTGTATAATTAAAATAGTTATAGCAACACGGAAAAAAATACTTCTTAGTTTATCCTTATATACTACAGAGGAGATTTTATGATTCATTTTATAATTAATGGGAAATCGGGATCGGGAAAGGGTTCTAAGGTAGAAAAAAAAATTAGTGAGATTTTAGATGCTCGTAACGTGGAGTATTCTTTTCATCGCACTGAATATGCAAAACACGCAACCGAGCTTGCTCGTGAGTTGAGTGCAAATGGTGCACAAACTATAGTTGCGGTTGGTGGCGACGGAACTATTCACGAGGTTTTAAACGGAATAGACGTTGAAAAGGTAAATTTGGGAATTGTTCCTGTTGGAAGCGGTAACGACTTTATTGAAAGTGTTAAAATTCCTTTAAACGTTGAAAAATCGCTTGATATTATTCTTAACGAACAAGCCAAGCAAACGGACTTTTTGGTTTGTGACGGTATTCGCTGTGCTAATATTGTAGGAACGGGTATTGACGTTGAAATTTTAGAGCGTTGCGAGCGCAATAAATTTTTAAAGGGTAAGTTAAAATATTTCGTATCTTTACTAGTAAGTCTTATTAAATTTAAGTTTTACGATTTCAAACTAAAAAAAGATCAAGAGTTTGAAGACCGTAGTGCTATGATAGTTTGTTGTTGTAACGGCAAACTGTTTGGCGGTGGTATTCCTATGTGTCCTAAAGCAGAGCCTGATGATAATCAAATGGACTTTATTATCGTTAACAGAATGAAAAAATCTAAGATGATAGGTTATTTGATAAAGCTTATGAAAGGTAAGATTTTAGAGCAACAATTTTGCGATTACGTTCGCAAAGACCACGCCGAAGCTATTTTCGATCATCCAATAAGCATTGAAATAGACGGCGAAATTTATAGAGATATTAAATTTGACGTACATATTGAAAAGGGAAAACTAAAATTATTTAGGCCATAGTAATAAATAATTTGTTGTTTTTGTGCTAATAACAAAATAATACGCGCCTCCGAGCTTATATCGGGGGCGTTTTTTTGTTATAAAGTGCCCCTATAAGGCGATTAATGGCAATTTGGCGCTTTAAAGCTTTTTTGCTTTGCGTGTTTTGAAATTGCATTTTGCTCTAGACAAAAAAACAATGACCTTTAAGTAAATACAAAAAGCGGGTAAACAAGATAAAAGCAGTTGTTTAAAACTAATATCAACAGCTTTTTTAACAACCAACAAATGCGGGTAAATTCTAGGTTTTTTGTGCTAAAAAATCAAAAAAATAGGGCAAAATAACGACTAAAAAATTACCCACCAACCCCCTTTTTAAATTAGTAAAAAATTCGCAAAAACACAAAAAAACAAGTTAAAATCAAGAAAAACGTTAACCTTCAATGTGGAATTGTGCATAACTGTATTAACATTTTGGAAAGTTTTTTACGCAATCATAAGCCTTTTTTAAAAGCGCGAGTTTTTAATTGTTATAGTGTCGCTTTTACGTTTAAAAACAGGTAAAACTTAAAATTATCTATGATAATTTAAAAAAAGACCAAGGGATGGAACAAATAATTTAAACCTTTTTGCCGATAGATCCCCAACTCTTTTTTATTGCAGTTTTCTATTAAAAATGGCTTGGTAGGCTTAAAAAAATGTCCACAACGTTATCCACAACTTAATAAGGCGGTGAAACTTTTGAAAAATGTTTGTGATAGTTTTGTAAAATATTTTAATTAATTATAAAAAATCGCGTTTATCTATTGACACTTTTTTTTTATTATTATATAATATATGCAGTCATTTAAAAAAGGCCGTATTATGCCCTTTTGAGGTATAGCGGTCAAATTCACTTAAGGAGATGACATATGGGAAATCTTTTTAGAAGAGTACTGGCATTTGTACTCGGAATGATCTTTACGATCGCAGCCCCTATCGGTGTAGCAGTCACTGCAGGGTTCTGGGCGTACAAGAACATTAAACCAGTTGGTCTCGTTACAGAGCAAGATCCTGCTTTAGGCGATATCAACGATCAATCGATTGAGGATTTATTGCTTTTATTACAAAGCGCAATGAAAAATCCTGACGATTACACTCTTTCACGTTTAGAAGCTGAATACGGCCTAGATATCGAGGCGCTTTTAAAAGCAGCCGGCGTTGACGTAAGTAACGTTGATAAAGAAGGCAAAGATTGGGCTGCTTTAATGGGCATTTCAATTTTTAGTATCGGCGACGGCGGTCTTGAGGCTTTACTTGATAGCATTAAAGTAAGAGCTTTATATCCTTTGCTTCCAAGCATCTTTAAAACTGCTGACGGGCCAAAGGATTTAAATCAAATTCTTTCAAGAGAAGCTCAAGAAAAACTTGGCGATTATACCCTTAACGAGTTGATTCAAACTGATGAAAGAACTGGTGAACTCGGTCTTATTAAGGCGTTAAAATCGTTAAAGTTAGGTGCTTTATTACCTGAATATTTTGAATCTATTTATAGCGCTGAAAAGCATGAATATACATACGAAATTCAAGATACCGAAAAGGCACAAAGTCTTCGTGCGTTAAACTTATTTGGTAATATTTCTTTAGACGTTATCGCTGAAATGGTTTACGGCGAGTTTGACGTTATGAAGGAGCTTATGGAGGGCTCACTCAGCTCAATTTCAACTATGCCTTTAGAACAAATTCTATACGACTTAGTTGCAACCGTTGCTCCGGATATTGCTGATGAGGTTGCTCTTCGCTCTCAAGTGTTAGGCGGAACGACTTTAGCTGACTTATTCACCAAAAACTCTGAAGGTGGATATGACTTTATTTACACTAAGTTGCTTCCTAATATCGAACTTGGCTATTTACTTGGTTATACCGATGAAGATGGTGATGGTGTATGGGTTGATAAAGAAGGAAATCCAGCGCCTGAACTAATGCAAATCGTTGCTAACCTTGACATCTCGGCTATTATTGAAGAAAACGGCGATTTAATCGGTTTAGTTAACAAGCTTATCGGCGATTTAGAAGTCGGTATGATTTTAGATATGCTCGGCATTAAGGAGGGTGCTATCCCTGCAATTGACGGGCTTCGTGGCTTACAAGTAGGTAAATTACTTGCAGGTCAAGAAGGTGGTGCGTTTGATTTTAACCTTTTCATTAAGTCGTTAATTTCAAATCTTAACGAATCTTTCGGCGATATCACTTTAGGTGATATGCTTGGTATTACTGAATCTGAAAATGCTTTACTTGCAGGAATATTCAATATTCGCATTGCAGATTTATTACTTGACGAATATAACCTAGAAAATATCGTTGCAGCGTTTAGAAATGCCCTTGGTAACGTTGCTATCGGCGATATTTTAGGAACTGAAAAGGATGAAAACGGCGCATGGATATGCGACGATGCTTTCCTTTCACTAATTTTAGATTTCTCATTTAACAATATATTCAACCTAGTAGAAAGCCTAGAAGACGGCGTTGCGGTTGAACAAATAGTAAGAGCTTTATTCCCAGAAAGTACGGTAGGCGAAGTTGTTGGCGCTGTACTTGATATTAAATATGACGCAGTAAACGATGAATATTATAGCGAAGAAGAAAACGGAAATCACGTTTACTCTAATTCTTTAGCTGAACTTTTCAATCTCAAGATTGCCGACGTTGTTGAAGCGTTGGTTAACGAAGAATCACCAATTGACGTTTATAACGAAATCCTTGGCGTGCGCGTTGGTGACGTTTTAGAAATTGGTTTAGTTCAATTGGATAAAGAATTAAAAGACTTTGATAGAATTAATGACAATTACGTATGGGCTGGCGATGCAGACCATGCAATGAGTGAACTTTTAAATACTTCGGTTTTACTATTCATTCAAGACTTATTAAACGGTGGCGATAAGATTTTAGGTTACGAAGTAGATTACGTGCTTGAAATTTTTGAAGCAGGAGTTAATGCCGTAGTTGAAATTGCAGGGCTTGAAGAAACAATCAAACCGGAAGTTGTAAGCGACGTTGTTGAACTTCTTTCTGATCTACTTAGCGGTACGTTAAACAACGTTCAAGTTAGTGAAGAAGTTACGGTTGGCGAACTTTTAAGAGACGTTTATACTATCGTTGACGACTTCTATCAAGATGAAATGGTTGCTGACGTTGTGGAAGAGGTTGCAAAATTATTTGATAACGTTCTTCTTACTAATTTTGCAGAAGATTTTGGTAATTTAAAAATTGATTTCGTTATTGAGCAAGTTCGTAACATTGTAAACGTTGCAGTTCCAGGCAACGAAGAGGTTGTAGGCGAAGTTTCTAAACTATTAGTTGAAACGCTTGACGGAACTGTAAATGACGTAAAACTTACCGAAAAATTAACAGCAGGCGAACTTTTAAGAGACGTTTACGCTGTAGTTGATAACTTCTATCAAGATGAAATGGTTGTCGGCGTTGTTGAAGAGATTGCAAAATTATTTGATAACGTTCAAGTTGAAAACTTTGTTGACGATATTACTGCGTTAGAACTTGATTCTGTTGTTGATACCGTAAGCGAAATAGTTAAAATCGTGCTTCCAGAAAATGATAAATTAATTGATGAAGTTAACGTATTATTAACAAATTTACTAGAGGGCAATTTGAGTGATCCTCAAATTGACAAAGAATTAGCTGTTGATTCTATTATTGAAAGTGTTTGTGCAATTGCTAAGATTTTAGCTCCAGATAACGAAGAATTGATAGGAAAAGTTGGCGATTTATTAACCGACGTATTAGCTGGAACGTTAGATGATTTTGGTTTACAAACAGGCTTAGAAATTTCAAGCATTATTGATCAAGTTTACGGTATCGTTGATATTTACGTAGACGATGCAACGGTTGAAAAAGTATTTACTGAACTTTCAGACCTTTATGCCGGCGTTGTTATTGATGAATTTACAGAAGGCACCTTAAATATTGAAATTGACAATATAATTAATAGCGTAAATGAAATTTGTAGCGCGGTTATTACTGATGAAACTACAAAGCAAACTATTGATGAATTCTGTGCTTTACTTGAAGAGGTTTTAGGCGGAACTATAGGTAGCCCAGAATTTATGCCTGCCGATATGACTGTTGGTGGTCTTATAGGTAGCGTTTATAACATTATTGATAACTACTATGGCGAAGAACCATTACCAACGGTTGTTACGGCTATAACTGAATTATTAAAAGACGTTACTTTTGCTAACTTCCAAGACGATTTCTTAGACCTTCTAGTAAACGACGTAATCAAAACTATCGAAACTATTGGCGTTGCGGTTATGCCTGAAGATAACAAGCAAGTTGTTAAAGATGTTTGCAAACTACTTGACGACTTGTTGGAAGATACCACACTAAGAGATCTTGCTATTTCTAACACACTAACTCTTGGCGAAGCAATTACCTCGGTATATGACGTTGTTGATAACTTTGAAGTGCCAGAAGAAATTACTGAAATCGTTGAAATCGTTGCTGATTTATTAGATGACGTTAACGTTTACGATATTGAGCAAGGTGTTGATGCCTTATTGGTTGTAGAAGTTCTTAACGCACTTGAAGAAATCTTAAAAATTGCAGGTGTTGATGAAGCTCTCGCTGAAGATATTATAGAACTTATTGAAGACCTTATTGAGGGTGACTATATCGGTGACGCCGACATTAAAGAAAATTTAACTATTGGCGATTTAATCGATTCAGTTTACGACGTAGTAGATAATTTCGTAGAAGATGAAGACGGAACTATTGAAACTATTGTTGGCGCAGTTGCTGATTTACTTGATGACGTAACTATTGGCGAAAACACAGTTGAAGAATTATTAGCAATTGAAACTTCAGACGTAATTGATGCGGTTGAAGAAATTTTGGTTGCAGTAATTCCTGAACAGCAAGAATTAATTGAAGATGTATTAGATCTTCTTAATACAGTACTTGCTGATGGAACTATCGGCGAAATTATTGATAACCCATTAGACGAAGATTTAACTATCGGCGACCTTATCGATTCAGTTTACAACGTAGTAGATAATTTCGTAGAAGATGAAACTACTGCAACTATCGTTGGCGCAGTTGCTGATTTACTTGATGACGTAACTATTGGCGAAAACACAGTTGAAGAACTTCTTGAAATTGAAACTTCAGACGTAATTGATGCGGTTGAAGAAATTTTAGTTGCAGTAATTCCTGAACAGCAAGAATTAATTGAAGACGTATTAGACCTTATTGATACAGTACTTGCTGATGGAACTATTGGTGAAATTAGCGAGAACCTAATAGATGAAGATTTAACTATTGGCGAATTAATTGATTCAGTTTACAACGTAGTAGATAACTTCGTGGAAGATGAAGACGGAACTATTGAAACTATCGTTGGCGCAGTTGCTGATTTACTTGATGACGTAACTATTGGCGAAAATACAGTTGAAGAGCTTCTTGAAATTGAAACTTCAAACGTAATTAATGCGGTTGAAGAAATTTTAGTTGCAGTAATTCCTGAACAGCAAGAATTAATTGAAGACGTTGCTGACTTTATAGATAACTTATTAGCCGATACTTCTATTGGTGAAATTGATTTTGCAGAAAACGTTAACGTAGGCGAAACTATTGCCGGCTTAAACGATATTTTAAGCGTTCTTGAAAACGAAACTATTGATACCGTTCTTGATGAACTCTCTGATCTTTTTGCAGACGTTGAAACAAGCACTTTTGTTGAGGACGTTTTAGCTCTTGACGTGGATAATATAGTTGAATCATTAGACGTTATTACCGATGCTTTATTTGGTGATGACGAAACGCTTAACACATTATATAATATTATAAGCGAAGGTTGCGACGGCCCACTTAATAACCTTGAAGTTGATGGCGAAGCAATGTGGAATGAAGTTCCAGAAGAATGGCAACCTTACGTTATTGCCGCTGGAGCTGCTGCCGCTGTAGTATTATATTTCGTGGCAAATGATACGTTGGTTGAAATAGTAGAAAACACAATCGGTGCTGAAGAAGTATTAGGAACTTATATTGCAGAACCTTTAGGCTTTACAAATGCATACGTAAATGGAACTGAATCTAATACTTTAGCACAAGCAGTATTTAATACTAAGATTATTGATATCGTAAACGATGACTTTGATTTCAAAGGCGCTTATTACGAATTTTTAACTGTTGAAAACCTATTAGATATTCCAAGCAAGGTTGTAAATAAATACGTTAGCGATGAAGAAACACTTGAAAAAGTTAACGTTATAGTTACTGAGTTAACTGGTTTATATGGTGATACTCATATTATCGATGAAATTTACGAAAATACACTTGATTTAGAATTGCACGCTACAACATCTAGCGGGGCTAAGATTTTAACTGTACTTGCACCTACTTATGCAACTTTAATAAGCGACGTTAAAAATATTATAAACTTATTATTTGATGGAACTTTAGGCGCTTTAGTACCAAACTATGACTTAACGGTTGTTGAACTTGCCAACTTAATAGAAGAACTAGTAACTAACTTCGTAGAAGGCGACGTTGTAACTACTATCTTTGATGAAATTGAAGTTTTATATAAAGAAAGCAAAGTAATAGATATTGCAGTTACAACGATGGATTTAAGCCTAAATAACGTTGTAACAAGTGTTGCAAACGTTTTAGTTTCAGGTCTTAACGACGAAGCTGATGCAATTGTAAGAAGCGTTGAAACTTTAGTTAACACAGTATTTGGCGGTAAACTTAAAGCCGTTGGCTATCGTGATACTCAATCAATTGTAAAGGTATCGAATGCAGTTAAGGGTTTATTAGATAACTTTGTTGACAATGACGTAGTTGATGCGGTATTTGTAGAAATTAACGAATTATATGCAGATTCAACAATTGCAAGTTTTGCAGGCGATAGCGCTGAATTAAAACTAAACGACGTAGTAACAAGCGTTGCAAACGTTTTAGTTGTAGCTCTTAACGACGAAGCTGATGCAATTGTAAGAAGCGTTGAAACTTTAGTTAACACTTTATTTGGTGGTAAACTTAAAGCTATTGGCTATCGTGACACTCAAACAATTGTAAACGTATCAAATGCAGTTAAGGGTTTATTAGATAACTTTGTTGACAACGACGTAGTTGACGCGGTATTTGTTGAAATTAACGAATTATATGAAAATTCAACAATTGCAACTTTTGTTGAAGACAGCAAGAACTTAAGTGTTGACACGGTAATCGCAAGCGTTGAAGATATTTTAGTTGTAGTTATTCCTAATTATGAAAGTTTAGTAAGAAATCTTGCTGACGTTGCACAATTATTATTAGATGGCACTGTTTCTAACCCTGAAATAAATGATGAAATAAAGGTTGTTGAAGCTGCTAACGTAATAGAAGAAGTATTAACTAACTTTGTAGAACACGAAGCACTAACAGTATTCTTTAATGAAGTAGAAAAACTTTACGAAGATAGTAAATTAGTTGATATTGCAGTTGCAACGATGAATTTACAATTAAACGACGTTGTAACAAGTGTTGCAAACGTTTTAGTTGAAGCTCTTAACGACGAAGCTGATGCAATTGTAAGAAGCGTTGAAACTTTAGTTAACACTTTATTTGGTGGTAAACTTAAAGCCATTGGCTACCGCGATGAACAAACTATTGTAAACGTATCAAATGCAGTTAAGGGTGTAGTAAATAGCGTATTCCCAGAAAGTAAAGAAAACGCTATAGTAAACGCGGTATTTGCTGAAATTAATAGATTATATGCAGATTCAACAATTGCAAGTTTTGTTGAAGACAGCAAGAACTTATTAGTTGACGAAGTTCTATACTCACTTGGCGAAATCGCAAAGGCCTTTTTACCAGGATATGAATCAATTACTAATAATACAGTAAAATTATTACAAGTAATGCTAGAAG
This sequence comes from Christensenellaceae bacterium, assembly GCA_045589175.1. Classification (GTDB taxonomy): domain Bacteria; phylum Bacillota; class Clostridia; order Christensenellales; family Borkfalkiaceae; genus HGM11416. Next base: position 13,176 of record JAZNFS010000064.1, read on the forward strand.
GAACGTTAGAGACAATCCGTCTTGACGGCACTAAGCCAGTAACAGATTTAACAGCTGCTGCAAGAAAGATATTAAATGAAAACGTTGATGATAACATCGAACGTTGGTTTGGCGCGGACTTAGGTGGCAAGTTAGTAGCATTAGCAAACGTTGTATTAAACGAAGCAGAAGATCACTACGGTGAAACTAAGACAGCACAAATCTTTACAGCAATACCAGGTTTCTATGTTGACAAAACAATTAAATCATTAGGCGAAGCGGTTAAGGTATTTGTACCAGGTCACGAATCTATCGTTGAAAACACAGTAGCATTATTACAAATAATGTTAGATGGAACGTTAGCAACAATTCACTTAGACGGATACGAATACGTAACAGATCTAATTGAAGCTGCAAGAATTATCTTAAATACAAACGTAGCA
>JAZNFS010000065.1:0-8652 GCA_045589175.1 Christensenellaceae bacterium
TGAGATCAACACTCCTTACCGAGCGCAACCATCCATACAAAGTGCCTAGGCGGACCTACAGTCTTGCTATAGCGGATTGCAAGTTCAGGGCACCGCTAACTCCCCACCTAGCACAGCCATTATATTTTATACTAAAACGGCTTTTAAAGCAAGCAAAAAAGCGCTTAAAAATAAAAAATAGCTTTTTAAAATAAAAAAATGCAAAAAAACACTTTACAATGCGCGCGTAATTTGTTAAAATATATAAGTAAATTATATATAGTAGATTGCTAAGCGAAAACAAGTCGGTAAGTAAACGTTTTTTAAGCGAAATAGGGGTGGTGTAAGCCTATTAAAACGCCTTATTCGGTATCCTTTCGTAGCATACGGTGTGAAAGCGTGACCAAAAAATTGGTGGGCGAAATAGCGCTGTACGGTAAGCACCCGTAAGTTGTAATGAGAGCGCTGTTTTTAAGCGAATAAGAGTGGTAACGCGGTAATTCGTCTCTTTGTTTAAGGGGCGTTTTTTTTATGTCCATTCTTTTAAAGTTATTAATATAAAACAAATTTTTATTTCACGGCAAGTGCCATAGGAGTAAATTATGTATAAAAAAGTAGATTCCTCATTAAATTTCCTTGAAAGAGAAAAGGAAGTTTTAGAATTTTGGAAACAAAACGAAGTTTTTGAAAAGAGTATGGAGCAAACCAAAAACGGCAAAGAATTTTGCTTTTACGACGGACCTCCAACAGCAAACGGAAAGCCACATATCGGGCACGTTTTAACGCGCGTTATGAAGGATATTATTCCTCGTTATAAAACCATGAAGGGTATGCACGTTGCAAGAAAGGCAGGGTGGGATACTCACGGTTTGCCCGTTGAACTTGAAATAGAAAAGAAGCTTGGGCTTGACGGTAAGCAAGATATCGAAAAATACGGTATCGCGCCTTTCATCAAACAATGTAAAGAAAGCGTTTGGAAATACGTTGACCAATGGGAAAAAATGTCTGACCGTATCGGCTACTGGGTAGATATGGACAATCCGTACGTTACCTATCACGACGATTATATTGAATCTGAATGGTGGGCTTTAAAGAAAATTTGGGAAAAGGGATTACTTTACAAAGGCTATAAAATCGTTCCTTACTGCCCACGTTGCGGGACAGCCCTTTCTTCGCACGAGGTAGCTCAAGGCTATAAAGACGTAAAGGAAAAATCTATTTACGTTAAATTCAAAGCAAAAGGAGAAGACAAGTTCTATTTAGTTTGGACTACCACTCCATGGACGTTGCCTTCAAACGTAGCCCTTTGTATGAATCCAAACGAAAACTACGTTGAAATTTTAGCAAATGGTGAACGCTACGTTCTTGCTGAAGCTTTAGCGCCAAGTTTATTTGAAGAATACGAAGTATTATCAACTAAAAAGGGTAAAGATTATGAATACGCTGAATACGAGCCAATGTTTAATTACGCATTAGGATCGTTTAAGCAAAAGGCGTATTATTTAACAGTTGCCGATTACGTTACTTTAACCGACGGTAGTGGTATCGTTCATATTGCTCCTGCTTTTGGTGAAGACGATAGCGAAGTTGGTCGCCGTTATGATTTACCATTCGTTCAAATGGTTGATACAAGCGGTAAGTTCTTACCCGAAGCAACCGATTATGCGGGCGTTTTCTGCAAAGAAGCAGATAAGCAAATTATTGCTGACTTAAAAGAAAAAAATATACTTTTCAAAGAATTATTATACGAACACAGCTATCCACACTGTTGGCGTTGTAACACTCCGCTTCTTTATTATGCAAGAAGCAGTTGGTTCGTTAAAACTACTGCAGTTCGCGAACAATTATTAAAAGCAAACGCTTCAATCAACTGGATGCCAGAAACTATTGGAACGGGCAGAATGGGTAACTTCCTTGAAAACGTAATCGACTGGGGTTTATCACGCGAAAGATATTGGGGAACTCCACTTCCTGTATGGGTATGTAAAGATTGTGGTAAAGTTCACGTAATAGGTTCTCGCGAAGAGTTAACTAAGTTAAGCGGAAAAGAGGGCGTTGAGCTTCACCGTCCTTATATCGATGAAGTAACATTTAGCTGTGATACCTGCGGTGGCACGATGGAAAGAGTAAAAGACGTTATCGACTGTTGGTTTGACTCGGGATCAATGCCTTTTGCACAACTTCACTATCCATTTGAAAACAAAGAGCTATTTGAAGCTCGTTTCCCTGCGGATTTTATATCTGAAGCAGTTGATCAAACACGTGGTTGGTTCTATGTATTGCTTGCAATTTCAGTTCTATTATTCGATAAAGCGCCATTTAAAAACTGTATCGTTTTAGGCCACGTTAACGACAAAAACGGTATTAAAATGAGTAAGCATATCGGTAACGTAGTTGATCCATGGTCGGTACTTGATAAACAGGGCGCAGACGCTGTAAGATGGTATTTCTATACTTCTTCAGCACCATGGTTACCATCAAGATTCTCAGCCGACGCTGTTAGCGAAGGGCAACGTAAGTTTATGGGAACGCTATGGAACACTTACGCATTCTTCGTTTTATACGCTGAAATCGACAAATTTAATCCTGCAGAGCACGATATTAAGAAGTGTAAGTTAAGTTTAATGGATAAATGGGCGTTATCAAAACTTAACACTTTAATTAAAGAAATCGACAAAGGCTTAGAACAATACAATATTTTTGAAACTGCACGTATGATTGAATCTTACGTTGACGAACTATCTAACTGGTACGTTCGTCGTGGCAGGGAAAGATATTGGGGTAGCGAAATGACCGAAGATAAAGAGGCTGCATATACCACTTTATGGACTATTTTGGTAACCTTATCAAAACTTTTAGCCCCATACACACCATTTATGGCTGAAAGTATTTATCAAAACTTAGTTCCACAATTCTATAGCGACGCTCCGTTATCAGTTCATTTCTGCTCATTCCCTGAATGTGACGAAAGCATGATTGACAGCGATTTAGAAGAAGGTATGACCGACGTTTTAAATATTGTATTACTTGGTAGAAGTGCAAGAAACTCTTCTAATATCAAAAATCGTCAGCCACTTGCAAAATTATATATTGCAACTGACAAAGCAGTAAAATTAACTGAAGGTTTATACGCTATTGCGCGTGATGAATTAAACGTTAAGCAATTTGAATTATTGCACGACGCTTCAAAATTCGTTAACTACAAAATTAAACCTCAATTAAAAACACTTGGCCCTAAATATGGCAAAAAATTAGGTGCAATAAGAAATTTCTTAGAAAATTGTAACGCTAGCGAGGTTGTTTCAACCGTAAAATCGGGCAAAAACTACGTTGCTTTACTTGATGGTGAAGAGGTTTCATTCTCGCTTGACGATTTATTAATTAGTTCTGAAAGTGCCGAAGGTTTTGTTTCAGCAAGCGAAAGCGGTTTAACCGTTGTGTTAGACGTTCACATTACCGAAGAGTTATTACTTGAAGGCGTTCAACGTGAACTCGTTTCAAAAATTCAATCAATGCGTAAGGAAGCAGGTTTTGAAGTTACCGACCGTATTGCTATTAGATATTTAGCAGAAGGCAATGCAAAAACCGTTTTAGAAAACTTCGGTGCAGAGATTATGAGTGACGTTTTAGCTGAAAGCATTACCGAACAAGACCCAACAGTTTGTGGCTTTGCTAAAGAATTAGACGTTAACGGCGATAAAGTAACTTTATCCGTTGAAAAATTGTAATAAAATGAAAACAGCTAATAATTGGAAGGATTACAGCGTAATTTCAACCGGTGATGGCTATAAACTTGAGCGTTGGGGTAGTATAATTTTGCTTCGCCCCGACCCACAGGTTATTTGGCCCGAACAAACTCCACTTGGCTCTTACGAAGGGCTATCTGCCAAATATTTGCGCAGTTCAACAGGTGGTGGCGGTTGGGAATACTACAAAAAAATGCCCGAAGAATGGACGATATCCTATAAAGAACTTAAATTTTGCATAAAACCTATGGGTTTTAAGCATACCGGATTATTTCCTGAACAAGCAGTTAATTGGGATATTATGAGCGAGCTTATTCAAAGCGCAAATCGCCCAATAAAAGTTTTAAACCTATTTGCTTATACTGGCGGAGCAACCGTTGCTTGTTTAAAAGCAGGCGCAAGCGTTTGCCACGTTGACGCAGCAAAAAATATGGTTGAGCGTGCAGGCGAAAATATTCGTTTATCAGGCTTACAAGACGCGCCCGTTCGTTATATAATCGACGATTGTAAAAAGTTCGTACAACGCGAAATTAGGCGTGGTAATCGCTATGATGCTATTATTATGGACCCACCAAGCTATGGTCGTGGACCAAACGGCGAAATGTGGAAGATTGAAAGTGAATTATACTCGTTAGTTGAGCTTTGTTCTCAGGTTTTAACCGATAATCCACTATTTTTCTTAATAAATAGTTATACTACGGGATTACAACCGCAAGTTTTAAAAAACATATTAACGCTTAACTTAAAAAATTACGCTGGAAAAACCTTTGCCTATGAAGTAGGTCTTCCAACTGAAGACGGAATAGTGCTTCCTTGTGGTGCAAGCGGTATTTTCGTTAGCGAAAGCGTTAGTTTACCTAAGAGTTTAAAGGAGAATGAACTATGACCGATATGAAAGTTGAAGACCTTATAGTGGTTTATGAAGATAACCATATCATAGTAGTATTAAAACCTCAAAACGTTCCTTGTTGTGAAGACGAGTCAAAAGATAAGGATCTTTTAACTATAGTTAAAGAACATATTAAAATTCGTGAAAATAAGCCGGGTAACGTGTATGCTGGGCTTGTTCACCGTCTTGATAGAGTAACGGGTGGCGTTATGGTTTACGCTAAAAGTTCAAAGGCTGCTTCAAGGTTATCTGAGCAAATGCGCGAAGGCGACTTTGAAAAAAAGTATATGGCAGTTTTAGCAGGTGTTCCTAACGAAGATAGGGCAGTTTTGAAGCATTACGTTAAGAAAAACGTTGTTAATAATATGGTTTACGTTTGCCCACCAACCGTTGAGGGTGCTAAATTTTGCGAACTTGAATATCAAATTTTACAAAAGAATGCAGGTATTTCTTTAGCCAAAGTTATACTTCATACCGGCAGAACTCACCAAATTCGAGTGCAAATGTCTGCTATCGGAACGCCTGTTTACGGCGATATGCGTTATGGTGGAGAAAAAGCACGAAAGGGTAATTTATCCCTTTGGGCTACCTCACTTGCATTTACTCACCCTGTATCAAAAGAAAGATTGGTGTTTAAAATTGAACCGCCAAAAGAAAACGCTCCTTGGTCAAATTTTGATATAGCAAAAGAAATTGAATTTTTCTAAACTCATTTACGAAAAAAATATTGAAGGAGAAATATATGGAGTTTTTAAGTTTTTTATGGGAAAGTATTGCCCAAACAATTGCGATTGATCCAAACTTGCTTTGGAAGCAAGCACTTATGATTATCATTGGTGGTGTTTTAATTTATCTTGCAATAAAAAAAGATATGGAGCCAACACTTCTTTTACCAATGGGTTTTGGTGCAATTCTTGTAAATTTACCTATGAGTGGCGTTCTAACAAGCCTTGAGGGTGAACTAGGTGCGTTAGACGTATTATTTACGGCAGGTATTGAACTAGGCGAGTTATTTCCATTACTTTTATTTATAGGTATTGGCGCAATGATAGACTTTGGACCTATCCTTTCAAATCCAAAGTTAATGTTATTTGGAGCAGCTTCACAATTTGGTATTTTTATGACTCTTTGTATCGCTTCTATATTCTTCCCAATCGAAGAAGCTGCGACAATTGGTATTATCGGTGCAGCCGATGGTCCTACCGCAATTATGGTTGGTAAAATTTTATTACCAGAAAGTAGCAGTATTTTAGGTGCAGTAATGGTGGCGGCATATTCATATATGGCGTTAGTACCAATTATTCAACCACCTGTAATTAAGCTTTTAACAACAAAGAAAGAACGCCTAATCCGTATGCAATATAAGGGCAAAAAGATTACTAAGCTTACTAAAATCTTATTTCCAATTTTTGTAACCATTATTGCTGGTATTATTGCACCAAAGTCTGTTTCATTAGTAGGATTTTTAATGTTTGGTAACTTAATTCGTGAATGTGGCGTTTTAGATAACTTATCGAACACTGCTCAGCAAACTTTAGCAAATCTTATCACTTTATTGTTAGGTATCACAATTGCTACTCAAATGAGAGCTAACGATTTTATTAGAGTTGAAACTCTTTTAGTTATCGGTCTTGGGTTATTTGCATTTATTTTCGATACAGCTGGTGGCGTATTATTTGCTAAGCTTTACAACGTATTTGCAAAAGAAAAAATTAATCCAATGATTGGTGCTGCAGGTATTTCAGCATTCCCAATGTCGGGTAGAGTTATTCATAAAATGGGCTTAAAAGAAGATCCTCAAAACTTCTTACTTATGCACTCAATGGCAGTTAACGTTTCAGGTCAAATAGCTTCAGTTATTGCAGGCGGTTTAATTCTATCGTTAATAGGAGGTTAATTATGAATTTTTTAAATAATTTATTAGCAATCGAGGTTGATTGGAACAGATTCTTAAACTCATTTCAATATATGGGTAAAGGAATGTTAGGTATATTTATCGTTATTGGCATATTAGTGGGTGGTGTGGCGCTACTTAACAAATTAACTTCACGCGAAAAAAAGAATAACGAAAATAGCGATAATGAATAAAAGCAAATAAAAGTAAAAAAAATAACGAATATAAGTTGTTTTTTTGCTTTTAACACTTTATTTAATTGACAAAAAAATTAATATAGTATAAAATACTATATATTATAATGTAAAATTACGCGCATTATGTAAAGCGCATGTTTTTTCAGGAGTTTTCTTATGAAAATTAGAAAGATTACAGCATTTATCGTAGCAGTGCTTTCGGTATTTGCAACATTTACAACCTTACCAAAAGTAACAAAAGTTTCAGCTGCAAATGAAATTGTTTTTGTTCAAGGTTTTAAATATAGTAGCGACTATATTTTATCTAAACTTTTTGTTGAACAAGAAGGTGACGAAACTAAAGCAACAGGTTTTACTTACGCATCTAGCAATCCTGCAACCGAAAATCCTTTAGAAAGTCATACATTTTTAACTGCTGGAACTTTTGAGTATAACCTTTTCCATAAAGTTGATAACGTTAATACTTTAATTGATAGAACTACTGGTGCAGGTTATTATGCAGCAACAACTTTTAAAGTAGTTAGTTCAGCTGAAGCAAATGCTGAAATTAAATACACCGTAACCGAAGATGCTTATAACGCATACGTTGCTTCTGTTTACGATATTTTAACTGATAAGCAACCTGAAGGAAGCACAAAAGAGCCTAATCCTAAAAAACTTAAAGATACAATCGAAATTCCTTATCTTAGTGATGAACTTGTAAACTTTACTTACTATTCATACTCTGAATTAAGAAAAGTTTTTGGAACTGCCGCAGCAAATAGCACAACTTTATATTACTGCGCTCCTAATTCTAATTCATTTACTTCATCAAGCTCAAGAAAAATTACTTTATCTTCAGTAGGAACTTATAAGTTCTACTTTGAACTTAAAGATTCTTTTGATAATGCGCTAACAGTTGATAAAGAAGCTTTAACTCAAAAAGAAGATGGTTGGTATGATGAATCTGATAATTTAGTAGCTCCTATCTTTAGTTTTAAATTTGATAACGTTCAAGGTCCTGAAATAACCGTTGAAAAAGATACAGCTAAGTATGAACGTGGTTTTATAAATCTAACTTATAACGATTTAAGCAAATACCGCACAATCGTTGCCAACAACGAACAAGTAGATTATCAATTATGGTATTTTGAATCAACCGATGCAGCAAACGGTTTAGAATCTGGTTACGATATTGACGAATGGATTAAAACTGGCGCAGATAAGTTAAAAGCTTCACAAAAGGCTACAAGAGTTACCGATGACGAAGCTTACGCATTTGATAAATCAACTCTTTCATTCGTTCCTGCAAAAGCTGGTCACTACTATCTCGTTATAACTGTAGGCGACAGTTACGGTGTAGAAACAGTAACTACTTGGGGTATTCCAGTTCACGAAGAGTTCACAACTGCTAAGTACGAAACTCAATTCTTAAAAAATAACTGGTTATCATTTATGTTCTTAGGAATTGCGCTTTTATCACTAATCGGTATCATTCTTATCATCTTCATTAAACCAAAGGAAGAAGAGGAAGAAGAAGTTAACGTAGTTGCTAAAAAATAATTAAATTAAGTTTATAAAAAAGAGCGGTAAACCGCTCTTTTTTTGTATAGCTTAGGGTAGTGCTTGACAAACTTTTTATTGTTTGCTACAATTAAAAAGGTGAAAATATGCTAAACAAAATTAAACAAATATTTAAAAAATATCGTGAACAAATAAGCTATTTGTTTTTTGGTGGGCTTACTACGCTCGTTAGTATCGGCTCATATAGCTTATTTTATTATTTAATATTAAAGAGAAATAATATTGTTAGCAACCTTATAAGCGAAACTTTAGCAATTACTTTCGCTTATATAACTAATAAATTATTTGTGTTTAATTCAAAAACTAATACTACTAAAAGCTTTTTTATTGAATTATTTTCATTTTTGGGGTTAAGAGTATTATCTTCACTTGTAAACGTTGGGC
>JAZNFS010000066.1:0-39402 GCA_045589175.1 Christensenellaceae bacterium
TCCTGAAAACCTAAACTTATCTTGGCATTCAAGATATGAAGAAGCACACCACTTTAAAACTACTACGTCTAATTTATTTTCACCGTTGTTAACAAATTTGGTTATATCAAACTCGCTTGTAGCGTGCGAAATTTGAGAATAACCCTTAAATTTGCCGTTTACATAAAGATAAAACGCGCTATCAACGCCCTCAAAGTTTAAATAATATTTTTCGCTATCACTTTTATTTAAATTAAAATAGCGACGGTAATGCCAACAAGGATTATCATAAGGTGTAAAAGGCGGGTTGGCTGGAAAAGGATAACGAGTATTGATATATTGAATTTGGTCAAAACCATTCATTTGAACGCATGATGGAACAACTATTTTTGAATTAATAGTCTCGTTTAAATCAACGTTATCAATATTATCGTGTTGATGTATCGCCCATTCTCCGTCTAATGAAAGAAATCGTGAGCTTGAATTTCTATCGATTATTCCATAATGATATTTAACATTATCGGTATCATTAAAAGGAATGTAATAACTCCTATCTTTTTCAACGCCTATCCTATCAAATCTTTCAAACTCCTTGTTATGCAACATAAGGCTTCCCCTTTATAGTTTATTATTAAGTATATTTTCTTTTTCCGTATTTTGTCAAGATATATTAAAATATCAAAGTAAGGATTTTTCCTAACGGTTATAGAAATTATTAATATTCTTCTATCGTAAAGCTTATAATACCTGCAAATCAATTGATTAACTAATACACTAATTCTTTTAATCAATAACCGTTCCACTATCTATGTCAATAGTTTTTCCAGCATAAACTACGCGTTTTTTTTCTATATAATCTATATAAATATCCATACAACTCAAATTTCTAACGAACCTACCATCAGCACTAAATTGTAATTGCTTAGCGCACTGCAAATAGTCGTAGATTTCGCCGTTAGTTGCATACCAAATATTTTTTCTATTACCAACATACTCGGCAAACTCTTCAATAATATCCCAATGGTTATCAAATTCGAAACTATGCCCCCACAAATAAAATAATTGCAAATCTTTTTGCCAATAATATTCACCTTCGTTATCCGTAACAAATTTTTCTGCAAGTTCCATAAGGCGTGGATTTGCATGATGACATGTTGTTGGAAGTTGCAGCCAATCGGCAGGTAAATCAAATTTTTCGGTTGAAACTATTGTTCTTGCATAAGAAATTCCTAATTTTTTTAAGTTCTCTGCTATTTCTTCATTATAGCTTCCATTAGCGTATGCCATTCCCTTAATTACTCTGCCAAATAAGTTTTCAAGTTCTTTTCTATCAGTTAAAATATCATTAATGCCCAAATGAATATCCATATCGGTAAGTGAAAAATGACGATGCCCGTGAACCGCAACCTCAATACCAGGTTGATTATAAAGTTTAAGTGCTTCTTCTCTAGTAAAATTCGAGCCGTTTTCATTGTTAGCAAACCACCCGCTATTAATATTAAACGTACCTTTTAACCCGTGTTTTTGCATTATTTCGATCAAACGCTTATCTTGACGAATCCCATCGTCATAACTTAAAGTTAAAGCCTTAGTTTTAAAGTCAGGAAATCTTAAATAACGTTGCATCATATTTTCTCCTTAAATAGTGTTTATTATAAAAGAAAAATTATTTATTAAAATTTTTTCTTAAATCCTTATTAAAAATTAAACAAATCAATATTACAAAAACAATAACAGCACCAAAAACTGAAACAACTTGTTGTGCATAAACACTAACGCCTAAAAACTTATTTCCATTATTTTGTATATGAGCAACAAGTGGACTAATTGCTAAAGTAGTAGCAAAACCAATCAGCCCCGAAAAAGTATTTCTTAATGCCAATGCTCCCATTATATATTGTTTTTCCACATTGTCATATATCAAATTCATTTCACCACTATTTATGCCCGCCATACTAATAGCATAAAGTATATAATGTATAGTGTAAAGATATTTGCCGTTTTTTGGAGTTGTAAAAATGTTAATAAAAAATGCAAAAAAAGCAAAAGCAAAACAAAAAATTAGCATTTTTTGAAAAGAAAACTTATCGGCATACCTACCAAGCGGTTTAGAAGCTAATGAACGACAAACTGCGTATGCAACCGATAAAATTGATATAAAAAGCATTGAAAATCCTAATTCTTTTATTTGATACGTTCCATAAAAAGGTGTTGTTGCATAGTTAGCAATACTCCACAAAGAAGAAATCAAAATAATTTTTAAAACCTTTTTATCTTTCAATAATGACAATAGTGTAGAAAAAGAAGATTTTTTATTATCACTATTAACTTTTTTCTCTTTTGAAAATATTAGCGTTAAAGTATGTAATATTGTTAAACCGAATACCCCTATAGAACAAAAAATAAAAATTCCGTTTACGTTATTTATTTGTTCATAGTAATCAATTGCCATACCTACTATAAAGGTAAAAATCATTCCACCGATTAGCGAAACCATTTCTTTGCTCGCTGTAAAACTACCCCTTTTATTTTCATCAATGAGCGACATAAACCAGTTAATTTTTGGGGCAGAAACAATGTTGTTAATTATATGTCCTAAAAGCAAAAATATAATAAAAAATATTATTTTAAATTGCTTAGAAACATTAAAAAAAGGCACTAAATATACGCAAGCAAAAAAGAGTTGATTAAGTGTATGAAGTATGGTTACCGTTCTTTTTGCCGAGCCGTTTTTTATAAAAAATATGGCAGCTATTTGAAAAGCGCAACCTAAAGAAACAAACGAGGATAAGACGCCCGTTAACGCATCTGAGATGCCTATTGCCGTAGTAACTTTAGCTAAATACGCTCCAACCATTAATAAACTTATAAAATATTCAAAAGCCGCTTCTAAAACATATAAAAAACGGCTTGATTTATAAATATCTTTATTCATATATAATTATTAGCTCATAAACGTATCGTTTATATTACTTGATTATTTTTATAACTTCATCAAAGCTCTCTATCATTCTTAAACAAAATGATTGCATACCACTTTGTACTATATTACCATCATTAAAGCCAAGAACGTTATATCCTGCAAGCCGTGAAGATAACAAGCCAGAAGAAGAATCTTCAAGCGTTATTACATGATCCTTATCATCACCCGCAAGAGCCATTCCTATTTCCGCATAAACCCAAGGATGTGGTTTTACAGATAACTCTCCAAGTGTTCCGTATTGTCCCGCAATTTTTCTTTTACCGCCTGTAATAATAGCATCGTAAAACTCAAGCGGATCGCCCATATCTAACAATCTAAAAGTTGAAACTATTTCAGGTATAGCCTTATAATCTAAACCACTTGTTACCAATCCTATTTTTATGCCTAAATTTTTAACTTCAAATAAAAAATCTTTTAAGTTTTCTCTTGGCTTAAATGCAGAGATATTACCACGCCCATTTAAAATTTCATTTAATTCTTCTTCTGCAATTGAATGATATAAAGCATTAGCTTTTGATATATCGCAACTAATGCAGTACTTGTTAATTGCATAGTTTAAATGTTCAATAGTGCTAAAACCCGAAACAAATGGAATATCTTCTTCTACAAAGGTAAATTTAGGATTTTTTAAAAGTGTTTGAGCTGTTTTTTGAATTAAATAAATCCAAAATTCTTCAGATTGAACTGTAGTTCCATCCAGATCCATTAAAATGGCCTTTGCTTTTGGTTTAAATTGTGTTTTTATTAAAGGATAGGTTGCACATACACCGGTTTGGTTAATAGTACATTGTATTCCATTTGCACCTTCAAAAAAAGATATATTTTTTAATTTGCATTCTTTTACGTTATCCATTATTTCTCCAAAGCAAAATCAAATATTTCAACGTTATCAGCGCAAATATCCTCGCTTGAACTAATTAAAATAGTCTTCTGTTCTCCACCTTCTAGGTCAAAGTAATTATCTGAATAAGTACATCTGCAATTATTCGGCATATTAATAAATATTGATTTTGCAAAACTATTTGCTTTTATCGTTACTTCAATATTATTTTTATCAATTTGTTTAACTGTGCTTTCAAAATCACTTACAAAATGCGCACTCGACCAAAAATCCCAAGAATATAAAGTTGTAACCGTAGCTCCATTTAAGTCGTATTTTACGTATAAATATGTATTTGGCTGTTCAATATTTTTGTCCAGCGGCAATAATAGCGCATCCGTAGTGTTAATAACTGCTTTTGAGCTATTTTTCCAAATTATTTTTCCATCAATAGTTTTATGTCCGTATTCAAAGCATACTTCTTGTTCATAATTTGTATCATTAACACCAAAAAGTACAGTCTTGCCATCATTTCTATAAAAGAAGGACATTAAAATTGGTTCAAAAGATTTTTTTATTTGATAATAAACTGCTTTAGGCTCAGTGTAATAATCAACGATAGCCCATGTACCAGAAGGCCAAATTTCCGAATACATCCAATTTAAAAATCCTGAAGTTTTACCCTTTCCCGCTCTTTGATACTCACATTCACATTTTAATGCTTGAGCGTGCATAAGCATACCCTTTTTGATAAAATCATCAAAATCCTTTATCTCACCATATAATTCCCTAGCAAATTTATACTCCAAATCAGCAAAAGGTAATTTTTTAGCAGCATAAGGATTTTCCATTAATCTATCATACCAAAGTTCATTTATTGGCCATAATTTATCAGCTGGAAATATTTTTTCAAAAGTTTGGCGACTATGTGGCCCCATTAATGCCGATTCAGATATAAATGGAACTGTGTTTTTTGATACGTTCTTTCTATATTGAGCCCAACCATCCTGAATTGTAAGTTCAAATGAATTTTTATGAGTTTCACCAGAGTTCATGTCGTTTGCTACATCTGAAAAAGCACATGGGCTTTGTTTTGCAAAAGGCCTTGTATTATCAAGATTTCCAACAATACCACGCAAAATAACGTTAACAAACCAGTCACCACGAACAATTTTAGCCCCTGTAGAACCCGTTTTTTCATTACCACCACACCAATAAACTAAGGATACGTGATTACGTAAACGTTTAACTTGATATTCAATTTCTTCGCTGGCATTTTTAACAAACTCTTCGTTATCTTCAGGAATATCTGCGCAAGCAAACATTAAGTCTTGCCAAACCATAATACCGAGCTCGTCACATAAATCATAAAAATAATCTATTTCGTAAATGCCACCACCCCAAATTCTTAATACGTTAATATTTGCATCAACTGCCTGCATTAAAAGCCTTTTATATTTTTCATTCTCTAAACAACCCGTAAAGCAATCAATAGGAACCCAGTTAGAGCCTTTCATATAAATAGGTTTATCGTTAACCTTTAATTGATAACTTAATAGTTCTGTATCTAGCGGGCGTTGTTCTAAACTAACGTCGCGATAACCAAGTTTACCTTCTTTATAATCAATTACCTTGCCATCGCGAACTAATTCAACTTTATATGAGTACAAAGGTTGTTTACCATAACCAATCGGCCACCAAAGTTCAACATCAGGTTGATTAAAAGTTATAAAGCTTTTGCAACCGTTAACTGCAATTTCTTTTACTGTTGAATCACTTAAATCTGAACCAGGTTTATTTGCTATCGAAACGCGTATAAAATCTTCATGCTCACTTTTTACTTCTATATAATTACCATCGTTGTCATAATACGACCTTACCGAGTAATTAATTTCCACAAAAAATACACTTTCACCTTTTGAATTTGCAGTATAATGAACATCAACTAATCTATTTTTGTTTTTAGTATAAATTAATACATCTTGCCAAATACCATAACCCGAAATATTTGGAGACCAGTCCCAACCAAAACAACATTGCTCTTTACGAAGTAAAATTCGTGGAATGTTAAAAACTGCAAAATAATCCTTAGTATCTAAACTATCCATATACTTAGTTGTTGAAAACATATGAACTTCTACTGTGTTTTTACCTAATTTAACTATATTTCCAATATCAAAAAGGTATTGCATAAACATATTTTGTGTTTTGGCAATGTATATACCATTAATATAGATTTCAGAAATTAAGTCAATTCCTTTAAAACATATAAAAAGATCCTCTTTTTCATCTGGTAAATCATTAATTTCAAACTCGGTAAAGTATATATAATCTTTATCAAGCCAATTTTTTAATTCAAGATGATTAAGTGCAAAATACGGGTCTTTAATGATACCTGCCTTATATAAATCAACTGTTATATCACCAGGCACTTTAGCCGAAATTTCTAAAGAAGAACCTATATTTTTTAATTTCCAATCACTAAGTTTTAAAAGCATTTTTTTCTCCTAAAAGTTTTATTTATACGTATAATAATTTGTTATAAAATACTGTTTTAAAAATTGATAATTTCTCATCAATATAAAACTTTAATTATATATTCTAAGGATTAATTATTCATCTTTTTAATGGCATTACGAATAAAATATATCTTTTAACGCACTTGCAACAATTTCAAGGATTTAATTCCCTCGCCCGATATGTATAATGAAGAATTTTCAGAAAGCAATACACGACACCTTGTTTTAGCGTCTTTTCCATCCGTTTTATTTAAAATTAAAACTATTGCATCATTTTTATCAATAAAGATTTTAACAGTCATTTGAGCTAAAAGATCGCCTTCTGCATTATAAGTTATTTCAGCAATATAAGCGCCAGCAGAAACACCAGGTGTTACAATCTTTTCATTTTGTACTTCATCAGTTTCATATATTGATTCACTAATATTAGAAAAATCGTTTTCTTCAAACGCAACCTTTCCGCGAGAAAATGCGTGACTTTGAATAACAAAATTTAAAACGTTCTTAGCCATGCGTTGCATTAAAGCTAAACTTATTCGCCCACTTCTTATTTGTTCGATTAAATCATCAGTATGATTCATCGTATTTGGAACTGGCATAAAAACATCCGTTTGAGCCTCAATCATAGCAGCCAAATTGTCACTTGAAAAAGTTCCTTTTTGATAGTCGTCAATAGCTGTCCACCAATCTGTCATAACAAATCCGGTATATCCCCATTCTTCACGCAATATCTTAGTTATTAAATCGTGATTACTACACGCAGATACACCATTGATTCTATTATAAGAAGTCATAATAGAACGAACATAGCCTGTTTTAACAGCCATTTCAAAGCCTTTTAAGTAAATTTCACGTAGAGCTCTTTCACTCAAAACCTCGTTTTCTTTACCTCTTTCAAATTCTTGAGAATTAACTGCAAAATGTTTTAAAGTACTATATCCACCTTTTAGGGCAAAACGTTTTACAATCATACTTGCATAAGATCCGGTAATAAGGGGATCTTCTGAAAAATATTCAAAATTCCTTCCGCAAAGTGGATGACGATGAATATTCATACCCGGACCCAAGTTAACGTCAATGTGATATTTTAGCATTTCATCAACAAAACAATCGAACAATCCTTCAAAAAGTTCGGGAGCCCAAGCACAAGCAAGTAACGTGCCCATTGGTATGCTAGTTGCAGGAACAGCACATTCAATTCTCATCCCAGCAGGTCCATCACAAGTTGAAACTACTGGAACTCCATGTTCAAAGAAAGGTTTTGCAACCCCTGCAAAAGAACTTGCCGTGCCAGGTAATGGAGCTTTAGGGCTAGACATTCCCTCCCCTTTTGCCAAATAAGAAAGTTCTTCTGCCGTAAACTGGGCAATAAACTCATCAAGTGTATACTCATTTTCCTTTACTTGCTGTAAGCTTATTCCACGATTACCAGTATAAGTGATTTCACACAAACTTTCAGTACCTTTATGCGGATTTTTGTTATCACAAATAGGCGCTGCTTCATAAGCAATCCCATTTTCAGTCGCGATCATTCTATCAAATTTTTCAACTGGAGTTAACAAACGTTTACATTTTTGAACACAAACGTTTTCATTTAGTTCAAAACTAAAAATTTCTTCAGCATCACGAACGTTTGAACCTGCAAAAATGCGATAACAGCCTTTTTCTAATAAATACGAATATGGAAACTGGGTTTTTTCACAGTCGTCATAACACGCCATTTGTGAAATATCAAAAGATATATTTAATATTTGGTTTTCATTTGGTTTTAATAACTTAGTCTTCTTAAAGGCTATAAGTTCTCTTGATGGTTTACCCAACATTCCTTGTGGAGCGGAAAAATATACTTGTATAACCTCTTTACCTATGTATTTACCTACGTTTTCAACCGAAAACTGCAAATTTATAAAATTTTCTTTACGTCCACAAGAAATAAGTGTTTGCTTAAACGTCGTATAATTTTTACCATAACCAAAAGGATATAATACTGCATTTTTACAAAAAGTTTCAAAATATCGATATCCAACAAAAATATCTTCAGTGTGTACGTTTTTATCAGCATCACCAAAATTTTTAAATGCAGGATAATCTTCAATATTTTTAGCAATAGTATCCGTAAGTCTTCCAGAAGGTGGATTTATACCCATAAGCATATCGGCAACACCTTTTCCGCCTTCTTGTCCACCACCCCAAATAAGGGCAACAGCTTTAATGTCATAAGTTTTCACCCACGACATATCTATAATTCCTGCGCTATTAACTAATACGATAAATCTTCTAAAATGCTTTGATAAAAGTTTAATAACGTTATTTTCCTCGTTTGAAAGAAGCCAACCGCCTTCGCCCACAGCAAGATCATACCCTTCACCTGCCATTCTTTGCAATATATATATTGCAGTTTCGTTGGATTCAGCAATCAACTTAATAAAATCTTCTTCAATCACCGCTTCTTTTTGACAAGTTGGTAATTGCCAACCATCACCTGAATCATAAGGATTTTTTTGTATAAAATCTTTATAGAATTCACTTACACGGCTATCTATATTAACGTGTTCATTTAAACTTTCTGGAATTTGAGCAACGTAAGAACAGTTAACTCTACCACCAGAACCTGAACCACCTTTTAAATATTCAAATTGAGCTCTACCAAAAATTGCAACTTTTTCATTCTTTCTTAATGGTAAAATATTTTCATTTTCTAAAAGTACTATGCCTTCAGGTATTGCATCTCTACAGTGCTTTGCAAATATGTCTATCATAAAAAACCTCATTTTAGCAAATATGTGTTGTATGTTATAAATTTAATTTACATTTAATTAGAATAAATTTATTGTAAAATTAAAATATTTCTACGTAACCACCGCGTTCAACCTTTAAAACAAGATAATCAGAAACGCTTCCTTCCTCTACCTTTTCCCATTTTCTATTATATATTGAATAAGTTTTCAAATTTTTATCGCACTCTATACATAAACTTGTTTGTGCTGTAGCGTTAAATATATAAGAATGCATATATGCACTTGCAAATCTATCAGAATAGCAAACGGATATCTTTTCATTCTTCGAATAAACTTCAACTTGAGAATAATTACTTCCAATTCCTTTAACACTAATAGTTCCAAAATCAATGGTTTGCGCGTGTTCCTTTTTAAACTTTAAAAATTCTCTTAAATAATTCATTTGCTCATTTGAAAGATTACAAAGTTTTACCGAAATTTGCGGTACGGCAAACATAATATCCATAAGTTGAACGGCAATAGCTTCTTCGCTTTCATTTTCTGCCCAAAGTAGCATATCTGAGTGAGTTGCCGAATTTTGAAGTATCAATTTTAAATCAACAGACCCCACCCTGTTAGAAAGACCGTCACCTGGGCAATCCGAAACACGAATCATATTACCTAAACCCGTAACGGCAGGGCCAAAATATCCTTGTCTGAATTCAATTAAAACTTCTGGATTTATTTTTCGTAATGAATCACCTATTTCAATTAGCAATTTATTTACTGCCTCTTCTAAATATTCGCAATCCATATCATCGTTACGCGCAGGACTATCTTTCGTTAAAAATATACTATCAATAAAATCCAATTTAAAACCATCATATCCATAAGTTTTCATATCCCGCACGTATAATTCAACTAAGTAATCCCTAACTTCTTTGTATCTTGGATCTAAGGTATAAGCTTTATTAGCATCGTTATATGATAAATACTTACCTTCAAAACGTTTAAACTGCTTACTATAAATACCAACGAATGGCACTGCATACCAAAGCATAAATTTCATGCCTAAATTATGAACGCTATCAACAAAAGCTTTCATATTAGAAACTTTACTCTTGCAAACTTCCCAATCACCGCAATAACCGTAACCTCTGGAATTATCTTCAGTTTGCCATCCATCGTCAATAATTACTGTTTCAAAGCCCAAATCTTTAGCAATAGCTAATTCTTTTAAAAGTTCATTTACATTAATTTGTTGATGAAAGTTATACCAACTTGAATATACAGGTTTTCTTGCCGAGTTGGGAACATAAGCATCCTTACATCCCCAATCTCTCCAAGCTAAACTTGCATCTTTTATAGTATTTGCAAAGGGCATTACCCTGCGATCAATACGAATATAGGTTTCATATTTTTGTCTCTTTTCACTTTCTAACGCAAATAAACATATTTCAAACTGATGTTTAGCATTTTCCTCGTGTAGCCCACTTCTTATTTCAGTTCCATTATAAACGTCTGAAATACTAACAGCAATACGACTTTGATCTTTACTATCGTAAATAACCGCTAAAGGTGCGTTATAAGCCGTTTTAGATAAAGTACATCTCTTTGCCCAGTCTGGCATGATATTGCGCCCAAAACGGCACATAGGCTCCCAAAAACCGTAGGCTTCAGGGATGAACTCTTCCCAACGTACAAAATACTTTTTAGGTTTATTTCCAAAAAAGTTTAAAGATAACTTTAATATACAAATACCATCCTTATCACTAACTAAGCTAAAATTTTCTTCACATTCATTAGTATTTAAATCGGTACAGTAACGCACACCGTTTACAAATAGTTCTTTCATAAAATACCCTATAAAAAATCAAAAATTAAAAATCAGTAGTTAAATACTTTTCAACGTCATCAACCGATAAAAGTTGACCTACGCTCTTTGCAGATTCCGAAAAATAAACAATACCAACCTTTTGCATATGCTCACAAAGTTGTTTGCGTAATTCTTCACGACCTTCAGTGCCACCAAAATACTTAGAATAATGAGCAAGTAACATCATTTCCGCTTGCAAGATTATAGAACATATCTTTCTTTCTAATTTATTTTTCTCAGTGGGTGAAAGATTTAATTCATTTACTTTATCAAAAGCTTGATTTAAAGTTGAAATTGCATTTGTTAAAACTTCTTTAGTAAACACCTTCTCACTATATAATAAGTTTTCATCATCAAAATACATAGTAGAGTGAATCGAATAAAAAGTTTTTTCATCAGCGCCGTAAACAGCACCTTCCATTATTTCAAAATATTTTTTTACAAATGGCGCAACTTCTTTATGAAAATATTTTTCAAAAAATTCATTTAATAAATCTTTCAAATCAAGATTTACGTCCCAAAACAACCTTGAGTACAAATAGTGTTGCAATACTGTATCAAAGTTTTTACCTTCAATATGTAATGCTTGAGTATACATTTCATTAACGCCGTATTGCTTATAAATTTTTAGTTTTTTAGATAACGTAGCAAGGTATGGATAATACCATAAAACGTTATTAAAATTTGTTGCGTAATCATAAATCATCAAATTAGCATTTAAAAAATGCCAACCTTTCAAATCATCGTTTGTTCTTTTAGCCCTTATACACTTATCATCAGTTAATAAATGTGTTTGACATTGCCCGCTTGAACAATAGAAAATTTTAACGTTATCCTCTGGAATAACAGCATTACATACCGGTTTAATTTCGCCATTCTCATCCTTATAAATAGGTGGATGTAAAGTTCCTCTATAAGATAGTGAAACGATATAAACCTCACGATCAATAGAATTTTCTTTTGCCCATTTTTTAATTTCACGCGCAACGCAATTAATAAAAACCATTATAGTTTCTTGAATGCCAAAATTTTCCCACCAATAGCCTTTGTATAAGCGTTTATATGATTCTTGGCATTTTTCGCATTTACACCACGCATCGTTATCAGTTTGACCAACAACAAAATATTTTGCATTTTTATTGGTCAAAATTCTACGTTTAAGCTCTTCAATAACGGTTTTTGCAACACTTTCTTGCATGCTTTCATCAAGCGTACCGTCTTCATTAACACCGTTAGTTAAGCAAATCCATGCGCCCTTACCATCCTTAGTTGAAAACCATTCGGGATGTGTTTTACCATATTTTTCATAAGGAACATAATCTAAATAAGTGTGAGGTGAAGAACTATCCCAATCCGAATAATTACCACCAAAGTACTCAATATTGCCAGCATAACTATAAGGGGAACTTAAACGCGATCTAACAGTAAATAGTAAATCTCTAACACCAATTCCAGTAAAAAAGGTACGTGAAGCAAAAGAAGGATTATCTAAAAGATAAAAATCGTCATCAAATTCAAGCTCGTTAACCTCTTCAACATATATATCAGTTTCAGAAAAAAATCTTATACCACAAAACTTTTGTAAAAAACCGTAAACGCCGTTAATAGTGCCACGTGGCGTTTTTCCGCTGAGGAAGAGATTATCTCCCTCAACGAACATAACGTAACCATCATCTTTAACGTTATTTAATAAATGTTTTTTTGATGAGTTTTGTAATAATTGAGTATTACCAACACTAAAGATAGGATTTTTTATTTTTGTAGAGTATCCTTCAATCAAAGGAAAAACAACTGAAGTTGCTTGATATAAAAAATCTTTAAGTTCTTTACCAGCAAACACTTCGGGGTTTTCGATGCCTGAAACTATAGTATAATCAGTGCGATAATCTTTTAAAATTTTCATAATTTCACCTAATTAAACACCTAATTTAGCACGAAGTTCATCATAAGTTGTTTCCGACTCTTGCATATTTTTAATTTCAAAATAGTCAACTAATGCGAAGAATTCTTTTGCTACTTCCCTTTTTCCTGCAGTATCAGCAATATAATAAATATCGTAGTTTAACAACAAAATGCTGAGCGGACTTGTTTTTACAAGCTTAATATGATCAATATAAGCAGCCTTAAGTTCTTCACTTTCGTTAGAAGCTTCAACTACTGCAATTGCTCGATCAAGAGTTGCTAATTGTTTTTGTAAGTTTGAAGCAGACCAAACTTCAGCTGAATACATTTTAGTTTCGTAAATACCAAAACTCATGCCCGGCATATCGTGAAGTGAATAGAAGAACTCATCTAAATCATAAAAATATGCATTCATAATATCTCTTGCGGGGCCAAAGTAGTAATAAACGAACTCATCACGCAATTTATAAGCATTTTGGTCGGGATTCCACATAAGTTTACCAGCGATATACGAAGCCATAATTGCTTGCCAGTTGTTGTTTGCAATATGCATGTCTTGACAAGTAATGTTATAAACACCGATATCTCTATATTCCCTTAAATCTTGAGCTAAAGAGTTTAAAGTTGGGAAATAAACGTATGCATTATTAAAGTTTGTATCATAACGCCAAACCATAAAATGATCGGCAACAGCAGCCCACTTTTTAGTCCAACCTTCATAACGCTTATATTGACGGTCACCACTTTCAGTATCAGTAATTGGATAATAAGGGGTTGAATTGATAGGAGCTAAACGAATAAATAAGTTATCAACAGCTTTTACAGTATCGTCAATAGGAACGTATTCACCTTTTTCATTTAACTTAGCTGGTGGAGTATCCGAATACATATAAGCAAAAGTAACAACGTTAATTTTTCTTCCACCGAGTTCAGCATCAGCCCACTTTTGAATTTCAGTAGCTAATACGTTGCAGAAACGTATTGAAATACCACCGCGAGTATATTTGTCCGCCATTTTTTGACAATCAGGACATTGACAACAACCGCTATGGTCTTCCTGCCCAAACATAAAGAAATCAGCATTACTATCTCTTAAAACAAATTCCTTTAAACTTTCTAAAGCAACTTTAATTGCGCTAACTTCCATAGATTCGTCCAAAGTACCATCTTCTTTAATACCATCTGTCCAACAAACTTCAATTGGATTTTCAGGAACTTCGTTTTCATATTGTCTTGCGTACATATGAGCGTTTTGCGCTTTTAATTCAGAAGTATAGTATTTGCTTGTAGGAACGTGAAGCATAGAGTTGTGAATTGAGTTATAACCATCAACATCACACCATTCAATACCGCCACCGTAAATCGCCTCAGCATCTAAACGGTTAAGATAACCTTCTGCTCCACCACCACCCCAATACGCTCTTGAAACGAATGCAGGCTTTTCAATAATATTCAATTCATAGAAAGAAAGGGTATCAATCTTTGGAACGTAAGCAAACCCTTCTGCAAGGAATTTAATACCGCAAATTTTTTCAAGATAATCTAAAACCGCGTAAATAGTCCCTCTATCATCAACGCCATCCATAAAAATACTATTGCCATGAGTTTTTACAATAAAGCCGTTTTCATTCAAAGCAGAATAATCAATGGCATCAAAACCACCCTGCTTATTTTTGCGAAGATTTTGAATAATTTTGGTTTCACCAATTGAAAAAATCTTACTATTTGAAGTATAGTTGACCATATTATCCGCAACGATTTGTAAACTAACACCAGTCGCGCTAAATAAATAGGTTTTTAATTCGTTAGCAGCAACCATTTCGGGCTCGCTAGGATTTGCAGACGTAACAACAACGTACTCGCTTATACCATTTGCAATAACTGTTCCCGAAATTTCGCCAACACCACCATTTTCAGGTTGGTTATCAGCACTACCACTATTTGAAGAGGATTCAGTACTTGGATTATCACCATTACAAGCAGTAAAAACAGAAAATACTAAACAAAAAGCAATTAATAGCGATAAAATTTTATATACTTTTTTCATATTTATTATTCTCCTTATCCTATTCAACCACGAAAGTATAAACAACCCTTGTAACGTTGTAATACTTATCGGTTGCCCTATAAACTAATTCATAATTACCAGCCTTAGTTAATAAGAACGAACCGTTTACTTCGTGTAAAGCGCCATCAGCATCACGAATCATAACAATAACGTCGATAGTTCCGGCATCTGAGTTTTGAGTTACAGTATAGGTTGGAATTTCAATTGTATCGCCAACTCTATATTTTTCATTAATATTACCATTAACAACAATTTCAGGTGGTTGGTTGTAATCAACTTTTAAGTTAATAGTAGTACTATAATTGTTACCAATAGCATCATAAGGCGTTAAAATAATACGATAAATACCAAATTCTTCAATTGTAAAGGTAAAATCTTTAGTTAGTAAATAATTTTGAACTACCTTGGTTCCACCGCTTGGCTTTCTTATTTCTAAGCGAACACTTGAAACAGAAGAAAGTACGTCGTAAGCCATAGTAGCAGGAACAGTATATTCTTCGCCATATTTTGCACTCTTATTTAATGTGTTAGTTAGAGCAATTACAGGTTCAACATTATCAACTAAACCTTCGCTATGAACACGGTATCCAAAAGATTGGTTACAAACGTTTGATAAAATAAATTCCGTATTTGCGCTAACGCCTAAAACTTTAAAGCTACATAAAACTGCACCACTTGTAAAGCCGTTAAATTTTTCGCCGTTTGCATACTTTTTAATAGCAGCAACACCAGCCCCCGAAGAATCTAATAAAGTGTTAGTATTAATATCTAAAATTAATTCTGCTGTTCTATATGATTTGTTTGAATAAAGAATTTGATTCGTTAAACTACCGCAGTTTAATCCATAAGTATTAACTAAATACTTTAACGAATAATTTACAATATCATCGTTTACTTTTACATTTAAAACGTCACCATTTAAATTAGTGAAATAAACGTTTACAACTTCATTAGGATTTTGGCTATCTTGTAATGTTAAAACAAACTTAGAAGCATTAATCTTACCATCATTAAAACCAAACTTAAATGCAAATTGATAAGCCGATAATTGGTATGGTAAATTAAACGAGTAGTCGCTATTTGCACCGTTAAGTTTATAAACAACGCCAGAAGTTAAAACAACTTTTTCAGCAGTAAAATCAGTTTGGGCGTAATCCGCAATAGATTTTAAAGCAGTTTTATTAACAGCAATTTCATAAACGTCACTAACTTTAGTTTTAACACTATCCTTAGCTATAAATAAAACGCGAAGCTTATCAACATTATTTGGAACAACGTATTCGTTAGTTACCTTAACGTCATTAATATAAACGCTTACGTCCATTTCGGAACCAGTTTTATAGTTGGTTGCGGTTACGTTAAAGTTAAGTTTTTCGCCAGCAAAAACGTAATTAGGTAATGGATTGTGATAAAAAATTTGAACGTCATCATTAACTTCAACGCTAAATTCTTTTTTAAGTTCAACGCCCAAATAGTCTTTTGCGCTAATTACAACTTGTAAACTATCTTTTTCAACTATTAAATAGCCATTTCTGTCTTTTGATAACTCTACACCATTTTGCTTAACTGAAACGTTAATGGTTAACGGACCGTTACCGCCAGAAATATCATATTCAGGCAAGTTGTAATATTCCATAAATGAAGTTGTTTGAGATTCAAAATCTCCCGAAATAAGAATAGGAGTTTTATTTTCATTGATGGTAATATTTAAAGTTTTTTCTATCAACTTACCAAAACTATCAATTGCAGTATAAATAACGGTATAATCACCAGCAACGTCAGGCACAAAAGAATTACCTTGCAATAAATGTGATTTATCTTGATTACCTAATAATAATTTAGTTTCAACGTTGTAAAGTTCAATCGACTTGTTTTCAAGCACCTTTGGTAGTGGATAAGCTATGTTTTTTGCGCCTTGAGGTAAAGTAGAAATCGATTTATCGATACAAACGGCGTTATTATCTCTCATTGTAGAAAGATCAACGTTTTTAATTTCTTCTCCGTTAATTGATTTAACTAAAATGCTACCATTTGTGCAGTCAATAAAGTCAATACGCAAATAAACTTCGCCGGTAGTAAATCCATTCCACGAAAAGCTTGGAGGACAAGATGGCTCGTAATCCAAATCAGCCACCATACTATTTGACATATAAACAGCTTGTTGCCCCCAGTCAAAAGAGCAATTAAATGAACCAGAAGCTGCACCAGAAGTATAACCACACCCTAAAACCGTACCGTAATAAGTATCATAAGTTTCGCCATTTTTCCAGAAGAAAACTTGGTTATTGGCGCTAACCCTACCATAAGACATACCAGCATTCCAAGGATTTTGCATCCAGTTTAAACGAAGGGTTATTGACGGATTATAAACGTCGATTAAAGTTACGTAAATATTTTTAATCGAGCCGCCAGTAGTATTTTTATCAACGTAAAACTCGATGAGAGAATCTTCATAAGTTTTATTACTTAAATCGATAATACTGCTATAATATATTGATGCAGATGAGTTTGAAGCGTTAATTTTTAAAGCTTCCTCTCCCACCAATTCAGGCGAACCTGTTGAATCCAAGCAAAATTCGTCAAGTTTAGTAGATTGAATTGAGTTAATACTCTTCGCATTAGAAAACAACGCGGATTTATTAAGCTCGGTATTAACCTTAAATTCTTCTTTCACGTTAACGCCATTAACTACAGAAGTAAAAGTTAAAACGTATTCGCCGTATTCGTTAAATAAAACCTTATTATCATTTAAAAGCTTTCCCGAAGGCGTTTTAACACTTAAACTTGATTCGTATTTGTTTTTAGCAAAATAACCATAAGTATTATAAGTAACTTCAGTGCCAAGCAGGATATTTTCTTCAACAGGGGTTGAATAAACGATACGTTTTTTGTCGATAGCATTGAATGAAATTTCGTCACTTTCAGTACTACCAAATACGTTAACGAAAGAATACGTTAACTTATAATCACCGCTAGTTTCAACAAAGAAAGAACCAACGCCACCTTCAAAAATTTGAACAACTTCACCATTTTTCGATAAAGCAACGTTATATTCTTCATAACTTTTAACAACGTTTTGAATATCGCATGCAGGAATTTGAATAGTGTCACCTGCAATAAATTGTTTACCATTTAAATTTTCCGAATAAATGAAATCACTTTCAGGTTCTTTAGCGTACGCGTAAAGATAAGATACCACTTCACCTGAGGTGATAACATATCTACCGGGTGTAGTAACTAAAAATTCACCGTTTGCGTTTACCGAAACAGATTCTCCGTTTGCGTCAACAACCGAAACTGAAGAATTATAGTTCTTAATTTGATAAATATCTAAAAGTAACGCGTAAGAGCTTGTGTTAAAAACAGGCTCGTTATCTTGTGAAGATTGATTGCTATTTGAATTCGTGCAAGAAACACCGAATGCAAATAACGAACAAACAAGAATAAGCAACACGCTAAAAGTTAAAATATTTTTTGTTGTTTTTTTCATAAAATTCTCCCTTTTAACCCTTTAAACCACCAATTCTAACGCTTTCAACCAACTTACTACTTGAAGCCATATATAAAATGATAGAAGGTATAGCAATTATAACGAATCCAGCCAAAACGGTAGGATAACCAACACCATAAAGCGCAATATTGTTTTGGAAAATATACATTCCGTATGCTAGGTTTGCATAACTTGGATACCAAATTAAAAATTGCTCGTATGAGTTCCATTGCCCTATAAAATCTAAGAAATAGAATACTATTAAGGTTGGCATCACAAGTGGTAAAGAAATACGGAAAAATGCCGTAAAGTCATTGCCCCCATCAATAAAACATGCTTCTTTAAACGTTGTTGAAACACTCTTAAATGCAGCATACAACATTAAAAATCGCATTCCCGAGAATGAACCCGTAGATAACAATAAAGTCATAGGCAAGTTGTTATACGTATGCAAGAACTTAGCAACCTTCATTGATGCAGGTAAAGTACCAACAAGTGGCATAACCATAAGTAAAACGCCTAATTCATAAAGAAATTTATTGTACCAAAACTTTCTATAAGTAGAAATAACGTAAGCCATACACATAGTCCACCAAAGACCTGGTAATGGCATAGTTAAAGCGAATAATAAAGAGTTTCCAACTAAATCTTTGAAAGTATAGATATAAGGAACGCCATTTTTATAAACCTTAACGTACATATACTCAAAAACTTCAAGATAGTTAGTCCATTTAAAATTCTTTGGCCATTGATAAGGAAAGCGAACGTATTCGGTATAACTTTTAAAAGATGAAGTAATAAGCCAAAACATAACGTATAGAATGGTTAAGCAGTAAAGCATTAAAATAGCTGTACAAACGTACCAACCAACGCTACGTTTCATACTATTCAATTTAACTTTTTTCTTAAACATAATCGAATACCCTCCTTAGCTTTCCGACCACGGACATTTTTCAGTAAGCCACTTAACGAAAAATGTTAATGGCGCACAAACCGCAGTCATAACCAAACCGCCAGCTGCAAGAACTGGATAAAAAGTATCGTCAGTTGCAGTAACGGTTAACTGGGTATAATAATAACCCAAATTATATGCTTCTTCTGGTGCATTATAGTTATAGAATAGCAACGTAACGCCACCACTTGTGAAAAGTGAAGAAATACCTAATACGAAGTAAGTGGACATTACACCCCAAATACCTGGGAAAACTATATACCACATTTCTTGGAACATACTTCCTATACCGTCGATTTGCCCTGCTTCAAAAAGTTCAGGATCGATTTGTGCCATAGCGTTAGGAACAATAATTATGGAGTTTGTAAACGACGTCCATAACATATAAAAGTTCAGTATAAAGAATATGTAATCAGGCTCGGAAAATAAATCAATATATTTTTCCGAACCAAACTCCATTAAAATATCTGGTAGCGCAGTTGAAACGAATTTTTGAAAGCATAAACCGAATATCATGCTTGAAACGGCAGATGGTATAAAGCAAATAACACGCATAATTTTGTATCCAGCGCACTTTTTAAATATAAGGTACGCAAAGGTGTAACAGAAGAATGTTGTAAACACCAAATTTAGTAGATACATAATCACACTATTTTTAAAAGATAGCATCAACAAATCGCCATCTGTAAACATTAATTCAAAATACTTTCTAAAGTTTTCAAACCCTGCAAAACTAACCTTACCGAGTGGGTCGATATTTTGAAAGGCCAAAGAAATAGGATATACGTAGTTCGCTGCAATTCCTACTACTAAAAAGTAACCAATTGGCCACGCAAGAAGGGCAAGGCAGAACAAATGCTCTGCCTTGCGCATTCCGCGCATGCCACTTTTAGTTGTTTTAGAAATTGCCTTTTCCATTAGTCAATGAACCCCAAATCTCTTGCCTTTTTAACTATTTCTAACCATTGAGCAGGTGTATAACGAGTATTAAATCTATCAATCATACTCTTAGCTCCACCACCGGCAATTAGCGCAGCAGCACAGTTAGCATATTCCATATTACGTTCACTATTTATCCAGTCGATACCTTCTTCGCCAGTTGCTTTATAAATAGGTGAACCATTTAACGTAAATGCTTGGTGTAAAATTTCAATATTATCAACGTCGTGATAAATATCGTAAGCACATCTTGCAAAAGGAGTCATTTGAGCTCTATCTTCTGCACTCAAAGTATACTTGTATGCACGTAAAACGCCTGTTTCACGAGTAAATCTACGTAAGTTTTCTTCTTTTAAAGTAAACGCTAAGAAATCTTTACTTGCTTCAGTTTTCTTTCTGTTCTTTTCTGTATCAGGAAGTTTAGCAATAGCAACTGCCCCACCGTCAACAACTGTAAAGTGTGACTTAGTGCTTGCTTGACCTTCAAAATCAGGATATAACATATAACGATATCTTCTCTTGCCGTAACCTCTATCAGTTTCACCATCGTTTTCTAAAGATAGGAAGAAAGAACGAGCTTCGTTTTCCCACCAAACACCTTCAGCAAGCATAGCAGTTTCAGGGTTAGTTCTATCATTGTAAAAACCTAATAAGAAAGCATTTTGAGCATCTGTATGAGTTAATTGTCCACTATAAGATTTTGGATTAACCGCATCTTCATTACAAACGATTGATTCCATAAATTCTAAAGTATCAGTAAGTGCTTGAGCCTTATCAGCAAGATATGCGTTATCGTAATTGATAACAACGCTAGTACCGTCGTTTAATTTAACGGGTTGGCCATTAGAATTTTTCATCATACAAGCTTCATAAACGTCCATACCACCAATTTGTGATAAAACTGAATAGAATGTAGGATCCATATATTCTTGATACATACCAGTCCAAAGGTAAGCTTTTTTACGAACTGTAATTTTTTCAATCATTTCTTCGTATTCAGCTAAAGTAATAGGTTGACCGTCATCGTAAGTACCGTATTTACCATCTTTACCCTTTCTAAGAAGATATTCACCAACGTAGTAATAGTCACTTGTAGTAGAAGTAATTTTTAATTTATCACCCTCAACTACAGTTTGAATACCCTCTGCAGCAGCAACACTTTGTTCGCTTGTAGGAGCGTAAATTACCCAACCGTTTTCTAAGAAAGTATCGTGGTCGTAAACGAAGCCATTGTATGAATCGGCGTATGGTAATGCATACATACCAGTTCCATCGCTCTTAGAAGCAATACGCTTCCAACCTTCAACGTATTCGGCTGAAGTTCCAAGTTTATCGCCAATTGTTGTACCGTTACCATCAACGTCACGTGCTAAAACGTCTGATAAATCAACAAGATAATCTTTATCGATAAAAGCAGTTCCGTACGAAGGCGTTACAGTGTAGAATACCGTTGAAGAAGTATCACTTAAACCAGATTGCATTTGAGCAATAGCAGTTTCGATATTGAATTTTTCTTTACCGTTAATAAAAACTTCAAATTCTGTTTGTGTAGCATTCCATTCTGCAGCCAAATCTTCAATCCATTGAACACCAGTACCACCGTTGTAAACGTCAACGTAAATTTGAATTTTGTTCTTATCGGGAACGTGTTCACTATTATTAGGACCAGGTCCTACTGGAGTGCCAGTACAAGCGACTGTGGTAAACATCGTGATTGCCGATAAAACAATTACAATTGCTTTTGTTAGTTTTTTCATAATTTTTCTCCTTAATATGTTATTTTTTATATATAAAGCATTTTTTAAACAACGTTTAAAATTTGCCATTATTTTTAAAGTTAAAGCTTTTAACTTAGCTAAATAAAGGGCTAACCCTTGCTATTTAGTAAGCATAGTTTCAATTAGCTTTATAGCCATATAATAGTGCATTTCGCGAACAGGGTGATTAAGTTTGTTTGCCAAAAGTTCGGTTACGTCTACCCCAGCGCCTTCTAAGGTTTCCCACCAAGAATAAAGGTCGCACACAGTAACGTTCCATTTTTCACAAGCCTTTTTGGCAACTTCAAAATAATCCTTTAAAACACCTATATTTTGAATTTTTTCAGCAAATTCTTTTGAAAGCGAAATTGAAACGTCATCTTGCAAATGCACGCTTGTTTTTGTATTCATATAGTTTTGAGTAAGAAAAATTGTTTCGATATTTCTTTTACTAATTTTTTCAAAAATTTGTTCAAGTAAATTACAGTAATTATCAAGATTTTCTCTTCCGTGAGTGCTATCGTTAAGCCCATAAGAAACAACAACTAAATCGGGATTATATTCTAAAACGTCGCGTTCAACTCTTACCGAGCCCCAATACGCACCGTCACCGCTAATACCACTGTTTATAATGTTTATTTGCGCCCTTGGGTATAAAAAATTAAGCATTTCTTTAACCCTGGTAGAATAAGCGCTTTTATAATCAAAAATAGTATCTAACCCTTGCTCTGTTTTATAACATTCAAAACAGCCTTGCGTTACGCTATCACCTAAAAAAGCAATAGTTACGGGTTTTGCCCTTAAATCTTCGTTTCTTTGTTTTATAGCTTCAATAATTTTCATAATTTACCATTGATTATATAATTTTGCTATTTTATTTGGTGCGCCATTGGGCGAAAAGAGGTGCTCCCCCTTTCGCCCTATAAGCACGCCTAATTAGTTAGTTTAATTTTTTGTTTGTTATTATTTTGCAAATTTAATGCTCATATAAGCCATCCAGTCACCGTTATTACCTTTTAGGTATGGAAGAGTTAAATAGTTTGCGTTTGCAGCATCAAATTCACTAATATCAATTGTAACTGTAGCAAAACCGTTTTCATCAATTGTAGCTAAAGCTCCTTCGCTTTCAATATTTGCTTCCCATTCTTTTGCCTTATCCCAGTAATATACTTTAGCGTCAACGTTGCTTACGTAAACGGTAACTACAAGTTTACTCATACCAGAAGCCAAAGCTTGTTCAACAGTAGGATTGCCAGAATTTGTATCACCAACGTGGTCTTTTAAATATACGGTAGCGCCATTGCCTAGATCAGTTGTTCCCATAAATCCAACGTCGGCTGAATAGTTTTCAGGCTCTCTTACAAGGTTTGTACCTAAATATTTTTGAATACCTGCTTTACTATTTTGCGCCCAATACATACCGCCTTTACCGTTGTTGTTATCTATATATTTAGTAATTGCGCCGTTAGGAGAATTACCATTACCGTTTTCATTAGCTGCGTAGCAATATAAAATGCTTGCAAAATCAACGTTTTCTGTAACAGGAGTATTAACAAATCTTGCATTCATAACGTGTACTACGTTACTACATGTTGCCAATAAAGTATAATCATTTGTTTGTTCGATGTTAGATAAATCAATAACGATATAATCGCCTTCTGGTTTAGCCATATCGCAGTATTCTTGGTTAGTTGTAGCCCATGCATTGTAAACAGGTTTATTAGAAACAGAGAACCAGTTAGTTGCTTTTACTGCTACTTCAAGGTAGTTATAACCAGCTTCTTTTGCTTGCATAACTAATGCGTTAGAAATACCAATACCGTTTTGCGCTTCTACAAAGTTACCAGCATTCCAACCAAATTGTCTGCCAGCGCCACAAATATAGTAAGTTCCGTCCCCATTAGCGCCCATACATTCCCAAACGCCTGCATTTAAAGCATCAATAGTTGCTATTTCAGCAGTGCCAGATACTTCGTAAGTTGCAGTATAAGTAGCTTCGCCAATAACTTCAACTAATTCAGCATCCCAAGCTTTGAAAGCATGTTCAAAAATGCTAAAGCCAACGTAAGCAGGAGTACCTTCGAATGAAGGAACTGTGCCGTATTCTACTTGTGAACTTGCAAGTTCGCTACCATCGTTATTTAAGAATTTAACTAAGTATTTTCTTGCTGTTTCTGTATAAGTTGCTTTAAAAGTAATACCATCAACAGGAACAGTAGTTACGCCGTTTTCAAAAGCAGGAGTCCAACCAGCAAAGGTATATTCTGTGCTTTCACTTGCTTCCTTTGAAGGAGTTGCAGTATAAACGATAACTTCGCCATAAGGTAATTCAACAGAATGTAAAACTGAATCATCATCGTTTACAAACTTAACTGCGTAATTGTTAACTTCCCAACCTGCAGTGATTACTAAATCTCTATCAACTATATCGCTGTTTTCAACTTTAGTTTCGCCAACAAACCAACCAGTGAAGGTGTTGCCAACTTTTTCTGGAATCATTGTGTATAAAACTGATGCTTCAGTTCCGTAGTCAACTTCAAAACTTACGTTTTCTTCACCGTTATTCTTAACTAAAACAACTGAATATTTTCTTGCAGTTTCAGTATAAGTTGCAGTATAAACTGCATCACCGGTTACAGCAGCTGGATCAACGTCCCAACCTGCAAAAGTGTAAACTGTGCTTACAGTTTGATCCATAGCTGGTGTTCCTTCGTATACAGGAACTTCGCCGTATGCTACTTGTTCGCTTGCAAGTTCGCTACCGTCGGCATTCTTCCAAGTGATTGTATACTTTCTTGCGCTTTCAGCAAATACTGCAGTATAAGTTACGTCAGCTGATGCAGGGGCAAGAATTGGATTCCAACCGTCAAACGTATAATCTTTTTCAACAGAAGATTCTTTTACAGGTAATTCGCCTGAATAAACAGGAGTTTCACCTTCTTCAATGGTTACCACTTCTAATTCTTCGCCATCATGATTAACGAAGGTAATAGTGTAAGTAACAGGGTCTGGCGTTGTGCTTGAATCATCAATATCAACGTCTGGAGTGCTTGAGTCTGCAACACTTGATCCGCCACTGCTAGTATCATCAATTGAATAACAAGCTGATGCAAATACTAAAACGCTCATCATTAAAATTGTCGTAAATAATAACGCCAATTTTCTTAATTTTGCCATAATTTTTTCCTCCTAAATTATAATATTTACACCCTATGGCAAGGGTATTTCCTAATTTAAATTTGCAAACACTTTGCAAATGTGTTTTATTAGTTGCACTACGTTTGCCTTTTATAAGCTTTCGTAGTACAGCCAAATTGCAACGGCTGCCGTCCATGAAAATACGCTACAGTTATTGCCTATTTTTTTTGTTCCGTTTATATTTTCATAACAACCTATTTTTTTAATGGCTTCAACGTAATTTTGAGCCATTTTTTTAGCATAATCTTTTTTATTAGCTTTAATTAAAGCGTGATACATCAAAACTTGGTCTGGTGCCCAAACAGCGCCTCGCCAATATCCGCTACCATCGTAATTTGGACTATTAACCGGCTCTGATGCAAAACCACAATTTGTTTCAAATGCTTTTATTTTATTTAAAAATATCTTTTTTGCATTATCACTTAATTTATCGTAAACAATAAATGCTCGGTATAAAAGTAAGCTTTCGCCTTCAATATATTCGCCCGTTTGCATATCTTTAAGGCTCATTCCAACGTTAGTAACAAACTCTTCTACTCTTTTTGCTAAGTTAAATGAAAGTTTGTTAAAATACTCACTTTCTTTAAGTTCTCCAAGCTTTTTGTAAATAGTAGATATAGTTTCGCATTGAACAGAAAGTAGTGCAAAAATATCGGGTGAAAGAACAATTTTTGTTTTGTTAAAGCAAGTTGCATCGTCACAAGTAGAATCATTTCCGTGAATATAAAAAGGTTCTTCTGCGCGATTGTATAACCAATATTCAGTATTTTTGCGCATTACAGAAACAACTTCTTGCAAAATTTCTTTACGGTTAAAAAACTCGCTTTGTTTCATAAGATAAGCATACGCAAAGCCGTGAACAGGCGGTTTTGTGTATGAATAATTTATCTTATCATCGGTAATACTGTCGAACATATATCCGTTTTCTTTTAAAAAACGATATGGCATCATAAATAAATCGTAAGCCTTTTGGTCAAACCTTCCGGCAAGAGCCATTGCTGAAAACAAATTATCCCAAGACCAAAGTGCGCGCATTCCCATTTTGCCCGATACTTGGCTATCGGTTGGTAAAATTCCGTGCTTTCCAACAAAGTTAACCCACATTGTATACACCCATTCATCAGGTACGTCGTGGTATTTATTTTTCCAATTTGCAAAATCTTCTTTTACCTTGTTCGTTGCACTTTCAAAAGTTTCGTTATCGTCGGTATATACCAAAGTTCCCATATCGTATGAAGTTAATAGTTTTACTTCATAACAACCGCCACTTGGTTTAATATCAAAAACAATACTTTCATAACCCGAACAACTATTATCTTTATTAGCAATAAGTTCGGCTGTACCTTTTATAGGATAAACCCATAAATAACCCTCGTTTTTATAATCGTTAACGAATATTGCTTTATTTCTTTTCATACACGAAATCGCTTCGTATCCAGGGGTTACGTTTATGCAATCTTTTAATTTGTGGTAAGTTGCTAAAAGGCTTTCGCTTCCCTTTATTATAACCCCAAATTTTCCATACAAAGCAATTTCGTGCGATAATCCGTTGTAAGTACAAACAAGCTTGCTATAATCTTCGGCTATTTCTGCGTGGTCGCAAAACAAACTAAAAATAGTTGTTTCGCCCTTCCAACCGCGAATGTTTATAAAGTGTAATCTATTGTTAATCTTTTTAATTACAATATACGAATTGTGTATTGAATAAAAATTATTATCGTTTAGTTCCATTTAATTTCACCTTGCTTATTTGCACATTTTAAGTTTTTGTTATCTATTACGCCTTTAGTTTGTGAAATATAAACCTTCTAATACTAACCAACCAGAGTTTGTTCCAGCAAGATATACTTGATTTCCGCTTATGCTTGCTACGTTAGTTATATCAATAGTTATTGAAACTCGCTTATTAGTAAATGAAGCGTTATTGCTTGCACTTGTAGTTAAGGCACTTTGTGAAAGCTTATTTTCATAATATACCTTCGATGCGCTATTAGTAGCAATAATGTCTAAACGTACTTTTGTATACCCGCTTGCTACAGCATCTTGAACGATGCTCTTGTCGATTGCAAAACTGCCAGCTTTTGCTACCATAAATGTTTTCCAAAGTTGGCTAACAGGATCGAATATACTCTTTAATTCTTCAATATCATTTACTGAATGAACCGCACCACTACTTACACTAATAATATTTTGTGAAGTATAACCCCATTGAGCATAGTTAACCTTACTATTTACTGGTTTTTCAACAAATTCGGCATGCTTTAATCCAACAGTAAATTCGTTTACCCATAATAATTTAACAAATCCATCATCAGCAGTAATGTTAGTTAAGTCAATAATAAAGGTATTTTCACCGTCAAATGTTGAACAGCTTGCTTTAAATTCATTTACTGAGCCAGGTCTTATATCAACGCCAAGCCAACCGTTTTCTGCAATTGCAGTAACTTCTAAATAATTTTTGCCTTCTTCTTTAGCCTTAGCTATTGCCATTGCCGATAACGATAAATAACTTTCAGCAATATATCTGCCAGCCCATCTAAATTCGCCTGCAGATTGCCATAAATACATTCTATCTTCGGTAACTAATTCGCCTTCAATTTCAGCTGCTTCAAGTGGACGAACAACCGCTAATACGCAACTTGCACTACCCCTACCGCTTTCGCCTATTATTTTGGCTTTTAAAGTGTAAGTTCCTTCTGGTAGTAATAACGCACTATTCGTCATATCAACTTTTTCACCATTTAAAGTCCAAGTAATATCGGTTATTGCATTATTTCCAAGAGATACGCCAAATTTAGTCATATCAAAACTTTCACCAACTATTACGCGTTGCTTTATACTTTCTTCACCATTAAAGGTTACAACTGCGTTAGTAACAGGTTTATTCGTAAACGTTAAACCGGTTGTTAAAAGTTTACCACTTGTAACGCCTGCTAAATAAACGTATTCTTTATCGCTATTTGCAAGAGCCGCAATATTCATTGCAACAGAAACGTATCCGTTTTCAAACTCTTTTGAACTAGTTGCCGTACTATCGTTTAAGTCACTTTGATTTGCATTTAAATTTTCGTTATAATATAAAACTGCGCCTCGAGTTGCGTTTTCAGCTTCGTAAACTACGTGTGTATATCCAAGATCAATTGCTTGTTTAAATAATGAAGTTTTTACTTTAATGGTTTGGTATGTCCAAAGTTCCATATAATCGCCTACGCGATAATCCCAAGGAGTACCATCACCATCAGTTGCCGTCCAAATATTTGCGTTCTTATATGCGTGTGCAGCATAGTTAACGTTATCGTTTAAAGCGTTTTCTCTAAAAATCGCACTATAAATATATATTGGTAAGCCATCACGACCTCTTGCTATTTCTGTTACGCCATCTTTATTTTTAACGGCAGTTAAGTCAATAAGAATTGTTTGCAATCCGTCGGTTGCATAAAATTCTCCACCGAGAGATACGCCCTTCTTATCGGTTGCCTTGTATTGGAATGAACCGTATGATGGTTTGTTTATGTCAGTTGATAAAACAACTTCTAAATAATTATGACCTGCATATCTAGCTCTGTTTATAAGTTCATTTGAAATGCCAAGATATTCGGTAGCTTTAATTGCGCCCCTTGTTGTATCCCACGAACAGGCAACAGTACCCGAGAAATATTTAAGCAAATCTTTTTCAACGTAGTTTTTGCCCAAAGCGTATTCAAAACTGTCACTTACACAAATATTATAAACGTGATCGGTAACGCTACCATTCTTAGTTACTGCAAGTTTGTATTTATAATTACCAGCTTCACTAAACGAAACAGCAAACGATTCACCATTATCACTTAAAACAACTTCTTCACCATCTTTTGTAAGCGAATATTCAATACTAAAATCTTGATATTCGTTTAAAATAGTTGCTTTAGGTAAATCAATATCACCAATTTCATAGCTTTCAGAAATAGAAATATCAAATTTAGCAGCTTGAACGTCTGTAATAGTTAGAGTAAATTCTTTTGTTCCTTGTTCAAAAACTACTTTAACGTTATGCTTACCAAGCCCCATTTCTTTAAAGTTATCATAAGCAAATGCAAAGTAACCATTTTTTACAATATATTCACTAGTTTTTAGCTCAATATCGTTTACAAGCACCTTATCTACTTTATTTTCACCGATTTTAACCGCAAAATTTGGGTGATCGCCTACGTCAAAGGTATGATCGCCAAATGTAATTTCGTTAAAGGCTATACCCTCTGTAATAGGCTTATCCCCCGTACATCCAAACGCAAAACTAGTAAAACAAGCGATTGAAAGTAAGCTAAGAATTACTATCAAATTCCTTTTTGTTTGTTTACGCATGATTTTTCTCCCATTTTTTATTTTCTTTTAATAAAGTTGTTTTGAATACTCACAAACTAAACACTATTTTAGTATTGAATTTTTATAACAACCCTATTTTAAAACCTTTTTTAGAAAAGTACGTTTGCAGTACAGTTCACGTTCCAAGTATTAACGTTAAAGTTATCAACAGTTGCGCTACCGAACGCTTCTTCAGTAAGCTTTTCCTTTAGTTCTGGAATTTCTTCAATTTCACCGTTTATATACGATTGTAAAACTCGTTTACAGTTTTTAAGACGCATATTAAGTCCGCCTAAACGCAAATCTTGAACTTCAAAGCCCTGTGGTTTGTTTTCTGTATACCAACAAGTTCTAAATGCTTCGTAAAATTCTTCTAATTTAATAATTAGTAAATCAATATCTTCAACGATTTTTGAAAGCTCAGTTTTATCCTTTTTATCGTAGGCATTATGAATTCTTATACCCATATCGTATTTAAGCATCATAACTTCGCCAAAAGAAACTAGCGTTTTAAAAATATAATCGTATTCACCATTTGGCACTTCTTTCATTCTTAAAATAGCCTTTTCAAAACACTCTTTTCTTTCACCTTTATGAAGCTTGTCTAAATAACCTAAGAACAAATCATTATATAGTGCATTTTTGGTTACGGTAATAGGCAATTTAACTGGTGATTTACTATATAAATAATGTAAATCATCAACTCTTAAGTAATTTTCTAAAGTGTAACCCGTTAAAGCAAGGAATTGATCTTCAATTTCAGCATGAGTTTTGCCTAAAGCATAAAGTGAAAAATATGCAATTGATGGTAAAACTGCAAAAATTGAACACTCTGCACCGTCATCACCCCAACCAGTAGTCATAATCTTTTTAATATTTTTAGCTTTTATTGCTGGTATTGAAGCTTTGATTGTGCTAATTGCATAATTATTATGAGGTACCCAACCAGAAAACTTCCAAACACCACCTGCAAACCATAATTCATTCTCAAAACTACTGTATGAGTCTATCATATTAATATAATGCTCAGTTTGAGTTGCATAATAGTCCCAATAAACAAGTTCAACGTCTTTTGGCAATTTTTTCATAATCTCGTTTGTTAAAGTAATATTATTTGCACCGTCGCTAAAGTTACCCTCATAACTTCCATTACATAAGCGATGGAACATATCTCCCCAAATCATACACTTAAATCCATATTTTTTAGCAATTTCATTAACTTTGTTTAAGTGTTCAACAAAAATTAGTATTGGATCTCTGTATCCGTTTTGAGTAAGATAGCGCCCGCGACCAAGCATATGCGCTTCATCCATTCCAAGATGAATTTTTCTGCTACTAAAACAATTTGCAAGGCTTGAAAACATCTTATCAATAAGAGCGTACACCTTTTCATCACCGCAAAGTAAAATGTCGTTACAATCAAATAACCCTGCATATTGCGCCCAACGTTGAATTTGTTTTATGTGCGCTAAAGTTTGAATACAAGGAACTAACTCTACGTCATAATTTTGCGCGTAAGCATTCATTTCTTTTAGTTCGTTTTGCGTATATCTGCCACGCAAATAACCAAACATAGGCTCACCTTCTATTTCATAGGTGTCTTCCATATAAAGTTGTAGCTCATTATAGCCAAGCATTGATAACGTACGTATTAATTTTTTTACAGTTTCAATATTTAAAACGGCGTTTCTTGAGCAGTCTGCCATGTACGATATGCTATCGTATTGGTAATCTTCTTTATATTCGTAATTTAATTCACCCTTCGTTTTAGCAACCAAAAGAGCACGAGCAATTTGATAATTTTTTGAGTAGTGTATTTGTATTTTTTTGCTATTAGCAACAATTTTTAATGCGTTTTCGTTCCATTTTAAACATTCAATTTCTCTACTTGCAGTCCAATTTAATTGTTTTTGAACTTCATGAATAATTTGATTTATCATAATTTACCTCATTTAAATAGGTTATTTAAAATTTGCTTAAGATAATAGCCTTTAATCAAATTAGGCTTTTTTTCCGTACCTATGATAATAATAAATAGGAATTGCACTCCATCCATGGCATAAACTTCCAGCGTTGTCAAAAGCAACAGCCCCATCCACCGTTTCCCATGTTGCTGAAGAATCTGCATCTAACATGCGTTTATAATCTGATCTAATTTCTTCAAATACACGTTCTTTATACTTTGCTTCATCAGTTTTAAGTAACGCGTCGTATTTAAAGGTTTTCATACTAAGCGACATTGGCACTAATTCATCATTTGCAAGTTTTTCACAAATAATTTTTGACTGTTCTTCATTAGCAATACCAGTTTTAACAGCAAAAGAATTTGCAAGTTCAGTATATTGCTCTGTACCTTCAAGCATCGTGAAAACACCCTTTTCTTTGTTAAAGAAACGTTCGCGAATATTTTCTCTTATTTTATCTGCAACTCCGCTATACTCGAATTTTTCGCCAACTAAATTGCAAAGCTTTTCAAAAGTATCAAGTCCCCATGCTGTTAAAGCATTAATCATCATATCAGGAATAGGCTCGTCAGAATTCCATAAGTTACCTTCTGAATAATCCGACCAATCATAGAAATTCCAATGATTAACACCCTCATATCTACAAATAACGTAATCGTTTAAATTTTCCATAAAGCTGTCTATAATACGTTTAACGCGGTTAAACACCTCTTTTACAAGCGATATATCACCCGTATGACGATAGTATTCTTCAACAGCAATTATGTAATACATACAAAATGATGGAATTGTTAAATCCTTTACGCAAGGATAGCAAATTGCAGTTAAGCCATCTTCTCTTTTGTCCTTACTTATAAGCAAAAGATTAGATCTTGCATATTCAGCATTGGCATTTTCAAAAGCATAGTAACCGCACAACATTTGGTTACGTGAATCGAATGCGTATAATGATTGTTCACGCCAAGGACAATCTACATAATGCTCCATCATGCATAATTGTAATGAATTAACACATAAATCATATATTTTAGTATCAAGCTCATTTTCTAGCGCAAAAGGTTTTTTTACTGCGCCGTAAACCTGAGGTAAAATACTTACGCTTAGTATTGAACATTCTTCTTCTAAATCAATTTCAATATAGCGAGCAGCAATTCTTAGCATATAGTTTGTGTATTTGTTATAACCTTTTTTCGCTACGTAGTGTAAGGTAAAATCTCTTCCACCAATTCTTCTGCGCACCTTTCCATTTTGTAAATCTTCGCCCCAAGCAACTGTTATCCTTTGCTCTTTATCAGTTGTTAACGATAATGAAAACAATCCAACTATTTCTTTACCCAAATCAAATGTATAGTGTTTTTTACCTTCTTGTAAAATTTCTTTTGCTTCAACAGGTTCTAAAACTTTGTGTTTTCTTATAGGACGAGCATAAAATTCACATTTTTTATCCACTATTACAGAAGGTATAAAGTTTACGCCTTCACCTTCTAACCAATAGTTTTCTTTTGTTGCATCATATTCAAAAGAGCAACCTAGTTGACCTGTAATCCACTTTTTAAGGCGGTTTTTATATGCTATGCTTTCTCTTGAAAGCGTATGTTTATCGCTAAATAAAACAACTTTCCCATCTTCTTCTATTTCAAAAATCAAGCCTGCTGGCGCTTTTGCATAACGCGAGGAATCTAAGCCTAAATACCAAACTAAAATAGCAATATGATTTTCGCCTTGTTTTAAGTATTCAGTTATATTTATTTGATCATAAACCTTATACCACTCAAAATCACCGTATTGGTTGCTGGCTACGTACTTACCATTTACAAACAATGTGTAATCGCCATCACAGGATAGGCGAATTGAACAATCGCCGCCCTTCCAATTTAATGATTGATAAAACTCAGCATATTCATCGGCATCAACTTCGCCTTGTTTCCATATCCATTTACTTTTTTCAAATAGCATTGTTAAAACTCCTTTATTTCGCAACTTTTACATAATATGTTGTAAAATTTTTCATTGTAAGATTTAATTTTGCATTTTCACCAATAATTACATAATCTGCTACTTTTTCACAATCATGTTCATCATCTAAAACATATACTTCAATGTAATGATTGTCATTTTTGTTTAAACCTTCTATTTGTAATTCAACTTCTCTTGCTGGTGCGTTATCATCATCATTATAATGGCAAACCATAACTGCAGAATTAGTGCCGTTTGTAGCGCCACAAGAATAAATATTCTCGCTGTACTCTGTTGGCACGTAAGTACCAAGTTCTTGCAAATCCGAGAACATATTGATTGGATAATATCCCTTTCTTCTATCAAAAAACTCATCAAATAATCCGTTATAAGTTGAAGGTCTAGCATCGTAATACATAAGCATATCTAAATTACTTGCTTGGCCAACGCACATAACTGAGGCTAAGAAAGATGCGCCCTTTAAACCAGCAATGGCTTTCATTGAATAAGTATACTCAGCTCCAATCCATCCGCGAATATAATTCCATTCGTTTAAGATTGTTTCAATATCGGTATAACCATTCTTTTCAAGCCACATATTTGCTGTATCAATGGCTCTTTTCATTCCCTCTGGTGTATTTTCATAACAGTGATATGAGAAAAAGTCAATTTTTATATTGCGTTCTTTTAATTCGCGTAATAATCTATCTGCAAAATAGTTATCAATCACGTTACAAAAAGCAGGTCCACCTATTTTTAAAGTTGGGAATCTATTCTTTAAATATTTTGCAACAGTACAGAAAAATTCCACAAACTCATCTTGAGTTCCCTGCCAACAAGGATTGCTGCCATCTGGATTACCACAGTCAGGCTCATTCCAGATTTCCCAATATTCAATATCCATATAAAATCCGTTTGCCCAACCTTGAGTATAGTGTAAAATGATACGCTCGCAAATACGTGCCCATTTTAAGTAGTCTTTTGGTGGAAAAGTTCCTTTTTTGTGGCTGTGCTCAATAGATGCGCCTAAACGGTAATATACTTTTGTTCCTGCCGCTTCAATAAATTGTAAATATTTATCGGTAGGTGTAAATATATACGAACTTGGATCGTTTTCATCCGCATCAAAGTTTGGAAAAACCCTATGCACGTCAACTGAGTATTCACCACCGTAAATTCCCGAACAAAAAGATGCATCATGAAGACGTGCATATGGGATACGAGCCGCCTTAAAATCTTCAAAATTGGTAACCCCTCGTTCAGGATGCCCGGCAGGTCCGTTATTAACGGCATTCATAGGCTTAATAGATCCACTGGCGTTTTTAAAATTTATTTTAAGAGTTTGCATACTATTTCTCCAAAAGTTAAACTAAGAATTTTTCGTTTATAACATTAAGAATAAATTTTGACAAAAGGGCAAAATACCCCAAAGTTTCATTCTACTACGCCATTATTATAACATTCATATAATCAAAAATCTTGTCGTTGTATGCTAATTATTTGTAATATTATGCTAAATCAATTAATTAAGCTCTTTTTTGTTGTCAATTTGTGCCAAAGCAATAAATTTTTCTTGACTTAATTAGCTTTTTTATGTATGATAAAATTGTTATGAAAAATCAAAGTGCACCATCAATTAATTTTACGCCAACTAAAAAAATAACAAAAGCATCATTAAAGGTCAGTAGCCCATACCCAACGATCAGGGCATCGTTTAACTGGCTAAATGTTGACTTTCCATACCCTCACACTCATACTCACTG
Source organism: Christensenellaceae bacterium (assembly GCA_045589175.1). Classification (GTDB taxonomy): domain Bacteria; phylum Bacillota; class Clostridia; order Christensenellales; family Borkfalkiaceae; genus HGM11416. Next base: position 35,225 of record JAZNFS010000066.1, read on the forward strand.
GGAAATTTTTATAATTTTAAAGGGTAAATTAAAGCATACAATTAACGGGGTGCAAGAAATTGGAAGTAAAGGATATGCCTGTATAATTCGCCCTAACGACTATCACTATTTGGAATACGTTGAAAATGATAGGGATACTCAGCACATTAACATTACCTTTTCAAATGAAATGGCAAATTGCCTATTTTCATATTATCATGAATTTGCCCTTGACTTAGAAGATGAAAAACCATTACATTTCTTTCTTGAAAGTTCATTTATTGATTCAATAACAAAGCAAGCGTTAATTGCTCAATCAACACCAAAAAAACTTTATGAACAACATTCCATACTGCTTTTACATCAATTAATAAACGTTTATTTTTATCAAAAAATAAATTCTAACGAGGCTTATCCCAATTGGCTAAATTCATTTTTAAACTTTTTACATTCACCCGAATGCTTCAGTTTATCAGTAAATGAACTTGCACTCCATACTCCATATTCATACTCACGTTTAGCAAGATTATTTAAGCAATATATTGGACAAACGCTTATCGAATACCTGAACAATTTAAAAATACTGTATGCAAAACGTCTTTTACGAATAACATCCAAATCAATTTTAGATATTTCTATTGACTTAGGTTATGATAGTGTTAGTTCATTTAATCATAATTTTAAATCTATTACCGCTTTAACGCCTACGCAGTATCGTAAAAAATATACTGCTAATTTGAAAGATTAATTTACTTATAAAAAAACCATTAAACAATTTATAATTCAATTTCTCTTATAAAATTTACACTTTAAACTGATAGGTAATATCAAAGCCAAGTAGCATAAATCTACTTGGCTTTTGGGTTATTTAAAAACAACGTTAAACTTATAAAAGTTAGGAAGAAATATTATTGCTAATTATTTTAAACCGCTAAGATATCACACAGAAGATGATTTTTGTTTTATTGCCGACTCTAACGTTAAATTCGATATGATTTTGCAATTCAATTCACACCTTTTAAAAAAAGGCATTAAGGTTTTAAAGGTTTTAGGCGAAGATAAATTATTAGACGTCAATGTTTTACGCGCTGAAGAAAATTATAAGCAAATAATCGTAAGAGCTACCGCTAAAGGAAAGCCGATAAAAGCACGTTCAAAATGGTAAAAAAAATTGTATTTAATAACTTTTAAAAATACAAAAATTTGGAAATTGTAGAAACTTTTAATGAAGTCATATTATTAAAAATAATATGAGTCCTATAAAATTATGATTTTGACATAGTCATATTATGGGGCACCAAAAATGCATTTAGGATTTTTCCTAGATGCATTTTTCGTTCTGACAGTGATTGGCTGAGAATCACTTTTGCAAACGAAGTATTGCAAAAGAGTTCGCAATTTGAGCATGGCGAAAATTCCGCCGTTAGATATATTTAATACGAGTACATTGATTTTAAAACGCATTACGCAGTTTTCGTGTTGCTAGCTTGGCAGGCGGTCCCTGAAAGGTACCCACTGGCGGCACCAAAAAGAATATTGTCGAACCCCAATATGTGGTAGACGATATTTTTTTGCAAAATATTAAATTTTGAATATTTTACACTTTTTGATTCGCTATCCAGCGCATTTTCGTGCGTTGATGATGTACAAGCCCAAATGGGCTGACAATATACGCTAAACGGCGATAATATACACGCTAGAGCGTGATGATATACTATTGCTTTCGCAATGGATAAAAAAATACTGCAGAAAACGTATCCTTTTCTGCAGTATTTTTTGGTAGCCCCATGGGGAATCGAACCCCAGTTTTCACCGTGAGAGGGTGACGTCTTAGCCGCTTGACCATGAGGCCTTATTAATGCTTAATTATATTAACACATTTAATAATAAATTTGCAAATATTTTTAAGCATTTTTCTAAATTAATTTAAAATGATCGTTAAAAAAACTTTACGCTATATGCTTTCTTCCACTATAATTGGCTTACTGTTTTCTTGTAAAGGAGTTATTTTTAGTTTTTTCATAACAAGCTTTGCAATCGCATTACAAAGCAAGAAGCATAAATAGGTTATATATGCGCCCATGCAAACGTCGGTTAAGAAATGTGCTCCCACAACTATTCTTGAAAGCATTACCAATAAAGTATAAAGAACTGAAGCCGAAATAACGATAGCCTTTACCTTTATATTGTTTGTTTTTTCAAACATACTTGGTATATAAGTTAACGCAATAACGGTTGCCGCCGCGCTACTATGCCCTGATGGGAACGACTTAAACCAGTCGCTAGTAGCACCGTAAAGATTTTTCCAATCTTCTAAAATCTCGGGCTTTGCCTGGAACTCGTACCATCTTTTAAACATATCAAAATCTTGAAGCATAAACATTGCTCTATATCTTGGTCGTGATGCAAGAGACTTTAAAGTAGAAGTACAAAGTCTTTGAGTTACAACTACCGCAAAGAAAACAAACGCCCAAACTATCATTCTATTAAAAAACACTGATGGAACTTTTCTCATAAAATAAAATACTACAAAAGTTATACATCCACCAAGTAATAAATAGCAAATGAAGTCGCTTGTACCGCCAAGTAAATGTTCAAATCCAAAGTGTTGTGAAGAATACTTAAATAATCTTGAAACCAAATAGGTTGCCATACCAACAGATGCGGCTAAACCTAAAATCATAAAAACTATTGTAATCCAGCTTTTTTCGCGACGTTTTGCATTATAAAAAATTATTCCGCCAGCAAAAACACTTAACCAGTAAATAGGCGTTTCACCTATTATTTCAAAGAAAGCACCAAAAAAATTTTTTGAATAATAGTTTCCGCTTTCAAGATCAACTAGTTTTTTACTTATTTCTAAATCGTAAAAGGTACCTATTAAAAATAAGGTTAAAAAGCAAACTGTAACTATAGCAAAGGATATTATGCTACTTTTTTTAATTTTCATAAAAAGCTCCCTTTATTTTATTTAGGCGATGTCACAACAATTGGTTGATTTTTTATTGAAACCAATATACTTAAACTAAAGTCTAAAATACGCTTTAGATTTAAGCAAGAGCAGACACTTTGTAAATTTTAGGCAGGGAGTGACCCTGTTAGTCACGGGAATGTCTAAAATTTTCAAATAACGAACTTTTGCACAGTAGATAAAGTGTATTTTATCAACCGTATTTTGTGACAGAACCTTTATTTAAAAAACACCCCAAACACTTCACTAACCGATGATGCAAAAGCAAAGGTATCGGGATATTTTTTTAAAACTTTTTCAAAATCTGCAACTTGATTGTTGCGCACAACGCAAATAAGCAAATATTTTTCTTTATTTGCATACATTCCTTTTGCATTAGTAACGGTAACGCTATGGCCTAATTTGTCAATCAGTTCACGAGCTAGCTCATCAGGATGTTCGGTAACCACTTCAAATTTTAAGGCTTTTTTTATACCGTTCATAACGTATTCGGTAACTTTACTAAAAACCATAACGTAAATTATTGAAAAAAAGGCGCTTTCAGGTATAATCCAATCACCATTTTCAAAAACAAAACAAGAAGCTAAAATTATAATCGCGTTAAATCCAAATAGTAATATTGAAACGTTCGCTCGCGGTTTTTTCTTTTGAATACAATTAACTAAAATATCAACCCCACCTAGGCATGCACTATGCCTAAAAGTAAGTGCAATACTTATTCCCGCGCAAACACCAGCAATTGCACTAGCAAAAAGTTTTTTACCAAAGTCACTTTCGCCATTTGGAGTTAAACCAACAAATTTCAACTTCCCGTCTTTGTCGATAAGCCCAAGTAAGAATAAACTTCCGCACATAACAAAAACGCTAATAGTGGTACGCAGAGCAAACCTTTTAGATAAATAGAAAAAACCTAAGATTAATAGCGGTATATTTAAAAATAATAATGTAAACGTACCCATATTTAAACTTTCAGTACGATATGATACGAATGCCAATATCCCGCTAAGACCACTTGGGGCAAAATCGTTTGGCAAAACGAACATATAAGTAGTAATCGAATATAAAAGTGTGGCAAAAACAACTATTGTAATTCCCTTTATTTCTTCTAAAAAAGGGTTTGGTTGTTTCACTACACCATCAATCGGTCTAATTTCATCCATTGTAAAAGCCCAAATATAAACGCACCAAATTTTGTTTGATTCATTTAATAATTACTTTTTATTTTTAA
>JAZNFS010000067.1:0-32123 GCA_045589175.1 Christensenellaceae bacterium
TCTTTCAAATGCTGATGACGTTAAGTTTTATGAAGATAAATTGAACGAAGAAAAACCTAACGTAAAAATTTTAGTTAACTGTGCTGGTTTTGGTAAATTTGATCATTACGAGAACGTTGAAACAAGCGTTTATATGAATATGATTGATTTAAATTGCAAAGCTACGGTTATGATTACCAATTTAACCTTACCTTTTATGATTGAGGGCGCGAAAATTGTAAATTTTGCATCCTTTTCATCATTTCAACCAGTACCGTATATAAACGTTTACGGTGCAACTAAGGCTTTCATGCTTAGTTATTCACGTGCATTAAATCGCGAACTTGCTTACCGTAAAATTAAGGTGTTAGCAGTTTGTCCGTTGTGGGTAAAAACTGAATTTTTTGATAGAGCTATTGATAAAGATAAAAAAACCGTTGTTATAAAGTATAACGCTTTATATACTCCCGATAAAATTATTCAAAAGGCCATTAAAGATTTGTATAAGAATAAAGATATTTCTATTTATGGTAAAATGGCTAAGATTCAATGGATTACAACAAAAATATTACCACATAAGTTAGTTATGAATATTTGGCTTAAAGGTCAAAAACTTGATGGAACAAAAGATATAAGAAAGGATTAAACTAATGAGTTTAGCAGATAGAATTTTTATTGAAAATTGTAATGAAATATTAAATAACGGTTGTTGGGACACACAATATAACGTTCGGCCAAAGTGGCAAGACGGAACGCCTGCGCATACCGTTAAAAAGTTTGGTATTGTTAATAGATACGATTTACAAAAAGAATTTCCTATTTTAACTATAAGAAAAACTTTTTTTAAGTCTGCAATTGACGAGATTTTGTGGATTTGGCAAAAAAAGTCAAATAACGTAAATGATTTAAAAAGCCATATTTGGGACAGCTGGGCTGATGAAACTGGCTCAATAGGAAAAGCTTACGGTTATCAGTTAAGTGTTAAAAATAAGTATCCTGAGGGTGAATTTGATCAAGTTGATAGGGTGTTGTATGATTTAAAAAACAATCCTAATTCGCGCAGAATTATGACTAATATTTATAATTTTGCCGATCTTAACGAAATGCATTTATACCCATGCGCATATTCTATGACCTTTAACGTTGAAAACGGCAAACTTAACGGAATATTAAATCAACGTTCAAACGATATGGTCGTTGCAAATAACTGGAACGTTTGTCAATACGCGGTGCTTTTAATGATGCTTGCTCAAGTTTCAAATTTACAGGTTGGGGAATTGGTTCACGTTATTGCAGACGCACATATTTACGATAGACATATACCAACTTTAAAAAAGATGTTTAAAAATCCACAGTACGACGCACCTATTTTAAAAATTAATCCTAACGTAAAGAATTTTTATGACTTTACAGTTGATGATTTTGAATTAATCGATTATAAATCAACTCCGCTTGATGCAAAATTAGAGGTTGCCGTATGATAGCTATATTACATGCCGATAAAGAGTGGGGAATAGGTAAGAAAAATGATTTGATGTTTACCTTGCCTCTCGACATGAAATTTTTTAAAGAAACAACAATTGGTAAGGTTGTTTGTATGGGATATAATACGTTATTATCCTTACCCAACTCAAAACCTTTAAAGAATAGAACTAATATATTACTTTGTCCAAACGACGTTAAAATCGAAGGATGTATTTGCGTGCATTCTGTTGATGAACTTTTAGCAAAAGTAAAAGACTATCCATCAGATGACGTTTTTATTATAGGTGGGGCAAGCGTTTATAAAACAATGCTACCGTATTGTGATAAAATTTATATTACCAAAGTTAACGCTGTTGGTGGGGCAGAGGTATTCTTTCATAATTTAGATGAAGACTCTAGTTTTGAAATTATAGATCAAAGCGAATGGATAAAGGATAACGGTTATGATATTCAATTTGTAACCTATAAAAATAATTCCGTAATTAATTTTTAATTGCTTATGTTTAACATAAAAACATTAAAAATTGCTGATATTATCGGTAAAAATTAAAAATAGTATGAAAAATGGCGAGATTGATTTAATCTCGCCATTTGATTTAAATTTCTAAATTTTTATGAGAGTTTGGAGTAACGAAAACTGTTTTAAAATCGGTGTAAATAACCGCACCGTATTTTGATTTTGGTGGTTTTTTAACGTACTTTTTAAGAGTATAATCAACTGGAACTTTATCTCCGTTTTTCGCTTCGCTATAAAAAGCGCAAACCTCTGCCGCTATTTGCAATACTTCATTTGGCAGGTGTGAAGAGGATGATTGAATAATAACGTGTGCTGAATGATAATCCTTGGTATGAAGCCACATATCGCCAGGTTTTGCGGAGCCTGTTAGCTTATCGTTTTGTAAGTTGTTTTTTCCGGCAAGGATTTTATAACCCAAATAGCTAAACTCACGGTAATATATTTTTTCAATTTTTTTGTTGTTATTTTTTCTTTCTTCGCCTTTAATTAAACCGCTTTGTACTAATTCGCTCTTAATTTCTTCTAAATCGGCAAGATTTTGTGCGGTATTTAGTTCAGTAATAACCGATTTTAGATATTCGCATTCAGCCGTACATTGTTCTTTTTGCGGAATAATAGCTTTAAGGGTATTTTTTAATTTTGCATATTTTTTAAAATATTTTTGTGCGTTTGCAGTAGGTGAAAGTTGTTCGTCAAGTATTATTTTAAGTGGTTGATTTTCGTTATAATAATCGTCAACGATAACTATTTTATCGCCACGTTTAATTTTATAAATATTAGCAGTTATTAGTTCTCCAAGCTTACGTTGAGTTTCGGCTCCGTCGCAAGAGAGTTCTTTTTCAGCAATTATTTGAAGTTTTTTAACTTCTTTTTTATATTTTGAATTAACGGATGAAAGTAGTTTGTTTTTATAATCATCAAACGCTTTTTGTTCGGCTTTCGTATCGTAAAAATAAGTTTCTGCATCAGTTATACATTCAAAAAATATCTTTTCTCCGCTAACCGTTTTATAGTCGCAAAAATAAAAATCAAGCAGTTTGTTTCCACATTTTGCAACAACAGGTTTCTCAGTAAAATTATTTAAAAAATGTGTTGTAAAATCAAAGAAATTATCAATTTTTATGATTTGTGAATCAAACGAGAAATTGCCAAAATAACGATAAACTATTTCCTTTGCAGTTGGTAGTGAAACACCTTGAAAATTATTAAAAATAAACTCACTTAAGTCGCCAAAAGTAAAAGTATTTAAAGTATTGCAAAATTCGATTTTATTAAAAATATCACACTTACCTTGTGTTTTTGGTAATGCATATTTTGCACCTGTTAATAGTGCACGTTCTTTACCTAATTCAAGAGCAGAGGTTTTTTGTGTTGCTAAAATAATTTCATTTTCGCAAAAAATTGTATTTGAATATTTACCCATTATTTCGCAATACATTTGCTTTTCAACGTTTTCTAAAAAATCATTTTTTCCATCAAAGGTAAATTTTACAATTCTTTCGCCGGGAATAGTGCAAATATTTGTAATTATTGCGCTTTGTAAATGTTTTCTAAGTAACATGCAAAAACCTGTTGGAACTGATGGGTTACGCTTTTCTTGATTAGTTATACCTACTCTTGTTCCAACTGCGTTAGTGCATACGCTAATTTTTGCATTGCCGTATTTTCCGTGAACCGACAAAATAATTTCGTCGGCTGTTGGTTGCATAACCTTGTTTACTCTCGCACCTTGAAAAAAACTATTAAGTTCGTTAACCGTTTTGGATAGTGTAATTGCGTCTTGTGGCATATAATACTCGCAAATAATGTAATTTTATGGTGCAAAAAATATTAATTAATCGAGCTAAATAATTTGAAGATTGTAATTTTTTGCGCCTTATTAATACAAATATATTAAATTTTATTATTTTTGTCAATAATTTAGTTATATTTTTTGTTAAAAAGTAAAAATTATGGCGTAATAAACTTTACAATTGTTTTTAAATTTGGTAAAATGTGTTAGGTTAAAAAAACTTAGGAGTATACTATGAACTACACAGTAGAAAAAACACAAAATAACGAAGCAAGAACTACGTTTGAATTAACAAAAGAAGAATGGCATAACGCCAATATGCAAGCTTACAACAAAAACAAATCAAAATATACTGCACCAGGTTTTCGTAAAGGTCACGTTCCTTACAACTATTTAGTTAAAACTTACGGTGAGCAAGTATTTTTTGAAGATGCAATCAATATTGCTTTCGGTCAATATTATTTTGACATTATGGATAAAGAAAGCGAATACGTTTTAGTTGACGGTCCTTCAATTGAAGATATTAAGCTTAGTGAAGAAGGCGGAATAACCATTATTGCGCTTGCACCTTTAAAGCCTGTTGTAACTTTAGGTAAATATACGGGTATAAAGGTTGAAAAAGTTGAGTATAATGTAACTGACGAAGACGTTGAAAATGAAATTAATAAACTCCGCGAAAGAAATTCGCGCGAAGTCGAAGTTACTGATAGGGCCGTTCAAAGCGGTGATATTTGTGATATTGATTTTTCTGGTTCGGTTGACGGCGTTAAGTTTGAAGGTGGTAGTGCAGAACACTATTCTTTAACTATCGGCTCGAATTCTTTTATCCCTGGCTTTGAAGATCAAATTATCGGTATGGAAATCGGTAGCGAAAAGGATATCAACGTAAAATTTCCAGAAGATTATGGCGCAGAACAACTTGCTGGTAAAGATAGTGTATTTGCTATCAAACTTCACGCTATTAAGGTTAAAGAATTGCCTGAAGTTAACGATGAATTCATTAAAGATGCAGTTGGTGAAGAATCTTTAGAAGCATACAAATCAAAAGTTAGTGAAAGACTTCAAAAAGCTAATGAAGAAAAGGCAAAACGTGAAATCGAAGATAAATTAATGAAACTTATTACCGATTCTTCTGAAGTTGAAATTCCAGATTGTATGGTTCAAAAAGCAGTTGATTCTTTAGTACAAGATATGGAATACAGATTAATGTATCAAAATCTTAAACTTGCCGACTACTTAAAATATACTGGTCAAACGATGGAAGACTATAGAAAAGGTCTTGTTGAACCTGCAAAATCAAGGGTTAAATCTCAATTAGTAGTTGAACAAATTATTGCAAGTGAAAATATTACGGCATCAGATGAAGAAGTTGACGCTAAAATTAAAGAACAAGCTGAATCCGTTGAAAAATCTTTTGAAGAATACAAAGCAGGTATGCCTGCACAACAATACGATTATATTAAAAATTCAATTGTAATCGACAAATTATTTACATTCTTAATTGATAATAATAAAATAGGCTAATAGGTGCATATAATGGCTTTAGTTCCAATGGTTGTTGAGCAAACGAATAGAGGCGAAAGATCGTACGATATTTATTCGAGATTGCTTGAAAACAGAATAATTTTTATTACTGGCGAAATTGACGATGCGGTTGCAAATACAGTAGTTGCACAACTTATATATCTTGAATCTCGTGATCCCGATAAAGATATAAGTCTTTATATTAATAGTCCAGGAGGAAGCGTTTCTGCAGGACTTGCTATATACGACACTATGAATTATATAAAATGTGACGTTTCTACGATTTGTATCGGTCTCGCTGCAAGTATGGGTGCATTTTTGCTTTCAAGCGGTACTAAAGGTAAGCGTTTTGCCCTACCTAACGCTGAAATTATGATTCATCAACCACTTGGCGGAGCGAAAGGTCAAGCGAGTGATATTCAAATTCAAGCTCAACAAATTTTAAAAATTAAGCATAAGTTAAATTCTATTCTTTCATCGAATACTGGTAATTCTATTGAAGTTATTGAAAGAGATACTGATAGAGATAACTATATGTCTGCCGAAGAAGCTAAATCTTACGGATTAATTGATGCCGTATTTTATAAAAGATAACGAGGTATAATGGCAATTAATAACGATGCAAAATCAGTAGAATTTCATTGCTCTTTTTGTGGCAAGGCAAATTCACAGGTTAAAAAATTAATAGCAGGGCCTAACGGCGTATTTATTTGTGACGAGTGCGTTGAGGTTTGTGAAAGCGTTATAAAAGAAGATGATAAAAAATTTAAATCCGACGTTGTAAAGCTTAAAAAACCAGCGCAAATTAAGGCAGAACTTGATAAATATATCGTTGGCCAAGAGAAAGCGAAAAAAGTTTTGTCGGTTGCGGTGTATAATCATTATAAACGCATTAATCTTGCAGAAAAGCTTAAGGTCGGTGATGAAATCGAAATTGATAAAAGCAATATTTTAATGCTTGGACCAACCGGCTCTGGAAAAACGCTACTTGCAAGAACGCTTGCAAAAATTTTAGACGTTCCTTTTGCGGTGGCAGATGCTACAACGCTTACTGAAGCTGGTTACGTTGGTGAAGACGTTGAAAATATTTTGCTAAAACTTATTCAAGATGCTAATTTTGATATTGAAAAGGCTCAACGCGGTATTATATATATTGATGAAATAGATAAAATTGCAAGAAAAAGCGAAAACGTTTCTATAACGCGTGACGTTTCGGGTGAGGGCGTACAACAAGCACTTTTAAAAATTATTGAAAGCACTATTGCCTCTGTTCCTCCTCAAGGAGGTAGAAAGCACCCTCAACAAGAACTTTTACGAATTGATACGACAAATATTTTATTTATTTGTGGCGGTGCATTCGTTGGGCTTGACAAAATTGTTAACGAGCGCAAAGATAATTCTGGTTTAGGTTTTGGGGGAGACGTTGCTTCTAAAAATAAACTTGATGCAAAGGCTCTAGAGTTTGTTCAACCCCAAGATTTAATTAAATACGGTGTAATACCCGAGTTTGTTGGTAGATTACCTATCGTAGTTAATTTAGATGCTCTTGATGAAGAAGCTTTAGTTAAAATTATGACCGAGCCCAAAAATGCAATAGTTAAACAATACAAAAAGCTCGTTCAATTAGATGAGGTTGAACTTGTTGTTAAAGAGGAAGCTTATTACGAAATTGCGCGCAAGGCGATAGCATTAAAAACAGGTGCGCGTGGACTAAGAACAATATTTGAAAGTCTTATGTTAGATTCTATGTATGAACTTCCCGATGACGACTCGGTTGAAAAAATCGTTATTGATAAAGACGTTGTAAACGGACTTAAAAAGCCCGATTTAATACGAAAACATACAGCATAAAAATAAAACCTGATGTAGCTACATCAGGTTTTTTTAATGTTAAAAATAAAAAAAATAAAGAATACTGAAACTTTCAGTATTCTTTAAGCCCAACAGGGAAATAAATTATACTCTAGTAACTTTATCGCTCTTTAAGCAACGAGTACAAACGTATTCAGAGGTCATTACACCGTCTTTTAAAATTTTGACCTTTTGAACGTTTGCGCTGTATAAGCGAGGAGTTTTACGGTTAGAGTGACTAACCTTGTTGCCTGATAATTTACCTTTTCCGCAAACACTGCAAACTCTTGACATATTACACCTCCAAATAGTAAGTAACTGCATTAAATTTCATTAGCCTTTATAATATAACATTATTCAGAAAAAAAATCAAGGATTTTTAAGCAATTTTTTAATATACTTAAAAAAAATTTTAAAAATTTAGCTATGTTTTGTATAATAATATAAATATAGTTAAAAATTGTTGCAAAAAAATTTATTTTAGTGTAAAATATAATAAATGCGTTAAGGAGTAAAACTATGTCGGTTAATACAAACAACATTTACGGTAAAATTTCAATATCTGATGAAGCCATTGCTCGAATTGCAGAGCACGCCGCTTTAGAATGCTACGGTATTGTTGAGCTTGTTAATAAACGTTTTACCGATAGCCTTTCAGGTTTATTTAAAAAAGGTGGTACGCATGGTGTTAAAGTAATAACAGAAGGCGACCGTATTCATATTGATCTTTACGTTACTATCAAATTTGGTGTATCTATTTCAGCCGTAGCAGATAGTTTAAAACAAGCTGTTAACTATAAGGTTGAAAAGTTTACCGGTATGCTAGTTGATACTGTTAACGTAAATATCGTTGGCGTAAAATTATAATAGTTAATTACATATTAAATCATTTTAACATTAGTAAAGTAGGAGAATCTTATATATATGCAGAAAAGTATTAACGGTGCAATATTAACCAAAATGGTTATAACAGCATCAAAATTACTAGACGCGAATAGGGCAAAGATCGACGCATTAAACGTTTTCCCTGTTCCAGACGGGGATACCGGAACTAATATGTCGCTTACTATGCAATCAGCAGTAAGAGAATTAAAACTTTGTAATTCAAACCGTATGAGTTTAATTACTGATGCAATTTCTCGTGGTGCATTACGTGGTGCAAGGGGTAATTCTGGCGTAATTTTGTCCCAAGTATTTCGTGGTATTTGTGCTGTTTTGAAAGAAAAAGAAGAAGTTGATACTAAACTTTTTGCAAAAGCTTTAAAAAAGGCAACTGAAGTTGCTTATGCTGCCGTTAGCAAACCTAAAGAAGGTACTATGCTTACGGTATCTCGTATGATTTCCGAGTGTGCTCAAACTGCTCAACGTCATCGTGATTTTGAACAATTTTTTACTGAAATTATTAAGCGCGGTGAAGAAGCTCTTGCTATGACTCCAGAGTTGTTGCCAGTTTTAAAGAAGGCAGGCGTTGTTGACTCTGGCGGTATGGGATTGCTTACAGTTTATAAGGGGATGTTCAAGGCTTTAATGGGTGAAACTGTTGAAGTTACGGAAGAAACTGATGATGAACCTGCAAAAACTGAAGAAATCACTCAAACTAGCGAAATTGACATATTAAATCTTGGTGAAATTGAATTTGGTTATTGTACCGAATTTTTCATTATAAATCTTAAGCGTAGAACTACGCTTGCCGATATTGATAGATTGCGTGAATATTTAATGGGTATCGGTGACAGCGTTTTAGTTATCGGCGATTTAGAGTTTGTTAAAGTTCACGTTCACACAAACAATCCAGGACAAGCTCTTTCTAAAGCCTTAACACTTGGCGAAATTGATAGAATCAAGATTGAAAACATGCTTGAACAAAACCGTCAACTTATTGCTAAGTACGAGGCGGAAAAGAAAGAAATTGGTATGCTTGCGGTTTCACAAGGCGAAGGTTTGGCTGAAATATTTAAGGAACTTATGGTTGACCGTATCATTGAGGGCGGACAAACTATGAACCCAAGTGCTAGTGATATTGCTGATGCAGTTGTTAAAATTAATGCTGAAAATATATTCGTTTTCCCAAATAACAGCAATATTATTTTGGCGGCTGAGCAAGCAAAATTTTTAGTTGAAGGTAAGAAAATTTACGTTGTACCAACTAAGAACGTTCCACAAGGTTTTGCAGCTGCTCTTGCATTTAATCCTGAAATTAGCGCAGATGAGAACTTGCTTAATATGCTTCACGAGATTGAAAACGTTAGCACAGGTCAAGTTACATATGCTTCAAGAACTACTAAGATTGATGGGTTTAGTCTTAAAAAAGGCGATATAATTGGTCTTAACAGCAAAAAGATATTAGCAAAATCTAATTCTATTGAAGATGCAACGATTAAACTTGTTGAAAAGATGAAAGATAGCGCGCACGCACTAATAAATCTTTATTACGGTAAAGATGTAACAGAAAGTGATGCAACTGCTTTACAAGAAAAGCTTGCCGCTAAATATCCCGATTGCGACGTTGAGATTTATTACGGCGGACAGGATATCTATTACTACATTGTTTCATTAGAATAATTACTTTAGCGTCGCAAGTATTGCGGCGCTTTCTTTTATATTAAATTATGGAATTGAAATACGTTAAAGGTATAAGCGAAAAGCGAATTAGCGAACTTAATAAATTGGGTATTGATTCGGCTGAAAAATTGATACGCCATTTCCCTAGAAATTATCTTGATTTAACAAGAGTTATTCCTCTTGAATTTTGTTATGCAAACGAATATGCTTTTACTAAGGCAAAACTAATTTCTTTGCCACAAACATTTACTTCAACTAGAAAAATTCGAATAGTAAAGGGGATTTGTCAGCAAGAAGGTGAAGTATTTAGCGTTATTTGGTTTAACCAGCCTTACGTGGTTCAAAAACTTAAGATTGGTCAAGAATATTTGTTTTACGGCAGAGTTCAAAAAAAATACGGGCAAGTTTCAATGATTAACCCTACATTTGAATTAGCCGAAAAAAATGATTATTTAAAAGGTATTTTACCAGTATATACTCTTACCCCCAGTTTATATCAAAAGGGAATGCAAAAAATTATTAATGACGCTATTATTAAACTAAAGCCTAAATCGGTAATTCCTTCCTATTTGGAACAAAAATATGAATTGATGCCCTTAGATAAGGCATTTTGGCAGGTTCACAATCCAACTTCTTTTGATCAAAAGGATATTGCTAGCGATAGAATAGCAATAGAAGAATATTTTTTATTGATTTCAGCATTTAAACTAATAAAGGGTGATAAACAACAATATCGCAATAGAAAATATACTTGTTCACCTAAAGAACTAAAAGAATTTGCTCTTTCTTTTGGTTTTGAATTTACTGCGGGGCAAAAGAAAGCCGTAAACGAGATTTTTGCTGATTTAACTTCACCTTTTATTATGAACAGGCTTATGCAAGGGGACGTTGGTTGCGGTAAAACTGCCGTTTCGCTCTGCGCACTATACGTTGCTTTAAAATCTGGATATCAAGGAGCAATGCTTGCGCCAACAGAAGTTTTAGCTGAACAAAATTATAATATTTGTAAGCGATATTTTCCAGATTTTAAGGTAGCATTTTTATCCAGCTCTTTACCAGTAAAAGAAAAAAATGCTATTAAAAAAGCACTAAAAGCTGGAGAAATTTCATTAATTGTTGGTACTCACGCAATTATACAAAATGACGTTGAGTTTAAAAATCTTGCACTTTGTGTTTGTGATGAACAGCATAGATTTGGGGTTTCTCAGCGTAGTGCCTTACTTGAAAAAGGAAATTCACCCGATTTGCTAGTTATGAGCGCAACACCTATTCCAAGAACTTTATCGCTTATTTTCTACGGTGATTTAGATATTACTACAATTCCTGATAAGCCTGCAAGCCGTGTTGAAGTTTCAACGAGTATTGTCCCTCAAACAAAATATAGCGATATGTTCCGTTTTTTATCTAATGAAATTGGGCTTGGAAGAAAAATATACTTCGTTGCTCCCAAAATTGAAGAAGATATTGAAGGCGAAATTATGAGCGTTACAGAATTATATGAAGCCTTAACGCAAAAACTTCCTCATGTAAAAATGCGTCTTTTACACGGAAAAATGAAAGATAAGGAAAAAACAGAGGTTATGGAGGAGTTTAAAAATGGCGATACTATGGCTCTTGTTTCAACAACCGTGATTGAGGTAGGTGTAGACGTAAAAAATGCCACGGTAATGGTTATTTATAACGCTGAAAGATTTGGACTTTCTCAACTTCATCAACTTCGTGGGCGTGTTGGCAGAAGTAATTTGCAAAGTTATTGCTTTTTATTAACTCAAACCGACAATCCCGACACTTGGGAACGTTTAAAAACCGTTTGTAAAACAAGTGATGGATTTAAAATTTCTGAAGCAGATTTTAAAATGCGCGGAAGCGGTGATTTTATGGGAACAAAGCAAAGTGGTAGAACGTCAAGTGAACTTGGATCGCTAAAGTACGGCACAGAGGCTATATTTTTAGCAAAGCGTATATCTGACGAAGTATTATCGCAGGATAAAATAGATGATAATATAAGAAAATATGCTTTAGAAAAATATGATTCATTATGCGAAGTTTCACTTAATTAATAAATGAGTATTATAATTAATTTTGCACATATTATTAGTAAAAATATGATAAATATCTAAAATTTCAAGTTATTTTGTTCTGCTAAAAAGTTGACAATATTTAATAAAATTGATATAATATTTATATAAATGTACGAACGGAGAAAACTGTATGTATATTGTAGAAATGAACGATAAGAATATTATGGATGCAGCTGAATGTTATTATAATAGTTGGTTGTCTTCTCACTCTGCTTGTTATTCCGAGCATGATTTAGTTCTATATAGTGCAGAAAAATTTGCTTCAATTTTAAAAAAGGATGACGCGGCTGACCGTATAACTTTTATCTCTTACGATAAAAATATTGTTAACGGTATAGTTACTATTGACAAAGATAGATCTGAAATTACTCATCTATTTGTTGCGCCTGAAAGACAAAAGCAAGGATTTGGAACAAAACTCCTTGAGTTTGGCATTAAGCAAATGACAAGTATTAGCAGGGTATATGTAACAGTATTATCAGCAAATACTGTTGGTGTTGATTTCTTTGAAAAATATGGTTTTGAATTTACCGGCGAACAAAGAACTTTAAAGAACGGGTTACTTGAATTAAAGTACGTTTTTAGAAAGAAAAAATAATAAACTTTGGCATAACGATTCGTTATGCCGATTTTTATATTAATTTTTAAAATCCCTTTATTTATGCTTGTTTTTTAAAATTATTATGTTTGACAAAATTTCTTTATAAGGATAGAATTATGGAATATAAACAGCTAATTGAAATAGCTTTAGAACTGCGTGATAATGCTTACGCGCCATATACAGGATTTAAGTGCTCAGCCGTTTTGCTTGCACAAAGCGGTGAAATTTATGCCGGCACTAATATTGAAATATCTTCGTTGAATTGCTCGCTTACAGCAGTTCAATCAGCATTTTCTAGCGCTTTAGCAAGTGGTGAAAAGAAGTTTACTGCAATCGTAATTGTTGGTGGGGTTGATGATGCTGAAATGGATTATTGTCCGCCAACTGGTGTTTGCAGGCAATTTATTCAAGAATTTTGCTTAAATGATTTTAAAATAATTTTAGCGCGAAACAGTGATGAATATATCGTTTACGAATTTGAAGATTTATTTCCAGTTTCTTTTCGCAAAAAAAATATAATCGGCGAATAATTTTTAGTTATGCAACTAAAAACGTTTAACAAACGCTAATTTTTATGATATAATTGGTTTCAGTTATGGAAACGTATCGAAGTGGTCGCAACGAGCCGCACTCGAAATGCGGTTACGTCTTCATCGGCGTACGAGGGTTCGAATCCCTCCGTTTCCGCCATGAAAAGACTCAGGATTGGACACAATTCTGAGTCTTTTCAGTTAAATCCGCCTACGATGGAATAAATCCACCTATGGTGGATGAAATCGCTAAAGCGATGAAATCTTGCTTCGCAAGGTTAAGGAGAGGCGGATTTGATTTCATCTGAGGTGGCACACCGAAGATTTCATCCAAACTCGTTTGGATTTCATCCTGCAAAGCAGGATTTCATTATTGCTATTCTTTCAAATTTATGCTATACTTGAGTCGAGGTGATTACTATGGCAGAAAATAAGCTTGCAGATTTATCTATGAATTTTGCGATAAATATTTTGAAAATGACCTACGGCATTAAGGGGCACTATTCCCTTATTAATCAACTTGAGCGTAGCGCAACCTCTATCGGAGCAAATATCAGAGAGGCAAAATATGCTCATAGCAAAGCAGACTTTATTTCCAAACTTCAAATTGCGTTAAAAGAATGCTACGAAACAGAATATTGGCTTGAGCTTTTGCAGAGATCGGATATATTATCTAATGATAACACCAAGACGCTTACTCACGATTGCGGTGCTATCAGAAGAATGTTGATTTCATCAATCAACACTACAAAATCAAATATGGAAAGTTAATCATTATGTTAGGAAAAATCGTTACCGTTGTAGTGGATAGACCAATTGGTTCTTGCCATCCAAATCACAAGAACATTGTTTATTCAGTAAACTATGGATACGTTCCGGATGTTATCGCAGCAGACGGAGAAGAACAAGACGCGTACATATTGGGTATAGACATCCCCATTAAAGAATTTATTGGAAAGGTAATTGCGATTATTCATAGAATTGATGACGTAGAGGATAAATTGGTTGTAGCGCCGGACGGTATGTCATTTACAAAAGACGAAATTATAGATAAAATTGCTTTTCAGGAGCAATTCTTCAAAACCGAAATTATTATGTAATTTGAGCAACTTATGTCGTTTTATCGTCTACAGACTAAAAAATCAACCTATCGTTAAAATTGAAACCGTTTTCAAAAAACTCATCCGTTTTTGACCTAACTCATCCGCTTTTAATTTTTGTATCCTTTTCGTAGCCCTTTCACAGAAAAGCACTTTGTTAAAGTACTTTTTTTATAATTGTAGTTTTTTTGAAATATTTTTAAAGGAATTTTTAATTATTTATGGAAATTAAAGAAGAAATTATTGGCGAACGTTTAAGATTAAGCAGTATCGATAATCTTATGAATAAGGAGCGGTTCAATGATTTACATGCTTCAGTTCGTAATTTTGTATTAAATATTAAAGATGAAAAACTTAAAAGTTGTTTTGAAAAGTGTTTTTTTAATACTATTTATACAACTACTTTTTTTGAACCGGATGACTCTGTTTTTATAATTACAGGTGATATCCCTGCAATGTGGCTACGTGATTCTTCAGCTCAAGTAATGCAATATTTATTTTTTGCAAAAGAATGTGCCTCTGTTCAACAACTTATAAAAGGTTTATTAAAAAAGCAATTTACCTATATTTTAATAGATCCATACGCTAATGCATTTAATAGAACTGAAAATGGTAACGGACATATTTACGATTTGCCAAAACAATCGCCAATTGTTTGGGAAAGAAAATTTGAGTTAGATTCACTTTGTTACCCACTTTGGCTTTTAGTCAAGTATTATCGTGAAACGAAAGATAAAAGTTGTTTTAACGAGTTGTTTTTTACAGCTTTTGATAAAATTATCGAAGTTTTTAAAATCGAACAAAATCACGTTGCAAAATCCAAATATTATCATATTTTATACAATCGTGGCCCTGAAAAATGGTGTGGTCACGGAACGCCTGTTTCTAACGGGGGATTGGTTTGGTCGGGTTATCGCCCAAGTGATGACAAGTGTAGTTATGGGTATTATTTACCGGGTAATATGTTTATCGTTACAGTTTTAACTCAACTCGCTATTATTTTTAAAAATGATTTAAAAGATACTCAACGTGAAAGTATTTGTTTAAATTTAGCAAACGAAATTCAAGCAGAACTAGATAAACTTTCAATAGTTGAAGTGAACGGTAAAAAAATCTACGCATTAGAAACTGATGGATTAGGAAATTACAACTTAATGGATGATGCGAATATACCAAATTTACTTGCAATGCCTTACTATGAATATCCTTATATTAATTACGAAGTGTATAAAAATACACGCGACTATATGCTAAGCAAGGATAATCCATATTATTTTGAGGGAAAAATTTTAAAGGGTATAGGCAGTCCACATACTCCAAAAAATAGAGTATGGCCACTTTCACTGATTATTCAGGCGCTTACAAGTGATAATCAAACTGAAATTGATGAATGCATAGATATGATTATTAATAGTACGGGTGGCACTGGATATATTCACGAATCAGTTGACAAAGATGATGATACAATTTATTCAAGAAGCTGGTTTGCGTGGGCGAATTCGCTTTTTGCATATTTGATTCTTGAAAAATACAAACAAAAATAAATATATTGCTCTAGGAGCTGATATGAAACAAACTGAAATGAAATATAAATGCATTCCATTTTGGTCGTGGAATGATGAACTTAACGTTGAAGAACTTTGCAAGCAAATAAAGTGGATGCATGATAATGGCGTGGGGGGCTTTTTTATGCACGCTAGAGGAGGCCTAAAAACAGAATATTTAGGCGAAAAATGGTTTGAATGCATAAAAGCTTGCTCAGAACTTGCCAATGAGCTTGGTATGGAAGCATACGCTTATGACGAAAACGGCTGGCCATCTGGTTTTGTTGGTGGTAAATTATTAGATGATATCGAAAATCACGATATGTTCTTAACTTTTAGTGAGGGGAGTTATGATTCAAACGCTTTAGTATCTTACGATTTAAGTGGTGAAAGTTTAGTTCGCGTTAGTTCGGGTAATAATTGTTTAAACGTTTTTGCTCACTTTTCAGCATGTACGGTTGATATTTTAAATCCTGATGTCGTTGATAAGTTTATTGAAATGACCCATGAAGAGTATCGAAAGCGTGATACTTATAATTTAAAAGGTTTTTTTACTGATGAACCACAATATTATCGTTGGAATACACCTTATACTAAGGTTTTATATGAACATTTTAAAAACGTATATAACGAAGATATATTAGACGGATTAGGTTTGTTATTTGTTGAAAAACAGGGTTATAGAGCATTCCGCTATAAATATTGGAAAGCTATGCAAGATTTGATGCTTGAAAATTTTGCTAAAAGAGTTTACGATTGGTGTGAAAAATACGGATATAAGTTAACGGGACATTATATTGAAGAACGTTTTTTGGCTATGCAAATGTGGTGCTGTGCTGGAATAATGCCTTTTTATGAATATGAGCATATCCCAGGAATTGACTGGCTAAGTCGTGGGTCAAGAACTCAAACTGCCCAAAAACAAGTTTCTTCAGTTGCTGCTCAACTTGGTAAAAAGCAAGTAATTAGTGAAACATACGGCTGTTGCGGTTGGGACGTTACCCCCCAAGAACTTAAAGAAATTGCTGAATCGCAATACGTTGGTGGAGTAAATTTAATGTGTCAACATTTATTGCCATATTCAGAGCACGGGCAAAGAAAACGTGATTATCCTGCCCATTATTCTACGGTTAATCCGTGGGTTAAAAAGAATTTTAAGGAGTTTAACGATTATTTTTCTTATTTAGGAAAATTAATCGCTGAAAGCACCGAAGTTGTTAACGTTGGTATGTTTCATCCAATTCGTAGCACCTATTTTGCTTATAAACGTTATGATAATTGGGGCAATAAGTATGGGTTTCCCGAAATTGAAAATTCTTTTATCGACCTTACTAATATTTTGATTGAAAAGCAAATAGGATTTCATTATATTGAAGAAACCTTACTTGCCAAATACGGCTCTGTAAAAAACGGCAAACTTATTTTAGGTAATTGCCAGTATGAATTTTTGGTATTTCCTAACGTTCATACTATGGATAAATCAACCGAAAAACTATTAAAACAATTTATCGATGAGGGCGGAAAGGTATTATTATCGGATATAAAGCCAACCTATCTTGAAGGTGAGCCTTATAACTATGATTATTTAACTTCAAACGTAACTTTTGAACAAATTATTGAAGCTCAGCCGTATACTGCAAAACAGCATCCAGACGTTCGTACTTGCTATAGGGTAGATGAGAATGGTAATAAGTTTATTTATGCAGTAAATCTTGGTAAAGCAACTACAGTTGATTTTAAGGTTAAAGATGCAACCTCTTTTAATGATTATGATATTTTAAAAGACGAATTTAATACTATTTCAACTAGCGTTAAATTTGATAAAGGGCAGTCGCATTTACTTTATTTAAGTAATGAAGTTCCTAATAATCAAAAAATGTTAAAACCTTTGCATTTAAATAATCAATTTAAGGTTGTCGGCAAGCCAAAAAATTATTTGACTTTAGATATGATTAGCTATTCAAAAGACGGTAAAGAATACAGTAAACCTATGTATCATTTAGCTGTTTTTGATAAAATGTTACACGAAAGATATCAAGGAATACTATATTTAAAATACACTTTTGAGGTTGAAACATTACCTAAAAACTGTATTTTGCTTGCTGAAGATACGAATACTATTTCAGTTGAAGTCAATAGCAAGGCAATTAATTCGATAGGGCATACAGAATGTGAAAAGGCCCTTCTTCGATATGAAGTTACAAATTGTTTGCGCAAAGGGCATAACGAGATTATTATTGCAATTAATTATTTCCAAAGTGAACAGGTGTATTACGCATTATTTGGCGAAAACGTTACTGAAAGTTTAAAAAATTGTTTAGCATACGATACTGATATTGAAGCAGTATTTTTACAAGGTGATTTTGGCGTTTACGGTGACTTTGACCGTGGCAAAAATGATAACGTTTTAATCGGCGAAAACTTTATAATTAGCAATCAAAAGAATGAAATTTCATCTTTGATTGAAGATGGTTTTCCTTTCTTTTCAGGTAATATTACCTTAAAACAGAACGTTGTACTTAACGATACTAATTACGAACTAATTATTGATGAAAGGTTTCATTTAATTGAAGTTAAAGTTAATGGTGAATATGCCGGGAAGATAATGTTTGGAAATAAACTTGATATTTCAAAGTTATTAAAAGTTGGTAACAATGAATTTGAAATTGTTTTAACTGTTGGCAATAGAAACTTACTTGGTCCATTTCACACGAAAGATCAAGAACCGCTTGGGATTAGTCCGCAAACTTTTGAACGTATGAATACTTGGAATGAAGGTGAAAGCCCAGATTTTGTTTCAAAATATGCGTTTGTTAAAACGATTATTTAGTAGAAGTATTGATTTTTTACAAAATATTTATAAACTTAACTTAAATTAAAATATTTATAAAATAACGCTATGGAGTTTTATTATGATTGTTAAACCTTTTTCAGCATTGATGCCAATTGAAAAGCATGTAAAAGAATGTGCCGCATTACCTTACGACGTTATGTCTAGTGAAGAAGCACGCGTAGAAACAAAAAATAAACCTTATTCTTTTTTACATATTGATAAGGCGGAGATTGATTTAGACCCTTCCATTGACTTATACGACGACCGCGTTTATCAAAAAGCAAAAGAAAATTTGCAAAATTTTGAAAAGTTGGGTATATACACGCAATCTAATCAAAGGAAATTCTATTTTTACCGCCAAATTATGAATGGAATTGCGCAAACTGGCATAGTTGGTTGCGCTTCTATTGATGATTATATAAGTGAAAAAATTAAAAAGCACGAACTTACTCGCGCCGATAAGGAACTTGATAGAATACGCCACGTTGACACTTGTTCTGCTCAAACAGGACCTATTTTCTTAGCATATAAGGATAGTAATGTGTTGGATTGCATTATTGAAAGGGTAACCCAAACTCAATATTTATTTGATTTTGTTGCCGACGACGGCGTGCGCCATACTGTTTGGCAAAGCGACTCAAACCAAACCGATTTAGCGATAGAAGATGCTTTTAAAAAGTTAAACGCATTATATATTGCCGACGGACATCATAGGGCTGCTTCCGCTGTAAAAGCGGGGCTAATACGTAGGCAAGCAAGTGAAAATTTTACAGGCGATGAAGAGTTTAATTACTTTTTATCGGTAATTTTCCCTGCAAATTGTTTAAAAATTTTTGACTACAATCGACTACTTCGCGATTTAAACAGTATGAATAATAATGAGTTTTTAAACGCTGTTGAACAAAACTTAGGTAAGGTTGAAGCGGTTGAAGGTAGCGAGCCATATCGTCCCGAATCGGTACATACGATAGGCTTATACGTTGGTGAAAAATGGTATAAGGTTACTTTTAAAAAAGAACTTTGTGAAGATGAAAACCCTGCAAATCGTTTAGACTGCGCTATTTTGCAAAAACATTTGCTTTCACCAGTATTAAATATTAACGACCCTAGAACGGATAAACGCATTGATTTCGTTGGTGGTATAAGGGGGCTTAAACATTTAGAAGAACGTTGTAAAGCAGATTTTGCTTGCGCTATCTCAATGTATCCTGTAACTATGGATGAATTAATGGCGGTTGCAGATGCAGGGCAAATTATGCCACCAAAATCAACTTGGTTTGAGCCAAAGCTCCGTAGCGGTATCTTTATACATAAAATTTGATTTTGAACAAATTTATAAATAGTTAAATTTGCGCGTTTGTTAAAATATCAACCTATTTTTCAATTGATAATATTAAAAAAATATGCTAATATTTCAATATAGATTGTCGAAAGGGGTTGACGATATGATAATCATCAAGTATAATCTTTTTGATAGACAGACGGGCGGTATTATACGCTTCGCCACATTGTTTGCTTGTAAATTAACTAATAAGTATATTATTAGCCATTCAACGTAGGCGTATTATGCCTTTTTGTTGAATGGCATTATTTTTTAAGGAGACAACTCGAATGAAAAAAATCTTGGCATTTGTGTTATGTTTATTAACTTTGTTTGCGCTCTCTGCTTGTTCCACTCCCATCTATCCCAGATTGCCCGATATTAACGAAGATCCTATGAAAGGCATAGAGATCTACTGCTGGCAAGACGGCGGTGAATGGAAATGCGGTGGTGCAGTAGGAACAAACAGACAAAAGTTTGATGAAGAAATACGCGCCTTGCAGGTCATTACAATTCCCGAGATGAAAAGAATCCTCGAACAAAAAGGACTTACCGACTGTTTTCGCGTGATACTTGTTGACCTTTCGGACGATGATGTTGTATATCTTGACGTCGAGGAAAATATTACGCAAATTGCGAAACTTGAAATGCAATTGGGTAGAACTGAATAACAAGGAGGTAAAGCAAATGAAAAAATTATTAGCTTTATGCTTAATGCTTATAATATTATCAGCATCACTATTTGTTTCTTGTAGTGTTAACAATTATAAACCTATTTCCATAAGGTATCAAAATTTTGATTGCGTGCCATATAGCGATGGCGAGTCTAAAACGTTTTTAATTGATTTGCTTAACAATAGTAAATGGCATAATGGTGTTGCTAAGTGTGCGTGTGATTATTCTATAATTATGAAAAATCAAAGAGAGATTTTTTATCACAGCGAATGCGGAACGTTTATTGATTACGATTTTGATAAATCTTTAACGATTAGCGAAGAAGATAGAGTTAAGCTTAACGGTTACTTTGCCGATGCTATGCACTTTATTCGCAATCAGGCAGGTGCAACTTGGCTTAACGATATAACTGTAGATGAAATTTTTGAAATCAAAATGATTTGGGGCGGTGGTGGACCGTTGCCACCTATTTCCTTTACAAATATTTCGTCTTCAAGAGATAGGGCGGTTATATCAAGTATTTTTGAAGAATATTATTGGCTTGATTCAACTCCTGTTACTGAAGAAACAACTCAAATACCGGACGGTGGCTACGTTATTGTTCAGTTTATTTTGAATGACGGTACTGTAAAAAAATTGAGTTTTATAAATGGAGATTTTTATTATGATGGCACTGGTAATTATTTTGAAATTGCGCGCTTACCTGTGTTCCGCGACGGAACGGATTTTGTAAATCGTTACGGATTTGAAATATACGATTATTATTGCCAAATTCATCTTATTGATGAAACTATTGTTTGTAAAATTCCCGTATTTGAACTTGAATTTACAGAACTTAGTGATTGTATTTATCTTGGCAATACTGCACCCACTCGATATATTGAGTTAAATGGCGAAAAATTATATTTTATTTTGGATTGTTACTTTTATATTGGCAATGATAGAAGTGTTTACTATCAGCTCGTTCAAAAAAATCTTGATCAATTGATTGCCGAATACGCGGTTATATGTAATCACGAATGGGATGACGGTGTAGAAATTGAAGGCGGATCGGGTGGTTACGTTATGGAATATACTTGTGGCTTATGCGGAACTAAAGAAAGAGAAACTATAACAATTATTCCCCCAGAAGAATAAAAAACAATATTTTAAACAAAATAGAAAAACGGCTAAAATGCTTGATAAAATCAATGATTTTAGCCGTTTTTATGTTTAATATAAAATTATACTGAAACCTTTTCGGTAAGGTGTTCCCAATATTTAATAGGTAAAAAACTTTTCATAAGTTTTAGGTTTTTACGTTCTATGATATTAACTGTATTATAGTATGTTTTCCATAAACCTTGAAAATAACTTTCACGCTCGGTTAAATAAACGGTAATGGCACTCGTTCCTTTTACAACTTTAGTTTCTTTGCCATTATAAAGTGCTAAAATATTTCTTTTAACGTCGTGTATTACAAAGGGTATATCTTTAAAACGAGCAACAAAGTGCGGTAACATTAAATCAGCAATGTCATTGTCGGGGGAAAAATGAGCGTAGAAAAAGCCACCTTTACATTCGTTGAAGCGTAAAAATCCTTTCATTCGATGCGATTCATTACCAATCTTTTTTATGGTATCATAAAAATCCATAACAACTTGATCGGAAAATTTATTAGAAATGTTACGTTTTTCTTTTATAATTTTGCAAGCATAATTAAAAATTTTAATTTCTTTATGCTCATTTCCGCTTCTAAATGCGTATTTTAAGTCGTTTAGTGAATTTATGCCGGCATGTTTATATATGCAATTGATAACTCGTTTATTGTTTTCGTAGTTTGTTTCAATTATTCTAACTTTTGAATCTAAAGCTAATTGAATTTGTTCGTTTGTAATTAAATCAGGTGTCTCCTTATTTACAAAACTTTCAAATATACAAGAAAATAAACCGTCGATAGTTCCATCGTATTTGTAAACTAACATAAAATAACCTCCTAAATCTCTCCGGTAAGTACGCTTTGGTTAATTACCTCGGAAGAAAATAAATTTAATTGTTCTAAATTATCCTTTTGTTCATCAATTGTAAGTGCATTTTTAATTATGCTTAATCGTTCTTGCCCAAAAAACTTGCCGTTTATAGTTATAAAATGAACCGCGCGTTTTAAAACGATGCGCATTCTAATTAAATCTTCATACGATAGCTTTCCGTATTTTCTAGCAAGTACGATTTTGCTTGCACCTTTAAATCCTATACCAGGCACGCGAATTAATACTTCTGCTGGGGCAGTATTTATTTCAACTGGAAAAAATCCCATATTTCGTAGTGCCCAAGCACATTTTGGATCGAGTTCGGTTGGTAAATTGCTTTTTTCATCAATTATCTCTTCTGCATTAAAACCATAAAAGCGCATTAACCAATCGGCTTGATATAATCGATGTTCACGCAGTAGTCCTACGGGAGTGACTGGTAAATTTTTGTTTTTATCGTTTGTTGGAATATAAGAAGAATAGTAAACGCGCTTTAGCTTATAGTTCTTGTAAAGCGCCTGCGATAGTCTAACTATTTGTCCGTCGCTTTCGGGAGATGCTCCAACTATCATTTGTGTAGTTTGCCCAGCAGGTAAAAATTTATTTGATTTATCTATAATTTTACGTTCAATATATTCGCCCGCAACGCTTTTCATTGGTGTAATAATAGCGTTTTTGCTTTTTTGAGGGGCTAAAAGTTTCAAACTTTTTTCTGTTGGAAGTTCAATATTAAAACTCATTCTATCAACGAAAAGTCCTGCTCGCATTATCATGGTTTGATCAGCGTTGGGTATACCTTTTAAATGGATATATCCGTTAAATTTATAAATCTTTCTAAGTTTAATTACAACGTCAAGCAATAATTCCATAGTATAATTGGGGGATTTGTATATTGCCGATGATAAAAATAAACCTTCGATGTAATTTCGCTTATAAAAATTAATAACCAATTCGCAAATTTCGTCGGGGGTAGCGATTGCTCTTGGTAGGTCGTTACTACGCCTATTAATACAATATTGACAATCGTATACACATTCGTTAGTAAGCAAAATTTTAAGTAGCGAAATACATCTTCCATCTTCGGTGAAAGAATGACATATACCCGAAAGGTGAGCATTTCCAAGCCCACCAGGGGTGTTTTTTCTAGAAGAGCCTGACGACGAGCAGGATACGTCGTATTTTGCGCTATCAGTTAAAATTTTTAATCGTTTTAAGTCTAGCATAGGCCACATCCTTTTCTTTATGCTATGATTATATCACTAAAAAAAATAAAAGTCAAACAAATGTTCGCATATATAGAACAAATGTTCAATTTTTTTTAAAATTACATTTTTTAATAAAAATAACGCTTTAAAAGGGGATTAATTAACTAAAACAGATAAAAATTCTAATAAATATCAAAAAATAAGTCAAAAAAGGCTAAAAGTGAGTAATTTTCTAATTAATACCTTTGAAAAATATTGACAATATTTTAAATATTTGTTATTATTAATATAAGTATGAGATATTCGTTGCCTTTGGGTAGCTATGGGTGTATATGAAATTTGCAAATTATGACTTAGTTTTAATTACGGATGCTAAGCAAAGAGAATACTTTTTAGGCTTTCAATCATCAGCCGGTTATCTTATGTTTAATCGCGTAAGTAGAAGTTTCGTGGTTGATAAAAGATATTATTACGCAGCCCAAAAGGCTCTTGACCCTCGCGGTTTTTACGTTCGTTGTGGCAACGACTTTTCTCAATTAGTTGAAGCTGTTGAGCTAAAAGAAGTTTCCACTTTAGGTATTGACTTTTCAGTTACAACGGTAGATACGTTTATGCGTCTTCGCAAGCTTTTACCCGATACCAAAATAATCGATATAGGTGATGAATTGCGCGAACAAATGTCGGTTAAATCAATTGAAGAAATTGGCGCTATCGCAAAGGCTTGTAAAATTGCTGAAAAGAGTTTTAATGAAGTTTTAAAGTCGTTAAAAGAAGGTGTTACCGAAAGACAAATTGCTGCCGAACTTGAATACCTATTCAAGAAGAACGGTGCAACTGATAAGTCATTTGATACGATTATCGCTTTCGGTGCTAATTCAGCCGTTCCTCATCACGAAACTGGTAATACTAAACTTCGTTACAATATGCCAGTATTAATGGATTTTGGCTGTATTTATCGTGGATATTGTTCTGATATGACTAGAACTCTATGGTTTGGCGATAAACCTACTGAAAAATTCCTAAATGCTTACGACGCAGTTTATACTGCTCATATGAATGCAAGTGAAAATATTTGTGAGGGTATGAATGGTGGTGAAGCAGATGCTTTAGCTCGTGACCTATTAATTCAACGTGGCTACGGTGAATATTTTACTCATTCTTTAGGGCACGGTATCGGTGTTAACATTCACGAAGAGCCACGCCTTGCGCCAAAACAAGAAGCGGTACTTGTAAACGGAATGGTATTTTCTAACGAACCAGGCGTTTATTTTGACGGTAAGTTCGGTATTAGAATTGAAGATAGCGTTTGCATGGAAAACGGCAAGGTTCGTACATTAATGCAAGACGATAAAAAACTTATTATCGTAAACAACGGTAAGGTTAAAAAATTTAAAAAGTAAAAAATTTAGAATTTATATAAATTAGGAGATAAACTTATGATTCAAGCAGGCGATTTCAGAAAGGGTGTTACCATCGAATACGAAGGAAACATTTACTCAATTGTTGATTTTCAACACGTAAAACCAGGTAAGGGTGCAGCATTCGTTAGAACTAGACTTAAAAACATAGTTACCGGTGCTGTTTTAGAAAAAACTTTTAACCCAACTGAAAAAGTTGAAAATGCATTAATTGAAACTCAAAAGATGCAATATTCTTATAACGACGGCGATTTATACTACTTTATGGACGAAGAATTCAACATGATTCCATTAAACTATGAACAAGTTGAAGATGCTTTAAAGTATATTAAAGAAAACGATTTCGTTATGGTTAAGTCTTACAAGGGTTCTGCTTTCTCAGTTGAATGTGAAAACTTCGTTGAACTTTTAGTTACTGAAGCTGAACCAAGCGTTGCTGGTAATACTGCTACAAACGCTACAAAAATTGTTAAGCTTGAAACTGGTATTTCTTTACAAGTTCCTATGTTCGTTAACGAAGGTGACGTTGTTCGTATCGATACTAGAACGGGCGACTATATGGAAAGAGTTAAGAAATAATTAAATTTATAAATATGAAAACCCTTTTAATTACGGGTGCATCTAAAGGCATTGGCGAACAAATCGCCCGTGCTTTTTTTGCAAACGGATATAACGTTATAATTAATTATAATAAAAGCGAAGGCAAGGCGTTAAAGCTAGCTAGCGAACTAAATTGTAGCGCATTTAAAGCTGACGTAAGTGATTATGAGCAAGCCAGAGCGCTTGTTGATTTTGCTTGTTCAAAATTTGGTAAAATTGACGTTTTGGTTAATAACGCGGGCATTGCTTTGCCTACGAGCGTGCTTCAAGATACTACCGAAAAAGACTTCGATAACATAGTTGGTGTAAACCTTAAAGGTATGTATAATTGCAGTAAGCTAGTAATAGATAAAATGGTTTCGCAAGGCAAGGGCAGTATTATCAATATATCCTCTATTTGGGGGCAAATTGGGGCTTCGTGTGAAGTTCTTTATTCTATGACTAAAGCAGGTGTTATTGGCTTTACAAAAGCTTTAGCAAAAGAACTTGGTCCATCAAACGTTCGTGTAAACGCCGTTGCACCAGGCTTTATCGCTACCGATATGACAGCGCATTTTTCAAAAGATGACGTTGATGACTTTCTGCTTTCTGTCCCGCTTGGTCGCGTTGGCAGTAGCGAAGAAGTAGCAAAAGCAGTTTTATATTTAGCATCAGATGATGCATCTTATATTACCGGGCACGTGCTTTCTGTTAACGGTGGATTGGAATAAGGGTAAAATTAAAACAAAAAAAAGACTTACGCATTTTATAATTTGCGTAAGTCTTTTGTATTTTTGTCAAGTATTAAAATTCAATGCCAAGAACTGATTCAACTGGAAGAGTAAATAAAATACCTGAACCAGGCGTTGCAAGACCTGCATTATCTTTAATCGCCTGCATTATACTGATCTTGGTTTCAGAATGTGCCAAAATAAAAATTATTTCCTTATGTGGGTGAAGAGAAATGCCTAAAAATTTAGTTTCATCTTCAGTATTTGCAGTACCGCGAGCGTTAAATACCGTACCACCACGTGCACCTGCAGCTCTTGCAGCAGACATAACTTCTTCTTCAAATCCGTGATTTACTATGGCAACTATTAATTCATAAGGTCCTTTCATAATTTTTCTCCTTTTTATTTAGAATTTCCCGTTAAAATTTTAAACGAGGTAATCCCGTCAACAGCAGTTACGGGTATAGTCATTGCAATGCCTAAATGTTTTTTAGTAAAATCGAATTCTTCTTCAATAAGTTTGAAAACGTATTTTACGTTGTGTTGCTCAATAAAACAATAAATAATATCTTTTTCGGGCTCAGAAACACCTAAAGCTGAAAGTATTTCGTTACTTGCTGTGCCTCTTCCCAAAATAATAGACTGGAAATGTGCATAATCTTTAACAAGATTACTAATTGGGTCGCCAAGTCCACGATTTGCAATTACAATCATGCATCTTAATTTAATACTGCGCGGATCCATAATTTTCTCCTTTAACATATTTTATTAAATCGTTTATAAATTTACCTATTTTGATTAAATTTTATTCAAATTCAATAATTTCTTCATTTTTAATAGCGTTAATAACAGCCTCAATTCTTCTTTTAGAAGCTTTTGTCTTTAAGTTACTAATTAAACCCAATAACTGAATAGTGATAAGAGGCATAAGTGCAACGGTAGCAACTAAACCGTATGCATTAGTTAATATTAAGCTTGAATCGTGAATAATTTCAGTTGCGCCTATACCTAAAGGTAATAGGAAGGTTGCAGTCATAGGTCCAGATGCAACACCGCCTGCGTCAAATGCTATTGTAGTATAAACCTTTGGAACGAAGAATGAAAGTCCTAATGCTATAATGTAGCCAATGCCTATTACGTATAAAATAGAAAAACTGTAAATAATTCTTAACATCGAAAGGGCTAAGGCGAAGGCCATTGAAATAGCTAAGGCAATTTTAAGCGTTGATTTCTTTATCGTACCAGAAGAAACGTCTTCTACTTGTTTAACAAGAACGTTTACTGCTGGTTCTGCAAGGATAATCAATAGACCTACGAATGCAGCAACAAAAATTAGAGGAAGTTTTGAATCTAGTCCGGCTAGGTTAGTGCCAATAAAATAGCCAGTTCCCATGTACGCTGCGTTAACGCCTGTTAAAAATAGTGATAATCCAATGTAAGTGTATAAAAAACCAACTGAAATTCTTGTAATTTGTATGCGAGGAATTTTAAATGATATTGCATTGAATAGATAGAAGAATGCCGCTATTGGAAGAAGTGCAATTAATACTTCAGCAAAAGAGTGATAAATTACGCTTACATAATTTTCAAACAGTTCAAAAAAAGAGTTTGCCGTTGATGGGGTTATTGATGGGTTAACTTCGGGTTTAAAAATAATACATAACAGCAAGGTCATCATAATCGGACCAACCGAACAAATTGCCGTCATACCGAAGCTATTTTCACTTTTGTTTTTACCACCGACTGTACCAGCAATTGATGCACCGAATGCTAAAATAAAGGGTACTGTTAAAGCGCCGGTCGTTACACCGCCGGAGTCAAAACATAATGAAAAATATTTTGGATCGACGAATATTGCTAAAATAAACAATATGGCGTACATTATAAGTATAGTTAGGGTAAAATCCCACTTAAAAAACGTTTTTAACAAGGATAAGGATAAAAAAGCGCCTACGCCTAAAGCAATTGTTATTATTAAAATCCACTTAATTGAGCCAAGTTGTTCACCTAAAACGCTAAGGTCTGGTTCTGCGACCGTAATAATGAATCCAAGTAAAACACCCATAGCAAGCATAATCCATAGCTTTTTCTTCATAGTTACGTAAGTACCAAAATTGTCACCAACGTGATCGAGCGACATTTTTATACCTTTATTGTATAGCGTCATTCCAATGATTAAGAATATATTGCCGAATATAAATCCTACAAGGTCATACAGCCCTAAGCCTTCTTCTAATATAAAATTTATAATCAATATGAGTATCGTTATGGGTAGTACCGAAACGATAGCTTCATGCATAGCGCTATTCTTAAATTTCATTGATAATCCCTGCCAAACTTTAAGTGTTGTTTTAATGAATAAAATTGTTTTTAATATTATATATTAAAGCCTATCATTTGTCAATGTTATTGAACTAAAGAAAATTAATAATTTATAAATTTTTTATATGAATAAGAATTTATTGCCGTATGATTTTGATTATTAAAAAATAATATAACTTGTTAGATTAATTGACATTATAATATTATTATGATATAATAGTTATTCGTGTGAAAGGTTTTTAATTTACACTTGTTAATTTTATTTAAGGGGTATTCAATGAGAACAGACGTATTGATTATCGGAGCAGGTCCTGCTGGCATATTTACCGCATTAGAAATGTTGCGTAAAGGATCTAAAAAGAAAATAGTTTTAATTGATAAAGGTATGTCGATTAAAAAAAGACGTTGCCCAAAAGCAACTACTAAAGTTTGCGTAGGTTGTAAACCTTGCCATATTACAACGGGTTTCTCTGGCGCTGGCGCTTTTTCTGACGGCAAGTTATCTTTATCGTATGAAGTTGGTGGTGACCTTCCAAATTTAATTGGTGAGGATAAAGCCCAAGCTTATATTGATTATACCGATAAAATTTATCTTGATTTTGGGGCAGACGACCATATTGAAGGTATTAATAATACAGATGAAATAAAGGAAATTAGAAAACGTGCCATTAGTGCAGGTTTAAAATTAGTTGATTGTCCTATTCGTCATATGGGAACTGAAAAAGCACAACAAATCTATCTTTCTATTGAAGAATATCTTGAATCTCACGGTGTTGATTTACATTTTTCAAGTGAATGCAATAATTTAATTTTTGAAGATAACGTTTGTAAGGGTGCTCAAATTACTGAAAAGGGCAAACAATTTGAAATATTTGCAGATAAAATTATCGTTGCAACAGGTCGTCGCGGTAGCGATTGGCTTGAAAAGCTTTGTTATGAACACAATATTGCTCACGAACCTGGAACGGTTGATATCGGCGTAAGGGTTGAAGTTCGTAACGAAGTTATGGAAACGGTTAATAAAGCTCTTTACGAATCAAAATTAGTTGGTTATCCCCAACCATTTAAAAACAAAGTTAGAACTTTCTGTCAAAATCCAGGTGGTTTTGTCAGCCAAGAAAATTATGATAATAATCTTGCTGTTGTAAACGGTCATTCGTATAAGGAAATTAAGAGTAAAAATACTAATCTCGCAATTTTATGTTCGCACAATTTCACTTATCCTTTTAATCAACCTATTGAATATGCGCAAAAAATTGGTGAATTAACTAATATGCTTGGTGCAGGACATATTTTAGTTCAAAGACTAGGCGATATTTTAGACGGTAAGAGAACTTGGCAAAAAGAACTTAGCCGTTCAAATATTAAACCAACTTTAGTTGACGCTGTTGCTGGTGATATTACGGCGGCTATGCCATATAGATCACTCACTAATATTTTAAACTTTATTATGGCAGTTGACAAAGTTGTTCCAGGCTTTGCCTCACCTGAAACTCTACTTTATTCACCTGAATTAAAGTTTTATTCTAATAGAGTTAAAATGGACGCAAACCTTAACACAAGCGTTAAAAACTTACATTGTTTGGGCGATTCAAGTGGTTGGACTCGTGGTTTAATGATGGCTTCAGTTATGGGTGTTTATATGGCAAGAAAGCTTCTTGAAGAAGAAGGAATTGAATTTGAAAAGATTTAAAAATATCAGATATTATCTTATATTTTAGATGTTTTTATGATAGGCAAAATTTAAACGGTTAACAATGTTAGCCGTTTTTTTATTTCGCAAAAATTATTAGTTTTCGACAAAATTATTTAAATTTTTATTCTTCATTTATGATAAAATTAGAAGCGATAAACAAAGTAAGGATGCGGGTGATATTATATGCAGATAAAACATAGGATTGACAAAATTGGATTACATATTTATATGTACGGAGAATTAGACGAGTTTTATCAAAATCAAATAAAAGAGGAAATTGATAATTTGATTGAAAATAACCTAACTATTCAATCTGTAATATTTGATATGCGTGGGTTAACATTTATGGATTCAACCGGCATTGGTATCTTGATAGGGCGATATAAAAAATTGAAAAAGTTAAAAATTCCTTGTTTTATTTCTAACCCCTCGTTTAGTGCAGATAAAGTTTTTACTGTAAGTGGAATATACGATTTGATACCAAGAGTTTAAGGAGTTTAATATGGATAATAAAATGAAATTAGTTTTTCCTGCATTAAGTGAAAACGAACAATTTGCACGCACAGCCGTCGTTGCCTTTATTATGAACGCTGATCCCACTGTTGAGCAAATAACCGACGTAAAAACGGCTGTATCCGAGGCTGTTACAAACTGTGTCGTTCATGGATATCCGGGTAAAAAAGGTGAAATTTTAATTGAATGTGAGCTTATAGAAGATGCGTTACATATTAAAATAAGCGATTTTGGAGTAGGTATTAGTGACATTGAAGAGGTATTAGAGCCTTTTTACACCTCGAAACCATTTGAAGAACGTGCAGGTATGGGTTTTACGATTATGCGTACCTTTATGGATAGCTTTGAACTTATTTCAAAACCTAACGTTGGAACTACCGTTTCAATGGTTAAACGCCTTGAAAAAATCGCATAAAGGATAACTATGCTTTCTTATCAACAAACTATGGAGTATATTACAAAAGCAAAAGAAGGTGATTTGGACGCAAAAAAAATTTTACTTGACGAAAATGAAAATTTAATAAAATGTTTGGTTGGAAAGTTCAAAAATAAGGGCGAAAATTATGAAGATTTGAAGCAAATTGCTTATTTAGGTTTTATGAAGGCAATCAAAAATTTTGATCTTTCTTACGGAGTTTGTTTTTCAACGTATTTAGTGCCCATGATTATGGGTGAAATAAAACGTTTTTTACGTGATGACGGGATAGTAAAAATATCACGCGTTATAAAAATGCAACGCCAACAAATTAATAAATATCTAGAAGAGTATAAAATTAAAAATGATGGCGAGTCTCCAACTATTGAAAATATAAGCAAAAATTTAAATATTGATGAAGGCGACGTTGTTGTTGCATTAACCAGTTGTAAAGCAACAGTTTCATTATTCGAAAAAATTGAGGACGATGATTCTGGCGGATTGGAACTTATTGATAAGATAAGCGATGATGGAGTAGAAGAAAAAATGATTGATAAAATTATGCTTAAAACTCTTATTGATCAACTTCCAATGCGCGACAAAAAAATAATAATTTTACGTTTTTTTAGAGATAAGACTCAAAGCGAAACGGCGAAAGCTTTAGGGGTATCACAAGTGCAAGTATCAAGGCTAGAAAATAAAATTATTAACAATCTAAAACAAAAAATCGAATAACGATTATATAAAAAGCACTCTAAAAGATAGAGTGCTTAAAAACTATTTGTTAATTTTTTATTAAATTGTCAAGGCTTTTCTTTTTTTTTAATTCAAACTCTTGAC
>JAZNFS010000068.1:0-11124 GCA_045589175.1 Christensenellaceae bacterium
AAATATTTTTTATTTATGTTATAATAAAAAATAAGGGCAGTAGGCGATTTAATAAAAATAATCGCTTTTATCGTGGGGTATGCATGAAAAAAATTAAAATTTTTATAGGATCTTCGATTATAGAACTTAAAAACGATAGAATTGAAATTGGTAATTTTTTTCGCCAATTAAACGATTTATATTTGGATAACGGGCTTTATTTTCAACTTATAATGTGTGAAGACTATAACGATGCCATTGAGCTTGAAGGTAAACAAAGTAAGTACGATCAAGAAATTATTGATAGCGACCTTTCTGTTTTTATTTTCTATAAAAACGTTGGCGTTTATACTCAGCACGAATTTGAACTTGCATATAACAGCTTTAAAAAAGAACTTCGCCCCAAAATTTTAACGGTATTTAAATGTGCTAATGAAAGCAATGAAATAATTCAAGACGTTAGGTTTTTTGCCGATAGGCTTGATAAGGAATTAAAACATTACTATAAAATTTATTCTAACACCGATTCGCTTAAGCTTTGGTTAATAATGCAAATTAAGAGTATGGGCTTAGATCAAAGCATGGTGGAATTTAAGGGTGGAAAGGTGCTTATTAACGGTGAATCTATTGCTGTATATTCAAACGCCCCCGCATTTTCTAATCACGAAGAGCTTGCAAAGTTGCAGAAAGAGCTTATTAAAGTTAGAAATGATTATTTAAAGCAAAAGGCAGAATATTTAGAAAATCCCAACGATTTAGATATTTATCTTAAATATTCAACCAGCTCTAAAGCCAAAGGGGAAATAGAAGAAAAGATAAAATCTGCAGAGGATAAGATATTTAGTCAACTTCAAAACATTTATACCATTGCTGGTTCAGGTAATCTTTCCGAAAGGCAAATTTTGGGATATAGATTGATAGAAAGCGGTAAATACGAACAGGCTCTTGCCATTTTAGACAGCGACGAAATACTTTTAGAAGTGCTTGAAAATGAGCGTTTGTTAGAGCGTGGCGAAGCAATAGTTGCCTCTGCAAAGGCGAACCTTCAAACTAACGTAAACGAAATTTTACAGCGTATAGAAACGTTAACGATTAAAGGGGTAACAAAAGAGAGCTCAATAGAAATAGACGAGCTTTACGATAGGGCGTGTCAGATTTGTAAAAAGCACTCGTTAGATAAAAAAATATTCTTGCAGTATTCTAACTTTTTACATCTACAAAAACAAGATGCAAAAGAACTAAAGTTATTAGAAGAAGTGCGTGATATTTTTGAACAATTTGGCACGTGGGAAGAAAAATGTGACTTTTGGCGCTCGATAGGAAACAATTACCTTGCATCTTCTAACGTATTTAAGGGGCTTGAATGTTATGATAAGGCATATAAGATTAACAGTGTTCTTTGTCAGTTAAGTCCAAGTGAAGAAAACCTTTCAAATAAGGCTAAATTAAGCTATAATATTTCGCTTGCTTACGGCAAAAACGATAGTAAGGATAGGGCGTTTGAATTTGCAAAAGCCAGCGTCGAAGAGTTTGAAAAGCTTTTTGATGCGAATGCAAAAAAATACGCTAGAAGGCTTTCTGGTGCGTATATGCAACTTGCTTGGTGTTATCACGAAAACACACAAAAGGCTGTTTATTACAAAAAGGCGCACGACGTACTGCTTGCAAGAATAGAAACAGGTGATGCTGAAGAAAACGAAATTGCAGATTATGTTTCTTCTGCAAAATATTACGCTTGCTTTAATATTAGGATGAATAAATGCTATAAACCCATAAGCTTTGAGCATAAGATTATTCAAAATATTTGCAAAATAGCAAAAGAACTTTCTGATAAAAACCCTGCTCGTTACGATGATATTTACGCCGGCGTTTTATTTGAAATG
This sequence comes from Christensenellaceae bacterium, assembly GCA_045589175.1. Taxonomy (GTDB): domain Bacteria; phylum Bacillota; class Clostridia; order Christensenellales; family Borkfalkiaceae; genus HGM11416. The sequence goes on from JAZNFS010000068.1 coordinate 1,863, forward strand.
GCTAAAAATATTGAAGATTATGCTAACGGTGTTGAATTTGAAGAGGGTTTGCCAGATTTCTTATATTTGCAGGCGATAGCCATTTATAAGCGCGTGCTCGCAATAGATGAATATTCTTCACTTTATTCTTACGCTTATGCAAATGGAAGACTAGGTAAGTATTACTTTTTTAAAGGTGATGAGCGAGCTAAAATTTATATACAAAATGCAATAGAAGCATACCAAAAAATAGGCGAACAAACCGGCAGAAGTTCAAGGGTAAGGGCTTATCAGTATTATACGATAGCAACCTATTATTTGCGTTATTTAAAAGATTATAAGGCTTGTGCGTTGGCATATAAAAAATCGCTTGATCTTTATGACGAAATAGAAAACAAAACACAAGAAGATATCAAATGGATAGAATACATAAACAAGGATATGGAAACTTACGGGATTAAAAGGTATTTAACGGAGGAATAAAATGGCTAAAAAGAAAAGTAAAAGTCTGTTAGGGCAGTTTGCCGGATATTACAAGCCGTATTTAGGGCTTTTTATATTCGATTTATTTTGTGCTCTTTTAACCGCTATTTGTAATCTTGTATATCCCGAAATTGCGCGAGAGATTATAAACGTTCACGCCCATAATAAAGACGTTCAAATGATAGTTATTTTGGGTTGTGTTATGCTCGGTATTTTCTTACTAAAAGCCTTTTTAAACTTTTGCGTTAGTTTTTGGGGGCATTTGGTTGGTATGAGAATGCAGGGGGATATGCGCTCGCAACTATTTGCTCATTTAGAAAAATTACCCTTTTCTTATTACGACGAAACAAAAGTTGGTTCGGTAATGTCGCGTCTTGTAAACGACCTATTTGAAATTGCCGAACTAGCTCACCACGGGCCTGAAAATTTATTTATATCCCTTGTAACTATTATCGGTGCGCTTGCTATGATTTTAACTATCGACGGTTGGCTATCGCTAATAGTATTAATAATTATGCCCATAATGTTTTTAGTGGTTATACTTTCAAGAAAAAGAATGCTTGAAGTTTTTAGTAAATCACGCGAAAAAACCTCGCAAATCAACGCCGAGGTTGAAAGTTCACTTTCGGGCATAAGGGTTTCAAAATCGTATACGGCTGAAAAACACGAAATCGAAAAGTTTAATAAAACTAACGAAGAGTTTAAAATGGCAAGACAAGATAACTATTTAGTTATGAGCAAATTCCACGTTAGAATGAATCTTTTTACGGATATTTTATACCTAACAACTCTTGTTGCAGGCGGTATTTTCTTTGCTCTTGGCAGAATTAACGCAGGTGATATGACCGCATATATTTTATATATTTCTATGCTCGTTAATCCTATTCGCACTTTCGTAACTCTTTTTGAACAAATAGAAGAAGGATTAACAGGCTTTAAACGCTTTCGTGAAATTATGGAAGTAACCCCTGAAGATTTTAGCGAAGGTAAGGTAAAAGTTGATACGTTAAACGGAAATATAGTTTTCGATCACGTTACTTTTGGTTATGATAAGAGTAGCGATGCCGAGAATGAAAACGAAGGCGTTGATAAGCAAGAAAGATTGGTTATTAACGATATGAGTTTAACCATTCCCAAAGGGCATACTATTGCTTTAGTTGGGCCTTCGGGTGGCGGAAAAACTACTCTTTGCAATCTTATTCCGCGTTTTTACGAGATTGATAAAGGAAATATTTTTATCGACGGTATCAACGTTAAAGATATGTCGCTTACCGATTTAAGAAGAAATATAGGCATAGTTCAACAAGACGTATTTTTATACGGCGGAACTATAAAAGAAAACATTGCTTACGGTAATTTATCCGCTACCGACGAACAGATTATCGAGGCTGCAAAACTTGCTAATATTCACGAGTTTGTTTTAAGTATGCCAAACGGTTATGATACCTACGTTGGAGAAAGAGGCGTTAAACTTTCAGGTGGACAAAAGCAAAGAGTTTCTATCGCCCGGGCCTTTTTAAAAAACCCACCTATCTTAATTTTAGACGAGGCTACCAGCGCGCTAGATAACGCCACTGAAATGCTTATTCAAGAGAGCCTTGAAAAACTTTCCGAGGGTAGAACTACTATCGTTGTAGCTCATAGATTATCTACTATTAAAAATGCCGATCAAATTATCGTTATCACAAACGAAGGGGCTGTTGAACGCGGAACACATAGCGAGCTTTTAAAGCAAAACGGTATTTATGCAGAGCTTTATAAATATCAATTCAAAAGCCTTGCTGAATAATAGGATAAAGTTTGAGTAATTGTATGTTATGCAATATAAATTAAAAGTTCTTATTTAATAAGTTACGATTAACTAAAATATTTATAGTGCTTTTATAGCTTTAAACGAGGAAAAATATGCCTTTTTTACCACTCAATAGAAAAGAAATGAATGAAAGGGGCTGGAAACAAGCCGACTTTATATTAGTTACGGGTGATGCGTACGTTGACCACCCCTCTTTTGGCACGGCAATTATTTCGCGAGTGCTTGAAAATGCAGGATATAAAGTGTGCATACTTTCGCAACCTAAAAATGATGAAGATTACAAGCAATTTGGGCTTCCACGCCTTGCCTTTTTGGTTAACGGCGGAAATATCGACTCTATGGTTGCTCACTATACAGCTGCCAAGAAAAAACGTAGTGACGATGCCTATACCGCAGGTGGAAAAGCGGGGGCAAGACCTGATAGAGCAGTTATAGTTTACTGTAAAAATATTCGCCGAATTTTTGGCGACGTGCAAATTGCAATAGGTGGTCTTGAAGCTTCGCTTCGCCGTTTTGCACACTACGATTACTGGGATAATAAGGTAAGGCCTTCGATTTTAATTGATTCTACTGCAGATTTGCTTATGTACGGAATGGGCGAAAAACACGTTGTAGAAATAGCTAACAGATTAAACGAAGGGCAAAAACTAAGAGAAATGCAGGATGTTTTAGGAACTTGCTATGCCGTTTTAACCACTGATTATAAGCCTATGCCAGTTCGCGAATGTCCTTCTTATGAAAACGTTTCTGCAAATACCGAACAAGGCAAAAAGAACTATGCTAAGTCTTGTCGAATTCAACAAGAAGAACACGATGCCGTGCGCGGAAAAACCGTAATTCAACGGCATGGGAATAAAATAGTGGTTCAAAATCCGCCTATGCCACCGCTTGAGCGTGATGAGCTTGATAAGATTTATTCGTTGCCATTTATGCGCGATTATCATCCTTCCTATCAAGAACTTGGCGGAGTTCCAGGAATTTTGGAAGTTAAGTTTTCAATAATACATAACCGTGGTTGTTATGGGGCTTGTAATTTCTGTTCGCTTGCTTATCACCAAGGTAGGGCTATTACTTCAAGAAGCCACGAATCGGTTATTGAAGAGGCTAAATTAATAACGCAAATGCCCGATTTTAAAGGATATATTCACGACGTTGGTGGGCCTACTGCTAACTTCCGTCAGCCATCATGTTTAGGGCAAGAACACAAGGGTATGTGTGCCGATAAAAAGTGTTTAGCACCTACTATGTGCCCAGCGGTTAGAGTTGATCACAGCGATTATTTAGATTTGCTTAGAAAACTACGCGCATTACCTAAAATTAAGAAAGTATTTATACGCTCTGGAATTAGATTTGATTATTTAATTGCCGATAAAGACGAAACGTTTTTTGAAGAACTAGTTACTTATCACGTAAGCGGTCAGCTCAAAGTTGCGCCAGAACATTGTTCGGAAAACGTTTTAAGAAGAATGGGTAAGCCAAGTATAAGCGTTTATAACAGATTTAAAAAACGTTTTTACCAACTTACTGAAAAGGTGGGTAAAAAGCAATATTTAGTACCTTATTTAATGTCTTCGCATCCTGGTAGCACTTTAAACGACGCTATTGAACTCGCGTTATTTTTAAAGAGCGAGGGGCTTCATCCCGAACAAGTTCAAGATTTTTATCCAACGCCTGGTACGGTTTCAACTTGTATGTTTTACACGGGATACGATCCATATACTATGGAAGAAGTTTACGTACCTAGAACTGCTGAAGAAAAGGCAGAACAGCGCGCGCTATTACAATATTTTAGACCTGAAAATAAAAAAATGGTTATATCCGCACTTAGAAAAGCAGGTAGGTTAGACCTTATTGGAAAGGGTAAAAATTGTTTGGTTCAAGCGGATGATAACGGCTTTACTCCTAAAATTCCGCCACTGCCAAAGATTGATCGCAAGGTTAAACTAAGGCGTGATGGATTTAAAAATAGGGGTAAGAAATAGTCTTATACCTTCAATGTTAGTAAAATTATTAAAAATATAGCCAATTTAACTGGTTTTCATTAAACTTTTTAAATTAAGTAGATAGGAAAAAAATTATGAATATTATTATCGTTGGTTGTGGCAGAGTTGGTCAAACTCTAGCTGAAAATTTAAATAACGACGGAAACGACGTAACTGTAGTAGACCTTTCACCGACAAAAGTAAAGGACGTTACTGATAAAGTAGACGTTATGGGGGTAATAGGTAACGGTGCAACTCATTCTACTTTGCAAGAAGCGGGAATTAAAAATGCCGACCTTTTTATTGCCGTTACTAATTCGGATGAACTTAATCTTCTTTGCTGTATGGTTGCTAAAAAAGAGGGGGATTGCGATACTATTGCAAGGGTAAAAAGCCCTGAATACAGCGCAGAAGCTCCTTATCTTAAAGAGCAACTAGGGCTTGCTATGGTTATAAATCCACAGTTTGCAGCTGCAGAGGAAATAGCACGCGTAATGCGCTTTCCAACGGCTATTAAGATTGAACCGTTTGCTAAGGGTAAGGTTAGTTTAATTAAGTTTAGATTACCGAGCGACAGCCCTCTCGTTGGAATGTCGGTTGTTGACGTTATAATTAAATATCGCCCTGAAATTTTGCTTTGTACTGTTGAGCGCGGTGAGGAAGTATATATCGTTAACGGTGCTACTACTTTTAAAGAAAAAGACGTTATTTCCTTAGTATCAACAACCGAAAACGTTCATGATTTCTTTAAAAAGATAAATTTTAAGGGCAATGCCGTTAAAGATGCAGTTATTGCAGGGGGCGGTAATATAACTCACTACTTGTGCTCTATTTTAGAAAAATCAAAAATAGGACTTACTGTTATTGAGCGTGATCCAAAGGTTTGCGAGGAGCTTTCAAGCTCTTATCCAAAAACTAACGTTATTTTAGGTGATGCGCTTAATAAAGAACTTCTTTTTGAAGAGGGTATTTTAAGTGCCGACGCTTTCGTAGCGCTTACTAATCACGACGAAGATAACATTTTATTATCTCTTTTCTATAAAGAAGAGGGGCAAGGAAAGTTATTTACGAAAATTAATAGAACCGATTATGATAACGTTATAAGCAAACTTGATTTTGATACCGTTATTTGTCCTAAAAACATTACTTCGGATATAATTTTACGTTTTGTAAGGGCAAGCGCAAATACTAAGGGTAGTAACGTTGAAACGCTATATAACGTTGTTGAAGGTAAGGTTGAAGCCTCAGAGTTTTTGGTAAAAGCGGGCTCTCCCATTATAGGTATTCCGCTAAGCAAATTAACCTTTAAGCCAAACGTATTAGTTGCTTCTATCACGCGCGGTAATAAGGTTATAATTCCACGCGGTCAAGACGTAATAGAAGAAAATGATTACGTTGTAATCGTAACTAAAGAACTTTCGCCAAGTGATATTACCGACGTGTTAGATTAATAAGGGGATATTATGAATTTTTACATCGTTAGAAAAACTTTAGGCTCGATAGTCCTTTTTGAGGGATTATTTATGCTAATTCCGCTTATAACTTCGATAGTATATTGGGAAAGCGAGTTTTTTGTATTTTTGGCTTGTATGGTTATATGCGCAGGCATAGGATTTTTACTCACGCGAGGCAAGGCAAAAAAAGATACTATTTTTGCTAAAGAAGGGCTTGTTATTGTTGGACTTAGCTGGATTATAATGAGTTTGTTCGGCGCTCTTCCTTTTATTATTTCGGGCGTTATACCTAATTTTGTTGATGCGTTTTTTGAAACGGTTTCGGGCTTTACAACAACTGGGGCTACTATACTTTCGGGTGAACAAATAGATGCAATGCCAAAATGTATTGCAATATGGCGTAGTTTTACCCATTGGATTGGTGGTATGGGTGTTTTAGTATTTATTATGGCATTTTTACCACTAAGCGGTGCTCGTAATATGTATTTAATGAAAGCAGAGAGTCCAGGTCCTACCGTTGGTAAATTAGTGCCTAAGGTAAGACTTACTGCAAAAATATTATACAGCATATATTTCGTAATTACTTTAATAGAATTCGTGCTTTTATTATTTGGTAATGTTAGCCCTTTTGAAGCATTAAACATAGCTTTTTCAACTGCTGGAACAGGTGGCTTTGCTATACGTGGAGATAGTTTGGCAAGTACGTCTAATTACGTTCAAATTTTAGTTACCGTGTTTATGTTTTTATTTTCAATAAACTTTAACGCTTATTATTTGATGGTTCGTGGAAGATTTAAAGAAAGCTTTTTCAGTGAAGTTAAGGTATTTTTTGGCATAGTTGTTTTTGCGATAGTTGCAATAACTTTAAACTTACTGTTAACAGGTACTGAAAATTATACCGTAGGAGAAGCTATTAGGTATAGTTCGTTTACAGTTACCTCGCTTATTTCTACAACGGGTTTCGTTACTACGGATTTCGATTTATGGCCAACTTTTTCAAAAACTATTATTATAATAATAATGTTTATAGGCGCGTGCGCAGGAAGTACTGGTGGCGGAATAAAAGTTTCGCGTGTTATGTTGCTTTTTAAAAATGCAAGGCGCGAAGTAGGCAAATTAGTTCATCCTAATCAAGTAAAAAGCGTTATGATGGATAAAAAACCGGTTGAAAAAGATACCATTCGTTCAATTTTAGCATTTATTGTGCTATATATAGCAATTTTCTTTATATCATTTTTAATCGTATCACTCGACGTAACTTCAATCGAATCGGCTTTTACTGCAATAGCAGCAACCATTAACAACGTTGGACCAGGTCTTGGAAGTGCAGGACCAACCGAAAGCTTTGCTTTTTTCTCTCCAATTTCTAAACTTGTAATGTGCTTTGATATGCTTGCGGGGCGTTTAGAGCTATTCCCAATTTTAGCCCTATTTAATCCTTATGTTTGGAAAAATACTTTTAAAAAATAAATTATAAAAAAAGACTAACGAAAAATCATTCGTTAGTCTTTTTGTTCTATTAACTTTTTTGTTTGAACTATTTTATTCGTGGAATTTGCCTACTGTTAAAGCAAGTACAGCTTTTAAAACCGGTAATACGTTCATTGCTTGGTCGAAGATAAGTGTGTGTGGGTTATTAATGGCTTCTTCAGAAATATCAACACCACGGCGAATAGGCATAGAGTGTAAAAGTATTGCATCTTTATTTGCAAACTTAAAGTAACGGTCGGTAAATAAAAAGCTTTTATCAAAATCGTGGTCCATAATAAAAATTACGTCAGCCCCACGAACGCCGTCTTCAATATTATCGTAAACGTCAACGTAGCCGAATTGATTGCAATAATTTAAAATATCTTCGGGTGGTTCGCTTCCGTCGGGGCAGATAACCGAAATATCAAGCCCACACTTTGCAGCACCTGCAATTAGTGAATAATCACCGTTATTTAATGCGCCTATAACTGCAAGGCGAAGTCCTTGTAACTTGCCTTTTTGTTCCCAAATAGTAAGTAGGGTGGCAAGAGTTTGGCAGGGGCTGTTTCTGCCGTTTGCGTTAATTACAGGCATTGTTGAATAGTTATCTAAAACTTCTGCGTCGCGTAAAAATTCGGTATCAACTACAACCGCGCTTAAGCCAAAACTCTTCATAACGGTTGTTGTGTCAGGGTCTTTAAGTTCTTGCTCGATAGTTGAGCCTGGTAGCGAAACAGTAATGGGGTTTCCACCAAGTTCGTTAACAGCAATTTGAAATGCAACGCGTGAGCGAACGTAGGCAGGCTTTGTTAAAAGCGCAACGTGTTGCCCGTTTAAGCAATTAATTTTTTCACCAACTGCTTGTTTGCGTTTAATATCACGCGCATAGTATAAAATTTCGCAAATATCTTCGTTAGTAATATTTTGCAAGGTTACTATAGCTTTGTTGTTTAGTTTTCTTTGAGGAACGTATCCGTTTATATTCATGTTAAACCCCTTTATAGGTTAAATTATTGTATTACCTTATTATTATAACAAAAAAAGAATATACTTTCAATAGTTTTTGATAAAATATTCAAACTTTATTAAAATAATTGTTTGTTATAGTTTTTTTTAGTTAAATTAAAATAATAAAAGATATCTTAAACTCTATAATTATTTAAAAAACTTTTTACATTCCAGTTAATTTAATTAAAATTTTAAACTAGATTTAATTAACTTTTTTTATTTTTAAGACCTTTGTGCAGGTTGCTAAAGATCAAAATTTATAAAATCAACGAAAATTGCAAAAAAGCGATACAAAAATGAAAGTTATTTAAGAAAATATATATTTATATGCGATATAAAAGCAATATTACGAGTTAAAAAAATAACGGTTGTGTTAAAATTTTAGTACAACTTGCACAAAAGAGTTGTGCATTGTTAGATTGTTTGTATGTTGCAAAATAAGTAAATATATGCTATAATATAATCAAATGTAAAACATACATAATATTGGAGGAAATTGTATGGCAAGTTTGGCACTTAAAAACGTGTACAAAGTATATCAATCAGGCGTTACTGCCGTTACCGACTTCACACTTGAGATTGACGATAAAGAGTTTATCGTATTCGTTGGTCCATCTGGTTGTGGTAAGTCAACTACTCTTCGTATGATAGCTGGTCTTGAAGAAATTTCTGATGGCGAGTTATATATCGACGGTAAACTTATGAACGACGTTCAACCTAAGGATAGAGATATCGCGATGGTTTTCCAAAACTACGCTCTTTACCCACATATGACAGTTTACGATAATATGGCTTTCGGTTTGAAGCTTCGTAAAATGCCTAAGGCTGAAATCGACGCAAGAGTTAAAGAAGCTGCAAGAATTTTAGGTCTTGAAATTTATCTACAAAGAAAGCCAAAAGCTTTATCTGGTGGTCAAAGACAAAGGGTTGCTTTAGGTAGAGCAATCGTTCGTGAACCAAAAGTATTCTTACTTGACGAACCACTTTCTAACCTAGACGCTAAACTTCGTGCTCAAATGAGAACTGAAATTACTAAGCTTCACCACCGTTTAGCAACAACTTTCATTTACGTT
>JAZNFS010000069.1:0-10666 GCA_045589175.1 Christensenellaceae bacterium
TATTATATAAAATATATTTATAGGCAACATTAAGTAATTTTATTAAAAAAAATAAAAACAGCCAGTTATTATATTGACATTTATCAAACAATAGTATAATATTAATATATTAATATCTTAAATTAAGATTAAAATTTGAAAACATTTTTATAAACGGAGGAACATTATGAAACTTTTTAAACGTTTAGTAACTTTATTATTAGTTCTAACTTTAACTATTTCTGCTTCTGCATGTAACGTTAAATTCGTTGATGATCAAGACGTTATCGATGGTCCACATATGTCGGAACGTACTTACGAACGCATTGACGACGTAGCTGCTTATGCCATCATCGATGAAATTGAAGAGTTATGTGCTGGAGAAAATAATCTTGATTCTTTAATTGCAAAGCGCGACGAGATGTTTACTGAATACTACAATAAATTATCTACTTACTACACCGTTGCTAGCATTAATTACGATTTGGACGTAACTAACGATTACTGGAAAACAGAATCTGAATGGATTGAAAATTTCTATAACGAATATCATAACGCCGTTTTAGAAGTAGAAAAAGTAGTTTTAACTTCATCATACGCTGATACTTTTATTGAAGAATTAGGTCAAGACTATGCAGATATGATTTTGGCAGCAGAAGTTGAAACTGAAGAACAACTTGCTCTTCAAGCAAGAATTACCGAACTTGAAAGCGATTACACACAAAAGTATCAATCAATAACAACAACAGAAGAAGATTTTGCTGTAATCTTAGCAGAATTAGTTACTAAACGTAATGAATACGCTAGAACTAAAAAGAATGCAGACGGCGAATTTTATAAAAATTATCATGATTTTGCTTATGCTGAAATATACGGCAGAGAATATACACCAGATGAAGCAGATGTTTATCGCCGTGCAGTAAGAACTAATTTGCCTAGTGTTATTAGAAAAGCAACGGATATTTACGATACTTACGTAACATCAACAAAACTTAGCGAAGAAGAAATTAAAACTATAATGCCTACAATAATTGAAAATAGCATTCCAAAAATGATGAATAGCTGGGATTATATGATAGAACGTGATCTTTATAGTTTTGAGAAGAGTTATAAAAAAGCAAACACTTCTTACGTTACTTCTTTTAGTGAGTTTGGCGACGCATATATGTTCATTAACTCATCAAATGACTTTGTTTCTGATCTTCAAACAATAATTCACGAATTTGGTCACTACAACGAACATTTTATGAGTAAAGAATCTTTATCTCAAGATAACGTTTCTAGCTACGATTTGTTTGAAACACATTCGCAAGCATTTGAATTAATTACACTTGACGCTGTTAAACAGGCTTGTTCGTCTGGGAGATTCGCTAGCGTAAGATATCTTTACGAAACTTACGCATACAATCTTTTACTTAACTCATTATATTCCATTTTATCTGCTTGTGCAGTTGATGAATTTGAATATACTATTTACAATGCATCTCCTGAAGAACTAACTTCTAATTATTTTTCAAAGAAAATGAAAAGTGCTTGGAATAGATATTGTTCAGTGTTTGTAGCTCCAGATTATTATGCTATCCCACATATTTATACTTCACCCTCATATTATATCAGCTACTCTGTATCAATGATGTTTAGTAGTATTATTTGGGCTTCTGACGATCCTGTTAAAAACTACGTTAAGGTTGTTGAATATGGCGGAAATAACTATTTATCAACTGTTGCAGAAGGCGTTGGTTTATACAATCCAATGGATGCTGAAACAATTAAATACGTGGCTACAAAGTATAAAGAAGTTTTCACAACCGACTTTAATTTAAAATTCTAAAAAACAATATTAAATACAAAGCGCGGGTTTATAAATCCGCGCTTTTACAATTCAATCTAAAAAATCGCTTTTCAGTTTTTGAAAAGCGATTTTCTATATTATAAATTATTTTTTCATACCCTTTTTTGCTCTTATTTCAGGTATTTTAGATTCAAAACCATTTGAAGAAGGTTTATAATACTCCCTTCCCACTAACGCGTCGGGTAAATATTGTTGTTCTACCCACCCACCGTAACTATGTGGATATTTGTAATTTGCGCTTTTATTTTTAGCTTCGTCATCAGCAAAAACGCTATTTTTTAAATGCGGTGGAACAGTATCGTCACGCACCTTTTCAGCATCTTCCCTAGCTAAAGTCATAGCTTCGATAACCGAATTTGACTTTGGCGCTTCGCAAACGTAAATAATTGCGTGAGTAAGAGGTATTAATCCTTCGGGATAACCCATGTTTTTCAAAGCAGTAAGAGCGGAAACTGCAATAACTAAAGCGTTAGAATCTGCCATGCCTACGTCTTCAGAAGCGTGAGCTATCAAACGCCTTGCAATTAAAATGGGATCGCATCCTCCGGCAATAAGCCTTTGCGACCAATAAACGGCTGCGTTTGAGTCACTACCGCGCAAACTCTTACAAAATGCGGAAAGCATATCGTAATATAAGTTTTCGTCAAATGAAAGAGCCTTTTTTTGTATCGATTGTTCGGCATCTTTAAGTGTAACGATTATCTTACCATCAGCTTGTGGCGGAGTTGTTAAAACTGCAAGTTCAATCGCATTGTATGCAACTCGTAGATCTCCACCACTCATAGAAGCTATATGCTTAACAGCCTCTTCACTAACCTGAGTATCGTAATTTCCAAGTCCTCGTTTTTTATCGCCAATAGCGTTGTAAATAGCCTTTTCTATAATATCGTCGGTTAGGCGCTTAAACTCAAACACTCTGCAACGCGAAACTATAGCCGGAGTCATTGAAGCGAATGGATTTTCGGTTGTAGAGCCTATAAAAATTATAGTTCCTTGCTCAATAAGTGGCAACAACGAATCTGATTGCGTTTTATTAAAGCGATGACATTCATCTAGAAGCAAATAGGTTTTTTTACCGTATAATTTTGCATTTTCCTTTGCTTCGTCTCCCACTCTTTTCACGTCGCTTACACCGCTATTTACGGCATTTAATTTAACGAAATTACCGCTTGTTGAGTTTGCAATAATATTTGCTAAAGTAGTTTTACCACAGCCAGGTGGCCCCCAAAAGATGCAACTACCTAAACTATCAAGCATTATAGCTCTGCGAAGCAAACTACCGTCCTCAGCAATATGAGATTGCCCCATAAACTCACGCAAAGATAATGGGCGCATTCTTTCAGCCAAAGGAACGTATGCCTGTTTAATTGGTTGTTCGAACATACTTATCGTTTGATTATCAACTTTTTTCATATTTTATATAATAACACAAACGCGAACAAAATACAATTATATTATGAGAAAATTTACATTTTATTTAATTTGTATTTTACTTTGTTTTATAGGTTTTGCTCTAATTTACAATCCCGCGCGATATATTGAGATATGTTATCAATCAATTATTTTATGGGCGGTAAACGTTTTACCTTCATTACTCCCCTTTTTCTTTTTAACGCTTATGCTTTCGTATTTAGACGCCGTAAGTTTAGTAGCTAAACTTTTTTCGCCCTTTTCTGCCGTACTATACCGAACTTCAGGCTATGCTAGCGTAGTTCAATTAATGAGCTTCGTATCTGGTTATCCAGTAGGTGCAAAGCTAATAAGCGAGCTTTATGCAAACAATCAAATAGACAGCGACGAAGCAACGCGGATATCAACCTTTAGTTCAACTTCAGGCCCTATGTTCGTTATCGGTAGTGTAGGTGTAGGAATGTTTAAAAATTCAAAAATAGGGGCGTTACTTCTTATAGCACACCTGTTATCAGCTTTTTTAAACGGCGTGTTTTTTCGTAGATACGGCAACTGTAAATGCCTAAATACGCCAATTAAAAATAAGAGATACGAAGGTAATATTCTTTACGATTGTGCTTATAACACCACCCTTTCATGCTTAATTATAGCAACGTTTATTGCATTTTTTAACGTATTTTGTCAAATCGCAATTGATTTTAAGTTATTATCGCCATTAATATGGCTATTTAATATATTATTTAAAAATGAAAATATTTCAACCGGCTTTGTTACTGGGCTTATTGAATGTACGAATGGCTGTTATATATTAAGTAAATCACCCAATTTAATTTCAGTAGCCCTTGCAGGGTTTTCAATATCATTTGGCGGTATATGTATTCTTCTACAATCTATAACTTTTTTAAAACAAGCTAACGTTAATATAAAAGTTTTTATTCTTAGTAAAATAATACAGGGCATATCAACTTTTACATTGCTTGCCCTGTTTTGTAATATTTTTATTTCTTTTTAAAATGCTGAGTAACAATTTCACAAACGCCATCTGGTAAAAGATGCGCAACACTATTACCAATTGAAATTTGCTCTTTAATATAGGTTGAACTAACCCCCTTCATTTCATCTTCAGCTTGTAAATAAAAGTTAACTATTTCTGGATAGTTTTGCTTATTAATCTCGTACATTTGCTCTTCGTACTTTAAATCTTTATCGTCACGTATACCGCGAACGTTGTTTACTATAGATTTTTCTCTTAAAAAATCAACCAAAAGACCATCGAAACTAACGACCTCAACCCTGCTCATATTTTCAAATGCTAAGTTTAGCATACGAAGTTTTAAAAATTTATCAAATGCATAAGTTTTATTTTCGTTAACACCTAATGCCACTATAACTTTATCAAATTTCTCTAAAGCCTTTTTTACAATCTCAACGTGTCCTTTGGTAACGGGGTCGAAACTTCCTGCAAAAACGCAGGTAGTTAAATTAGCTTTTTTATAAAAAGAAAACTCACTTATACCGTATTTTTTGCGCTTGTAAGCAATCAATCCATCTATAACTTCGTTCACTTGATTTCCGCTTTCTAAAATAGCTATGCCACCCTCGTTTAAAATATCCCGCTTTGCAATTATATTAAGAGCCTTAATTCCATCACTCGAGCTATAAGGGGGATCTAAAAATATAATATCAAACTTTTCGCTCGTACTTTTTAAATAAGAAATACAATCACTATTAATAACGGGTGATTTTTCGCCAATAGTAGCCAGGTTTTTTTGAGTAAGCTTGCAAGACTTTGATGCAACGTCGGTAAAAACTACCCTACTCGCTCCACGAGAAATAGCCTCGATTCCCATTGCACCGCTACCACAAAACCCATCGTAAAAGCTTTTTCCTATAATATCAAATTGTAAACAGGAAAAAATAGCTTCTTTTGCTCTATCTGAAGTAGGTCTTATAGATTCCCCTTCAAAATTTGCAAGTTTTCTTCCCTTATATTTTCCCGAAATAATTCTCATTTAACTCTCCGTATATCCTTTTACAATTATTTCCAAACAAAGTAAGTATTTGATATTCAATAGTATTAAAGCGCCTTGCCAAAACAGAGGCGTTTTTCATTATAGTAATAATTTTTTGATTTTTACTATTGGCGCAAATATTCATACAACTGTTATTAATTTGAGTGTGTATAGCTCTTCTCTCTCCGTTTGCATAGCCGTATGCATATATGCCCACTTGTAAATCTTTATTTAATTTATAATCACCGTAAAGCAAATTTTGTCCGCTTAAAAGTTTTCTTTTTTGTATTAAGGGTGCGAAAACAGTCATTGCTTTTGTTAACTTTAAATTAGTTTTTATAGGACTATACCCGTACAGCATAAGTCCTATTCTAACCATATCTAAATGGTATTTTTGATTTAATATAAAACCACCACTTGCCGATATATGTGTAACAATTTGTTCGTTAACCTGCTTAGCCCTTTCAATAAATGGTAAAAAATGCAAAAACTGCTTTTGTGTATCAACTTTACTTGATACATTAAAAAAATGCGAATAAACGCCTGTAATTTTTATAAATTCACTTATTTTTAAACAATAATCAAGTTCATCAAGGGTATCAATACCAAGTCTGTTCATACCAGTATTAACCGCAATATGCACGTTAATATACAATTGATTTTTTAAACAAAATGCTTTTAATCGTTTAAAATACTGTAAAGAGTGAACGCATACCGTAATATCGTATAAAGAGGCGCGCGTTATATCTTTAATCGGGACTAAACAAATTATAGGCTTATCAATACCCGATATTCTAAGCTTTATAGCTTCGTAAAGTTCACAAACGGCAAAATAATCGCAATAAGAATTTACAGCCCAAGCACTTTCAACCAAACCGTGTCCGTAAGCGTTGCTCTTTACAACTGCGCAAATAAGGGCACTAGTATTTTGTTTTATAATTTTAATATTATTAGTTATTGCACCTAAATTTACGTGGACAAAAGGAATATAATCTAATTTTTCAAACTGATTAAAATTAAAGGGGTTTTTCATACTTTATTGTATGATTTTAAAAGCTGGTTTTATCTCTTTAATTACCTTAAAAAATTATTTCTTAAATGCAATATTAACAAGTTCCTCAACTGCGCTATAACCAAACTCTTCAAGGCGAACTTTACGTGCAGCCGTTTCAATAATAACGGGGATATTTCTACCAGGGCTAACTGGAATAATAAGCTTTTGAACTTCATTATTTAGTATTGAAGTATATTGTTTTTCATCGCCTAAACGGTCGTAACTAGTATCCTTTTCCCAAGCCACTAACTCAATAACCAAATCAACCTTCTTTTCTGGTAAAACTGAAGCAGGCCCAAACATTGACTTAACGTTTATAATACCAATACCTCTCACTTCCATAAAGTACTGGATTTTTTGTGGAGAATGAGCAATTAAGCTACTTCCTAAGCTACGAATTTCAACCGAATCGTCAGCTACGATACGGTGTCCTTTTGAAATAAGTTCAAGCGCGGTTTCACTTTTACCTATACCAGCCGAGCCAGTTATAAGAACGCCTACCCCCAAAATATCAAGCATAACGCCGTGCAAAATTGTTGTTGGAGCTAAGCTTTTAAATAAATATTCGTTAAGTTGTGAAATTAGGTAGGTTGTAATTTTTTTAGACCTAAAAAGCGGAACGTCGTATCTTTTAGCAAATTCAATGATGTAATCGTCAATTTCAAGGTTTCTTGCAACTATTAAGCAAGGAATACCTTTTGAAAAAAATCTATCTAAAACCTCAATTTTTCTTTGTTCTGGAAGGCAACTTAAAAAGTTGTTTTCAACGTTACCTATAACTTGAACGCGTTCTTCAGCAAAATGCTCAAAAAAGCCTGCGAACGGAAGACCTGGTCTACTAACGCTATCAGTACAAATTGTAATTTCGCCCGAACCTTCAAAAATAGTTTCAAGTTTTAAAGCGTTAGCAAACTGTTCACAAGAAACAATAGTAATTTTCTTTTCTTCGCCGTTTATTTTACTTTTCATCCCTTTTCTCCTTTTTAATCATTTATATCACTAGTTTTATGAAAATAATCGTATATAGTTTTTGCGTGTTTTTCTCCTATTCCCTCTACCGAAAGCAAATCTTCAACGCCCTTATTTGAAATTTCGTAAACACTACCAAATTTTTCAAGTAACGCATTTATCTTCTTTTTGCCAATACCCGGAATTTCGTTTAACTGGCTGAAAAAAGTGCGTTTATGCCTTAACGTTCTATGATAAGTAATTGCAAATCTGTGGGCTTCATCTCTAATTCTTTGCAAAAGTTGTAAGCAATAATCACTTCTTTCAAGTATAATCGAATTATCGCTGTGCAAAGTAAAAATTTCTTCTTGTTTTTCTGCAAGAGATATTAAGTCAATATCAATTCCAAATTTATCAAATATCTCTTTAACGGCAGAGAGTTGCCCCTTACCACCGTCAATTATTACTAAGTCGGGGGCTGAAAATTTTTGGTTTCCTTCTTTAAGTTTTTGAAGCCTACGCGTCATAACTTCTTGATGTGAAGCATAGTCGTTAGCCCCCTCAACGGTTTTTATTCTAAAGCGTCTATATTCTTCTGGAGCTTTTACCCCGTCGATAAACACTACCATCGAGCCAACTTTATCAACACCCGAAATATTTGAAATATCATAACATTCCATACGTTTAGGATATTTTTTTAAAGATAAAAGCTTTTTAAGGCGTTCACATGCAGAAGTGGTCATATCTTCTTTATGCTTAATTTTACCAATAGATTTTTCTAAATAATCTTGGGCGTTAACGGTTGCCATATCGCTAAGCTGTTTTCTAACACCCTGTTTTGCACAAGATATATTAACCTTTTTGCCGTAAGAGTTTTTGAAATACTCTTCTAAAACCGAAGTATCTGAAATTTCGTGATTTAATATTATTTCATCGGGTAGTTGATTATTTTTATCGTAAAATCTAATTAAAAAATCTTCTAAACATTCGCTTAATGAAACAGACCCATCTTCAAAAGCAAAATATTTTCCGCCCTGCATTCTTCCGCCACGCGTTATTAAAACGTTGATTGCCGAGTGTATATTATCGGTTGCAATGCTTATAACGTCGCAAGAAATAAAGCGGTTAAGCGAAGTAATTTTTCTTTCACGAATTTTTGTTAAACTGTTAATTTTATCGCGATAAGAAAGAGCTAATTCAAACTCTTCATTTTCAGCAAACTGCATCATCTTTTTTTGTAAGATTTCTTGAGCTTCGTCGTCATTTCCCGATAAAAAATCAATAGCCAAATGAACTTTTTGCATATACTCTTCACGGCTACAAAGCCCATTGCAAGGGCCTAAACATCTTTTAATATGATATTCTAAACATTCACGCTTTTTCGATCCTTCATTTATTTGCATACTACAACTTCGTAGTAAAAACGCACTGTTTATAATCTCTAAAATTTCTTTGGCATTTATTCCAGCCATAAAAGGCCCGAAATATCTTGCTCCGTCACGACGAATACTTCTAACAATTTCAAAACGAGGAAAAGGTTTTTTTAAGTCAACTTTTATATAAGGATAGGTTTTATCATCCTTTAAAAGTATGTTATACTTTGGCTTATTCTTTTTAATAAGGTTATTTTCAAGCGAAAGCGCGTCGGCTTCGCTATTGGTTATTATATAATAAAAATCGGTAATGCACGCGACCATCGCCATAACCTTATCATTTTTAACGCCAGCATTAAAATACTGCGATACGCGATTTTTTAAGTTTTTAGCTTTACCAACGTAAATAATTTCACCACTACCCCCAAGCATAACGTAAACGCCGGGGTTTTTAGGCAATAATTTAATTTTTTCTTGCAAATTTTTATTCATAAAAAATCCTTAAATAAAATTACCTTTTAAGTAGTAAACAAACTAACGAATAAGTTAAAAAAGGGGCGCACCACTATGTGGAAAACACCCCGATTTATTGATTTTACGCTTATTTTGCGTATTCTATAGCGCGTGATTCTCTAATAACGTTAACCTTGATTTGACCTGGATATTCAAGTTCGCTTTCAATCTTTTTAGCTATATCTTTAGCTAAAAACATTGCTTTAGCATCGTCGATTTGTTCAGGTTTAACGATAACCCTAATTTCACGACCAGCTTGAATAGCAAAACTCTTATCAACGCCCGAAAATCCTGATGCTATATTTTCTAAAGCTTCTAAACGCTTGATATAGTTAGTGCTCGTTTCGCGTCTTGCGCCGGGGCGCGCGCCTGAAATAGCGTCGGCTGCAGAAACTAAAACCGCTTCAATTGTTCTTGGCTCAACGTCACCATGGTGAGCTTGAATACAGTTAACAACGTTTTTGTTTTCTCTATACTTTTTAGCAAGGTCTGTACCAATTTGAATGTGAGTACCCTCAACTTCGTGATCAACCGCCTTACCTATATCGTGAAGTAAACCGCCACGCTTAGCTAAGTTAACGTCAACGCCTAATTCTTGAGCCATAAGCCCAGCTAAATAAGCAACTTCGATAGAGTGTTGTAGTACGTTTTGACCGTAACTAGTTCTGTAACGTAATCTACCAAGTAGTTTAATAAGTTCGGGATGAATACCAAACAAACCGCAGTCGAACATAGCAGCTTCGCCTGCTTCTTTAATCTTTTGATCAAGTTCTTTTGCCGTTTTTTCAACCGTTTCTTCAATTCTCGCAGGGTGAATTCTACCATCCGAGATAAGTTTTTCTAATGATAAACGAGCAACCTCACGTCTTACAGGATCAAATCCTGATAAAATAACCACTTCTGGAGTATCGTCAATAACAAGTTCAATACCCGTTGCGTTTTCAAGTGCACGAATATTTCTACCTTCACGACCGATAATTCTTGCCTTCATATCGTCGTTTGGTAGTGGAACTACTGAAACGCTAATTTCCGAAGCGTGATCGGTACAGCAACGTTGAATTGCAAGACTAATAATGTCCTTTGCTTTTTTATCTGCTTCTTCTTTAGCTTCTTCTTCAATACGGCGAACTGTAACTGCGCAATCGCGACGAGCTTCTTCTTGAACGGCTTCAATTATTTGTGCTTTTGCTTCGTCTTTGCTTAGTTGCGCAATTTTTTCAAGCTCGGCAACCATAAGTTCGTGTTGTTTTTCCACCTTTTCTTGCAAACCTTTAATTTCTGTAAGTTTCGCATCAAGATGGCGTTTTTGTTCTTCAACTTCTTCGTTTTTCTTTAAAAGATTAGCGTCTTTTTTGTTTAAAACTTCATCTTTTTGAACGAGGCGTTGTTCCATTTTTTGTAGTTCTTGGCGTTTTTCTCTTGATTCGCTTTCGAACTTTTCTCTTAGTTTTTGATCCTGTTCCTTCGCTTCATAAATAGCGTCTTTCTTAAGTTGTTTACATTCTTTTTCAGCATCTTCCTTCAT
>JAZNFS010000070.1:0-2031 GCA_045589175.1 Christensenellaceae bacterium
TCAAATGCAAGCGATGCAATTGACAAATTATATTATAAAAGTTTACAGCTTGAAGCAACTGGGCTTTCAAGAAGCGATTTTAATATTAAAATCTCAATCGATAAAGAAAATAGAAGGTTAACTATAAGCGATAACGGTATTGGCATGACTAAAGATGAATTAGAAAACAATCTTGGTATCATTGCTAAAAGCGGTTCACAAGATTTTAAAAAGGTTAACGATTTAAAAGAAGAAGATATTAATATAATAGGTCAGTTTGGGGTTGGTTTTTATTCGGGATTCATGGTAAGTGATAAAGTCGAGGTTGTAAGTAGGGCATACGGTGCAGAAAATGCATATTTATGGGTTTCTTCAGGTGCTAGCGGATACGATATTAAAGATGCAATTAAGACTACAAACGGCACCGACGTTATTCTTTATTTAAAAGAGGATGAGGAATGCAACGAATTTTTAGAAGAATATACTATTAAAAATTTAGTTAAAAAATATAGCAATTACATTTCATATCCTATCTTAATGGAATGTACCAAATATGATTACGACGTAAAAGATGGTGAAGAACCTAAAATATCAAAGAGTATTGAGACTTTAAACAGCATGATTCCTGTTTGGAAAAAGTCGAAAAGTCAAGTTGAGGCGAGTGAATATGAAAATTTTTATAAAGATGCATTCCATGACATAACAGCGCCACTTTCAACAATTCATATGTCGGTAGAAGGAACTGTTGATTTTAAAGCTTTGCTTTTCATTCCAAGTTCTGCTCCATATAATTATTATACTAAAGAGTATGAAAAAGGCTTAAAATTATATACAAACGGCGTTTTAATTACTGAAAAATGTAAAGATTTATTACCAGATTACTTTAGTTTTGTTAAGGGGGTTGTTGATACTGAAATAGAACTAAACCTTTCACGCGAAACAGTACAGCAATCTAAAAGCTTAAAAACTATCGCAACGGCAGTTGAAAAGAAAATAAAACAAGAACTTGAAAATCTTTTAGTTAATGAACGCGAAAAATATGAAAACTTTTTTAAAGTTTTTGGTGTTCAACTAAAATTTGGTATTTATTCTTCTTATGGTATGAATAAAAATTCACTTCAAGATTTACTATTATATTATTCAGTTAAGCAAGATAAATTTGTTACGTTAAAAGAGTATATGGCAAATGCAAGTGAAGATCAAAAATATATTTATTATGCAACGGGAAAATCGACTGAAAGTATTAAACTAATGCCACAGCTTGAAAAAGTCTTAGATAACGGATTTGACGTTTTGTGTATGACTGATGACGTTGATGAATTTGCAATTAGATTTATTGGCGACTATCAGCAAAAACAGTTTAGGAGCGTTTCTGGTGGAGATTTAGGACTTGATGATGGTATTTTAGATTCACATACCGAATTATCAAACTATTTAAAGCAAATTCTTGGTGATAAGGTAGAAAAAGTTCGTATTTCAACGAGAATAAAAAATCACCCAGTTTGTTTTACAACAGAAGGAGAAATTTCTCTTGAAATGGAAAAAGTTTTAAATGCAATGCCAAATCAAAACGGAATGCCTATAAAAGCTAAACGCATTTTAGAAATAAATGAAAAAAGTGCTATTTGTGATAAAATGCTTAATTTATTTGAAAATGATAAAGACCGCCTAATTGATTTCGCCGAAGTTCTTTTTGGACTTGCCGAACTTATCGAGGGTATTCAAAACGAGAAACCAACCCAATTAGTAGATAAAATATGCGAATTGATTTCTAAATAATTTAAAAGGCTTAACTTTTTTAGTTTAAGCCTTTTAAAATATCTTTTAAATCGATAATAAATTGATTGGTTACTGTGCCAATAAAATATATTTTATTATAGTTAAAACGTTTATGCATCCATTCGCGCAAATAAATTATCCTATATTTTTTACAAAGTGTTATAATTTTATAAACAAGGTTAGTGTTTATTTTTGCAAAAATATTTAAGCAAATACATTTATAAATACCATCGTTATTATTTGTTACGTAATAAATCTTTTTATTATAATATT
>JAZNFS010000071.1:0-3306 GCA_045589175.1 Christensenellaceae bacterium
AAGATTTTAAATTTTATTATTGTTTTACTCGATTTGACGTAAAATACACTTATCATTTCGCAAAAGTTGGCTTTTACGCAATGATATTTAAATGCACCACTAATTTATAAAAAATTTATTTGTAACATTTTGTTATGCGTTCAGGAGGATAAAATGGCGTCAGGAGATAAAAATAGTTATTTTGAAAAGAGAAAAATTAACTGTATTGAACGTGCTGAGAATATAATTGATCAATTACCATCATTTTGCCGTGAATTTTTTATAGGTATTGAAAATAACACTTCGGCACTCACCCGCTTAAATTACGCCGTTGATTTACGAATATTTTTTGACTTTATTACAAAAGTTATAATTAAAGACAAATTGATTACTGATTTAACATTAAATGATTTAGAAGGCATATTAGCTACTGATATCGAACGCTATTTAAGTTATTTAAACTCCTATACGCACAACGATAAAACGCTTTCGTGTAATGATCGCGCAAAACAAAGAAAATTAGCAAGTATTCGTGCTTTATACAAATATTTCTTTAATAAAGACAAAATTGTTGCAAATACGGCAGCAAAGGTTCAATCCCCTAAGATTTATGACAAAGAAATAATCCGTTTAGAGATTAACGAGGTTGTTTCAATGATCAATACGGTTGAAAATGGTAACGGACTTTCCGACAGACAAAAAGCATACCATGATAATACTAAAGTTCGTGACGTTGCTATCATTACACTGTTTTTAGGCACAGGAATACGTATTAGCGAGCTTGTTGGTCTTAACGTAGAAGACGTTTTTATGGATTCTAACAGCTTTGTAGTGACTAGAAAAGGTGGAAATCGTACAATTTTATACTTTAATGAAGAAGTTGAAATTGCGCTATCTAAGTGGTTTGAATATAGAGCTCAAATTAAGGATTTACCAAAAACAGAAAGGGCGTTATTCGTGTCGTTAAGGAATAGGCGCATTAGTGTTAGAAACGTTCAAATTTTAGTTGAAAAATACGCTAAAATCGTAACGCCTCTTAAAAAAATTACGCCACACAAATTACGCTCAACCTTTGGTACTAACCTTTATCAAGAAACAAACGATATTTACGTTGTGGCGGATTTTTTAGGTCATAGCGATATAAACACAACTAAAAAGCATTACGCAGCAATGAGTGACGATATTCGCCGTAATGCAATAAAAAAAGTAAAATTAAAAGAAGATTAATATTTATAATAATATTTAAAATTTAATATATTATCAGCGATTTTTATGGAAATTACGTTTATAATAATTCCAACTTACGATACTTCTAACCCCCAACCAAGAGTAAATGAAATAACAAATTTAGCGATAAGTGCGGGTGCGGAAGTTAAATCGAGCTTGGTTATAAAAATTAATAAAATAATACCTGCAACTTATATTGGCAAAGGTAAAATTGAGCAAATTAAAAATACGTGTGAAGAACTTGAATGTAATTTAGTTTTATTTGACGGAGAACTCTCCCCTTCTCAAACTTTAAATTTATCCGACTCTTTAGGTGGAATAAAGGTAATTGATAGAACAACCTTAATACTTGATATTTTTGCCCAAAGGGCAAGAAGTTCTGAAGGTAAACTTCAAGTTGAACTTGCTCAATTAAAACATATCTACCCTCGTTTAAAAGGTAAGGGTTCGGCTCTTTCGCGTTTAGGCGGAGGTATAGGCACACGTGGACCTGGCGAAACAAAACTTGAAACAGACAGAAGGCATATCAAAAAACGAATGCTTTACCTTGAAAACCGATTAGTGGAGCTTGAAAAACGTCGTGCATTGCAAGGAGAGCGACGAGTTAAAAACGGAGCGTTGAAGGTTGCTCTAGTTGGTTATACTAATACTGGCAAGTCTACCCTATTAAACGCCCTAACGAAAAGTGACGTACTTGCTGAAGATAAACTGTTTGCAACTCTTGATCCAACGACAAGAAAACTCAATTTAAAAGATTTTTCGGTACTACTTACCGATACCGTTGGGTTTTTAAAAGATATTCCTACTTCACTTATTCAAGCTTTCAAATCTACGTTAGAAAGTGCTGTTGATGCAGATTTAATTGTGATTGTGTGTGACGCATTAACCGATTGGTGCGCCCAACTTGACACTACAACTGCAATGCTTGACGAATTAAAAGCAAATGCTCCAAGGCTAACTGTTTTTAATAAATGTGAAACTATTACTAACTTTTCAGCATTTCCTACTGATGCAATATTTATTTCGGCAAAAGAGAAAAAAGGTCTTGATATTTTGCAGTTAAAAATAAAAGAGTTTTTTGAAAACTTATATTTTAAATTATGTTTATCCATTCCCTATAATAAAATTAAAGAATTTTTTAGCTTAGAGAGATATTTTGAACGTGCCAAGATTGATTACACAGATAATACAATTACAGCTGAAATAGTTATAAACAGAAAAAATTTATCTAAGTTTGAACAATTTAAATAGTAAAAGCCTGCTTTAATGCAGGCTTTTTTAGTATAAATATTTATTTGTAATTTTAATTATTTCATTCTCTTTTTTGATTATATCTTTTAATAGTGCAATTTGATTTAAAGCGCGTATTTTATTATTTTCAGGGTAATTAATTTTAAAATAGCAATCTCCCATTAAATAATCGGTTAAAAACCTTATTGCTAATTCGCAAGTTAAAGTAAAAACCCCTAAATACATAGTTTGTTTTTCATTTTCGCTTAAATATGCTTTTATTTGTGATAAAAAGCCTGCACTAAATCTTTCGAATTTATCTAAACTAAACTTAATTTTATCAAATTCCTTGCATTCTTCACCCATAGTTGCACATATAGAGCGAGCTCCGTCACCAAAATCGTATGAAATCAAGCCTGGCATTATAGTATCAAGATCTACTACTGCAATATATTTTAAGGTGTTCTTATCAAAAAGAACGTTTGAACATTTAGTGTCGTTATGAACTATTCTATATGGTAATTTACCACATTCTAAGTATTTTTGCATACGGCAGGCTCTATCTTTCAATGATAAAAGATATAGGTATTCATCTTTTAATTCATTAAAGCGATTTGAATTTTTAGCTTTTTCTAAATAGTCATACCTATTAATTATATTATGGAAGTTTGGTATGGTAACTTTAAGCAAATTTGCATCAAGATCCTTAACTTTTAATAAAAAATTTCCAAATGCTATTCCTGTTTCATAGATTAGTTCAAGATTATCAACTGTTGAATATGTTATACTATTTCGTACGTAATTATAAACACGCCAATAATTCCCCTCATTATCGAGATAATAACTTTTTCCATTTTTTGATTTTACGTA
>JAZNFS010000072.1:0-36819 GCA_045589175.1 Christensenellaceae bacterium
AAAAAATATTAAAAACAAACAATTTTTTGGAGGAAACACAATTATGGCAAAGGCTAAATTTGACAGAAGTAAAACCCACGTAAACGTAGGTACAATCGGCCACGTTGACCACGGTAAAACTACTTTAACTGCTGCTATCACAATGGTTATGGCATGTAAGGGTAACGCTGCAAAGATGAAATATGATGAAATCGATAAAGCACCCGAAGAAAAGGCAAGAGGTATTACAATCAACACTGCACACGTTGAATACCAAACTGATAAGCGTCACTACGCACACGTTGACTGTCCTGGTCACGCCGACTACGTTAAGAACATGATTACTGGTGCTGCTCAAATGGACGGTGCTATCTTAGTAGTTGCTGCTACAGACGGTCCAATGCCACAAACTCGTGAACACATTCTTCTTGCTCGTCAAGTAGGTGTTCCATATATTTCAGTATTCCTAAACAAATGTGACCAAGTTGACGATGAAGAACTTCTTATGTTAGTTGAAGAAGAAATCAGAGACCTTCTTACTGAATACGGATTCCCTGGAGATAAGACTCCTATTATCAAAGGTTCAGCTCTTAAGGCTCTTGAAAAAGCATCTTCTGACGCTTCAAACGAAGAAATTCTTTCTTCTCCAGAAGCTCAATGCATTATCGAACTTATGGATGCTATCGATTCTTACATTCCTGATCCAAAGCGTGAAGAAGATAAGCCTTTCTTACTTCCTGTAGAAGACGTATTCACAATCACTGGTCGTGGTACTGTTGCTACTGGTCGTCTTGAAAGAGGTGTTGCTCACGTTGGTGACCCAGCTGAAATCGTTGGTTTAAAGGAAGAAAAAACAAACACAGTTATTACTGGTCTTGAAATGTTCAGAAAACTTCTTGACGAAGCTCAAGCTGGTGACAACGTTGGTGCTCTTCTTCGTGGTATCGACAGAAAGAACATCGAAAGAGGTCAAGTTATCGCTAAACCTGGCACAATCCACCCACACACTAAGTTCACTGCACAAGTTTACGTTTTAACTAAAGAAGAAGGTGGACGTCACACTCCATTCTTCAACAACTACCGTCCTCAATTCTACTTCAGAACTACAGACGTTACTGGTTCAATCACTTTACCAGCTGGCGTTGAAATGGTTATGCCTGGTGACAACATCACTATGGAAGTAGAACTTATCACTCCTATCGCTATCGAAGAAGGTCTTCGTTTCGCTATTCGTGAAGGTGGTAGAACAGTTGGTTCTGGTGCTGTTGCAACTATTCTTAAGTAATTTTTAATAAAAATTATATACAAAAAATGCGCAAAGGTTATCTTTGCGCATTTTTTTGTAGTCTTTAATTTAAACTATTTATCTAAGTAATCAAGAAGTATATTTGCTATTTTTTCGCTTCCACTACTTAAGTGGTAATTTTTTAAATTTGAAAGTAAATCATCTTTTTTAAAGTATAATTCGTTTATATATTTAATGGGTGATTTTTCAAAATCGTTTTCGTCACAGTATAACACTAAATTTTTATTTTGAAAATGCTTTGCATTTTTTATTTGATCGCCCCTTGATCCCCTTTTAAGGGGAACTATAAGGCTGGGTGTTTTAGCGTGTAAAAGCTCAAAAATTGTGTTTGATCCTCCGCGCGAAACACAGATATCACAAGCTTTTATACAATCACTCATGTTGGTAAAAGCAAAAGGAAAATAGCCGTTAATAGCGTTATAGGGGCACTTATTATTCTTTCCGTATAGATGAATAAGGTTAAATGAATTTAAAATTTCATTTAAGTTTTTCCAAATAGCGTTATTAATAATCATACTGCCTTGACTACCACCCGTAATAAGTAATACTGGTTTACTATTTTTTATTCCAAGTTTTTTTCTTGCTTGCTCTTTAGTTAAAGTATTATCGTTATAATTAAGAGGTGGGCCAACGCAAATTCCCCCGTATTTTTGAGCGGTATAGTCAAATGTAGTAAGTAAAATGGAATTTTTATAAACTAATTTATTTGCAAGCCCTAAACTTAAATCAGATTCGTGACAAACAACGGGAATTTTTAGTTGTTTGGCCGCAATACAAATGGGTAAGGTAGTATATCCACCCTTTGAGAATATAACTTTTGGTTTAGTTTTTATCAAAAAACTTTTACATTGAACTACTGCGCGAAACAATCTAACGGGTATAAGTAAATTTTCAGCGCAAAAGGAGCGCTTAAAGGCAGGAGAATTAACGTTAAAAATTTCAACGTTTTTATTCTGCATAAGAGATCGCTCAATTTCTTTTCCACTCCCTACGTAATATATTTTGTCAAATTTATTTTGCAAAAATGGTAAAATTGTTAAAAGAGGAGTTACGTGGCCGGCAGTCCCACCTCCAGTTAAAATTATTGTGCTCATACAATATATTATGACAAAGAGATTAAAAATTAACAGTATATTAGTAGTTTTTTAAAAAATAATATAATAAATATCAATAAAATTTTAAAAAAACTATTGAAATTATTTAATTTTTAGGTTACAATATAAGTGATTAAAAATATTATAATCGGAGTGCATGATATTTGTAGTGCGTCGATTATATAAAGGGGTGAATTATGAGTTATATTATTGCATTAGACGAAGGTACAACTTCTACTAGAGCCGTTGTATATAACGTTAATTTGCAAAAGATAGAAAAGGTTATTAACGCCGAAATTAAACAATATTACCCACAACCATCTTATGTTGAGGAAAGTGCTACCGAAATATACTCTGCCTCTTTAGGTGTATTAGTAGAATCTATTGAAACCGTGGGCGTTGAAAACGTGATAGGCGTTGCAATAACCAACCAACGCGAAAGTGTTATTGCTTGGGAACGTTCTACTGGAAAACCACTCTATAACGCGATTATCTGGCAATGCAGGCGCACGATGGAGTATTGCAAACAAATTGAAAAAACGCACGGTGAGATGATAAAGCAAAAAACAGGCTTAAAGGTTGACGCTTATTTTTCGGCAAGCAAAATGCGTTGGCTTTTAAAAAACGTTCCTGAAGTTCAAGATGCGCTTGAAAGAAACGATTTGTGTTTAGGTACTGTTGAAAGTTTTTTAATCTATAAACTTACGCAAGGAAAAAGCTTTGTAACCGATTATACTAACGCTTCAAGAACGATGCTTTATAACATTAATACTTTCAAATGGGATATTGAGCTTTTAAACCTTTTTGAAGTGCCACGTTCGGTGTTGCCAAGAATAGTATCTCCCGATAGCGTTTTAGGTGAATTTGAATATAGTGGTAGAAGAATTAAAATAGCAGGTAGCGCAGGTGATCAGCAGGCTGCTGCCGTTGGACAAGGATGTTTCGAACCTGGTCAAGCAAAAATCACCTATGGAACGGGTATGTTTATGCTTGCAAACATTGGTGAACAACGCAGAGGTAGCGAAGCACTATTAACCACTTTAGGTTACGCTAAAAACCCCGTTTATATGTTTGAAGGAAGCGTTTTTAATGCAGGTAGCGCAGTTCAATGGTTAAGGGACGAATTAGATTTTTTCAAAAATTCTTCGCAAAGTGAAAAATTAGCAACTAGCGTTAAAGATACGGGTGGTGTTTACGTAGTTCCAGCTTTTACCGGGTTAGGTTCTCCATACTGGGACAGTGAGGCTACGGGGCTTATAACGGGAATCAGAAGGGATACGAGTAAAGCACATATTACGCGTGCAGTTTTAGAGGCTATGGCTTATTCTGCTCGTGATTTGCTTGAAATAATGCAAAGTGAAGGACAAATTAAATTAGAAAGCTTAAGGGTTGACGGTGGTGCTTCTCCAAATAACTTTTTAATGCAGTTTCAGGCGGACGTTACGAATTGCATAGTTGATAGGCCAATAGAGAGAGAAAGTACGGCTCTTGGTGCGGTGTATTTATGTCAAATAGCTTTAGGTATCAAAACTATTGAAGAAATTGCAAAATTAAGGGTTAGTGATAAAGTATTTAATCCATCTAATGAGCGTGAAAATTTTGAAAAACTATACGCTGGTTGGAAAAAAGCAGTTGAGAGGTGCTTATTATGATAAGAGAAATTTTAAATGCTAAAGACGGTAAAGAGGTTAGTATCGTTTTATGGGAAGAGGTTGAAAACCCAATAGGTATTATGCAAATATCTCACGGTATGGCTGAGCACGCAATGAGATACGATGCGTTTGCAAAAAAAATGAACGAGCGTGGCATTATAGTTGTTGCCGACGACCATAGAGCACACGGACATACAGATTTAAACACTTTGGGGTATAGTGCTGGAAATATTTGGGAAGATACTTTAAGCGATATGTCCTGTTTATGTGATTATGCAAAGATGCGTTACAGTGAAAAGTTTAATAAAAAGTTATCGGTAGTTCTATTTGGTCACTCTTACGGCTCCTTTTTAACTCAAGCTTTTATTCGTCGCCACGCTGAAAAGTTAAGTGGGGCAATAATTGGTGGTAGTAATTATTTTGTTGATCCAACAGTTCCATTAGGAAAGTTTATTGCAAAACTAAGCTGTGTTTTTTCTGGAGAAGAAAAGCCTAATAACTTTCTTAAAAAGATGTCTTTCGATGCATACAATAAAAAGTTTAAAGAAGGAACTTTTATTTCTTCTATTCCAAGCGAGTGCGATAAATATAAAGATGACGATATTTGTGGGTTTGTGTGCAGTAGTAATTTCTATTATTGCTTCTTTAAAGGACTATCTAAACTTTATAAAAAAGGCGGTAATAGCTTAAAAGATTTTAAAATACTTTTAGTGGCAGGAGATAAAGACCCGGTAGGTAATTTTGGCAAGGGTGTTTTAAAACTTGAAGAGTGGTATAAAAAACAACAGGCAAACGTAAGTTGCAAAATTTACGAAGGTGTTCGTCATGAATACTTAAACGATACCTCTCGTGAAGAGGTAACAGACCTTATGGAAAGCTTTGCAAAATCGGTATTTTAAAATAACAGTTATAGATTATTGTAAAATAAAAGTGTGGCTAATCGACTTATAGCCACACTTTTTATACTTTATAAGTAATTTGATTATTGTTTGGGTTTTATTTTATCAATAACGCCCCCACGCGATAAAATTAAAATTGCAATTATGCAAATAATAGCGTCGGGTACTAAATAAACTATTTGATAAAGAAAAGAATATATAACCGCGTTGCTTGCCGGAATAGAAGCCCAAACGGCATCCATATTAAAATATACTATTCCCGAAGCAAAATGCATTAAAAATCTGCAAGCGTAAACGCAAGTAGAGCCTAGAACCAAAGCCGAAGTTTTGTTTTTATAGTTTTTAGAAAAAAAGCCCATAACTGCTATGCTTGCGAAAGCCAAAAGATAATCTAAAATGAAAGTAACGGGTGTAAGTATGTAAGGATCTTGCAAAAATTGTAAAACTCCGTAAATTAAACCACAAATGAGCCCACGTGAAAACCCAAAGTAAAAGGTATAAATAAGTAGTGGAACAAATGAAGCAAAAGTGATTGAACCTCCGTACTGCACGGGCGCAATCTTAATAAAGGATAAAACGAATGAAGATGCGAGTGAAACGCCTGCGTAAACGATATCCGTTGTTTTAAGCTTGCTTTTTGCCATCAAAATGCAAACGGCTACGATAAGTAGAGCAACTAGAATAGTTGCTACAAGAGTGATAACGTTGGTTAAATCTTCGCTAACCAACTCGTTTAAAAATAATAAATTGGACATAAAAAAACACCTCCTAAATTAAGGGGCGTAAGAAAAAATACTTTCTCGGCCGTGAATTACCGCGCCCGATTATGGGTATAATCTCAGCCGTGTAAATACATACACAGCACCCCGTTTTCGTCCATGTTTTTATATTAACACTTTAAATTTATTTTGTCAACAAAAAATATAAAATTTTTTAAACGTTAGTTATATTTTTTATAATTTTTAACAAATATAATCAAATAATTTATAAAAAAACAGCGCTATAGGTCGATTAGCGCTGTTTTTATTCTATAAAAATATTACCATGTGATGCTTTTGTTTCAAGTTTTCTAATAACAACGTAGTAGCAAATTATAAACGTTATCATTCCGCCTACCCACGCCAAAACGTTAGAAAAACAAGCTCCGCTATAACCAAACAAATTAGCTAAAACGAAGGCGGCTAAACATCTCATTATAAGTTCGATTGTTCCACCAACTAATGTTAAACTTGAATATCCTATTCCTTGTAAAGTTTGTCTTAAAGCTAAAAGCACGTATAGTGAGTAGTAAAAAATCGACTGAATAAAGGTGTATTGAAAAATTAGCTTAATAATATCATCTGTTGCTCCGTATAGCAGGATTTTTGAAAGAGGTTTGCATAAAAGAATACTGATAACAAAGCAAAAAGTTGTAAAGATTAAACCGATTAGATATGAGCTTTTAACTCCGCTTTTAATTCTTTCAAGTTTGTTTGCTCCGTAATTTTGCCCTGCGTAGATAGCCATTGCGTTCGACGCCCCAAATAAAGCAGCCGTAAATAAATTGTCAAGTTTGCTTCCCGTTCCTTGTGCTTTTGCAAAGTCGGGATTAGGTAGTGAATTAAAAGCCTTTTGCTGAATCATACAGCTTACGGCAGTTATTGTAAATTGGAAGGCCATAGGAAGACCGGTTAAAAGATGTCTGTTTATAAAAGATAAGTTTAGTTTAAAATCGCTTTTTTGAAGTTTCAAATGCTTAAACTTTTTAAATATAATTATAAATCCCACGCACGCTGAGATTGCTTGACTAATTATCGTTGCCCATCCTGCCCAAGCAACCGATAAATCGGTTATAAACAGTAGTGAGTTCAAAATTAAGTTAAGTGTTGAACAAATTAGTAAAATTACAAGCGGAGTTTTACTATCTCCCAAAGCTCTTAAAATTTGGTCGGCTAAATTATATAGGCTCATAAACAAAATGCCTGCGAAAATAATTCTTATGTAAGAAAGAGCATAATCGTAGAAAAGTTGATTAGTATCAAGGGCTTTTAGGATGGTTGGCGCTAGTAAAAAGAATGAAAGGGATAGAATAATTGAAATTAAAAAGGTTAAAAATAAAGAAGTCGCTATGCTTTGTCGCATTTTGTCTCTATTTTTTGCGCCTACGAATTGACTTAAAACTATTCCAAAACCTGCGCTCGTACCTTGAGCAAAACCGTTTACTAAAAATATCAGCGAAGAGGTTATATTTATGCCTGTAACCGCATTTTCACCACGAGCAAGAGAAACGATTATCGAATCGCCTAGAGAATAGAAGTTTTGCAGTACGTAACCGATTGCAACGGGTAAAGCAAATAAAAATATTTTTTTAAAGGGCGTACCCGTTGTCATATCAATGTTTTTAGTCATAACAAAATAATTATAATTTATTATCTAAAAAAAAGCAACTTTGTTAACAAACTATTACTTTTTTATTTAAAGAATTTTAAAAAAAATATTGATCAAAGTATATTTTAACGCACTTTAGTTAATAATCTTTTTGCAAATAAATTAAGTGTGGTAATAAGAGTGAAAAATAAGAATTTAAAAAACCTACAAATTTTCTTTTGCATTGTCATGGTGATATCGTTTACGATTTTTAACGGAATGTTTTTTAACTTTCGCCAAATTAATCTTTTTGATAAAAATTATAATTTTAAAAGTGGCATACATACCTTTTATTTATATAGTAACTCTAGCAATGCGAAAATGATAAGTTATGATATAGAAGGTGAAAAGGATAAAGTAAAAATTAATTCGTTTAATATTAAAGGAGAGAGTTTATTTTTGCCTTTTCAAAACGGACAAAGTGCGGTTAATGAATATATAAGCTCACTTTTAACGCGTTTTAATGCAAAAATTCAAATAATTGAAAGTGGGGATTTCGGCGATGGAAAATACTATTATTCAAAAGCTATACCAAATTACGTTATTATAAAAGGCAAGCGCGTTAATTTGCACGTTGTAAAAAGTAAAATGGGTGTAACTGTTGGAACTCCTATAATATTCGGCAGTTTTTAACTGCTTAAAAATTAAGCGTAAAATATTTTTTTAGTGTTGAATAAATAACTTTTTTGTGGTAATAATTACATACGAAACAAACAGGAGGTTTTTATGGAAACAAAAAAACAACAAGGTAAAAAGAACTTTTTTCAAAAAAATATCTATTATTTTATAATTGCATTCGTAATGCTCGCATTTGTTGCCGTTACGGTAGTTCTATTTGCAAACCAACAAAAAAATAACGGGCTACAAACACCAGATGATAACGATTTAAATAAGCCAAACACTTCAATAATAACGCCTAACCCCGATTCTTCTTCAAATAACCAACCTAATGATTCTACTGATGATAATCAACCAGAACCCGATAAGCCAACTCAAGCGGTAATCACCTTTATAATGCCGGTTGAAAATGCAACTCTTTCTTGTGATTATACTGCAACTTCGGTGGTTTATAATCAAACGTTAAACGTTTATACCGGACATTTAGCACTAGATTTTAAAGCTGAAGCAGGTGCTCACGTAGTTGCCGTGTATAACGGAAAGATTGAAAGTATAACGTCATCGTATTTAACCGGAACAACCATTATTATCGATCACGGAAATGGATTAAAAAGCGTTTATAATAGTGTTGATGCGGTTGAGGGTTTGCAAGCTGGAATGAGCGTTTTACAAGGGCAGGTTATAGCTTACGTTAGCGATAATAACAGACAAGAGTATAAAGACGGGCCTCATCTTCATTTTGAGGTATTAGAAAACGATAAAAAGATTTCGCCTTATAAATATCTTACGGTTAGCGAAAAATAACTAAATAATAGAATAAAGAAAACCGCCTTACAGTAAAATATCTTAAGGCGGTTTTTTATGAAAAAAATAATTTGTTTTGCGCTATGCTTCTGTTTATTGTGCGTAACGGCTTGTAAAAAAAATTCAAACAAAAAACAAATATCAAATTGTGAGTTAATTATCGAATATTTTGATGATAAAATAAGCGGAAGGGTTAACTATGAATATATTATGCCCAAGCAAAATTTAAATAAAATAATTTTTAATCTTTATCCAAGAGTATTCGAAGGATACGAAGGGTGTTTTAATATTAAAGAAGTTATTATTAATCAAAATTTATGTAAGTGGGAATATAAAGGCGAAAAAGAGCAGTTTTTAGATATAGTTTTGCCAGAAAGCGTAAAAAACAAGGTAAAAGCGGATATTGCTATTGAATTTGAATGTTCTTTAAAAGAGTGTAATCAAAGGCTCGGAATTGCAAAAGAGGTTATTAATCTTGCATTTTTTTACCCAATACCGTGTATTTTTGAAAATGGGGAGTATTTACTTCAACCTTACGTTGGAATTGGCGACCCCTTTTGTTGTGAATTTTATAATTTTGACATTTATTTAACCCTTCCTTCTACTTTTACCGTTGCAAGTGGTGCAAGTACTAAAAGTATTGAAATACTAGGGAGTAAAAGTACTTATTTTTTAACCCTAAAAAACGCAACTAATTTTGCCTGTTCATTAAGTGAAAATTTTCATATCGTTAGTAAAAAGTGGGGCAATAAGCGCGTAAACTACTATTATTGCTTTGATAATACTCCAGAAAAAACACTTGATTTAATAATAAATGCACTTGATTATTTTAATAAAAAGATAGGCGATTACGCCTACGAAAATTTCAGTATTGTAGTAAGCGACTATATGCTAAACGGAATGGAATACAGCGCCTTTGGTGTTATTAAAAGCGGATTAAACGAGCAAAATTTTTTAAGAACGTTAGTGCACGAAATTGCACATCAATGGTTCGGCTCGGCGCTTTCTGTTAATCAGTATCAAAGCGCTTATTTTAACGAAGGGTTAGCAGAGTATTTAACTACATTCTATTTGGCAGATATAAAGGAAGAAGATTTTAATAAAAGAATACGATATTCAAAAACTTTATTAAAGTCTTTTATAACCGAGCAATATAAAAACGATAAAAATTACAAACCGGTTCTAAAAAAAACTTTAAATGAATTTAGTAGCCAAAAAGAATACCAAATTTTAATTTATGAAAAAGGATTTTTATTGTTCAATCATTTAAACGGTAAAGTAGGTGGAAATCTAATTAAATATTTGTCGGCTTTTTATAAAAATAATCTTTTTAAAGTTATAAATGAAGATGATTTTATTCGTGTTTTTAAAGGTAAAAGTAAAAAAATAAAAGAAGAATTTAATAAAATTGTTTTTTGTATCGATAACGATTTTGTTGCATTAAATTTAAATTAATGTTATAATAAAGTTAAGTAAAAACAAAAGTAAAAGTTGCGTTAACAAACTTATAGCGTCACTTTTAGGAGTAATTATGCCAGTTTTTGACTATGTTTGCCCAAACTGTAAACAAAAAAGTGAGCGATTTGTAAAAAGTGCCGAAAGTTTACCAAAGTGCGAAAAGTGTGGGGCGGAGATGCAACGTTGCTTTAGCGGAAAAATGTATGGTGCTACTGGGCAACAAAGTGGTGCTTGCTCAGGAAATTGTGCAACTTGCAATAAATGTAAGTAATTTATTTTAACGAAAATCTTATTCAACGAGTATGCGATTATAACTAACTTACTGCGCCTTAAAAATGGCGCGGTAATTTTATTTATATAATATGGCTTATTAAAGCAAAAAATCGTTGACAAACTAAAGTTAAAATGTTAAAATATACGAAGTATTTTTATCAAATGGGTTATTATGCTCTTTTTAAGGAGATTTTTATGAAATTATTTAAAAACCTTTTAGCATTATTAGTTGCTCTTACTTGCGTATTCGCAATTGTTGCTTGTGACAATGGCGATAACGGAGAAGAAGAACTTGACACAACCAAACACGGCTGGGCTTACGAATACGAAATTGAAGAAGCATCTGATGAAAACGGTAACAAAGAATACGTTGTTATTACTGGCTTATTCCTTGCAGACGGCGAAAAATATGCTGTAAGCGAAGGATTCTTTGAATCTATCGAAATAAACGTTGCAAGCGAAATTAAAGTTCCGGTTTACGACGAAAAGTCTAAAAAAGAAGTTTATGATGAAAACGATAATTTAAAAACCGAAACTATTGCTCTTGGTGAAGATTATGCTGGTTTTAAAATTGCTGATGCTGCTTTTGCAGGTCAACTTATCATCAACAAAGTCGTTTTAAGAGACAACGTTGTTGAAGTTGGTTCAGGCGCTTTTGCAGGTTGTTCAAATATTGAAGAAATGGAACTTCCTTTCGTTGGTGCTAGCGCGCAAGAAAACCTAAACCAAAAGAAATTATTTGGTTATATCTTCGGTACTGCTGAAGCTTCTAACTGCACTTCAGTTACTTGTAAATATAACAATTCAGGTACTGCATCCTACTATGTTCCTAGCTCACTAAAGAAAGTTACGGTTAATTTAGCAGGTGAAAGTTTAGGAGCATACGCATTCAACGGAATTTCAACCTTAGAAACTATTTTAGTTAAGGGTGCTCTTACTTCTATTGGCAATTATGCATTTGAAGGTTGTAGCGCTGCTTACACTATCGAAGTACCGGCTACGGTAACAGAAATTGGTGTTGGTGCATTTAAGAGCTGTGCAAAACTTATTAACTTTGTATTCCCAACTTCTTTAACTACTGTTTACCAAGAAGCTTTTTACGGTTGTTCAAGATTAGGTTACGGCAAGAACACAGTTGTTGAACTTGCAAGAGTAACTCACGTTTATGATAAGGCCTTTTATAACTGTGGTTCAATTTCTTCAGTTAAATTAGCTAGTGCACAACTAATTGGTGAAAGCGCATTCTACGGCTGTGCTTCTTTAGAAACTGTTGAATATAAAGCAGGCGCAGAAATTTGCAACAATGCGTTTGGTAAAACACCATACGTTGAAAACGATAATAACGATTAATATTTTTTAGCAAAACGTTATAAAAATTTTTAAACCCGATTTTTACACAAATCGGGTTTATTTATTTTTTAGTAATAGAATATAATGAATTTAAATATTGTTATAGCTGTAAGAAAACGAAAGTAGTACAGTTTTTTGTATTTTTATAAAAATATTGTATATTTTATGTATATTTTAAATAAATTATGCATAATTGTAAAAAATTTTAGATAAAAGCGAATAAGTATGCAAAAGCATTTGACAATCATTTTGTAAATATGGTATTATATGCAAGCGCTCGTCGGTAGTAACTGACGGGCGCTTGTAATGAATGAAAAAAACAAAAGAAACTAATACGAAAAAAGGTAAAAAATGAAAAGAAATTTAGGTTTTATAATTACGCTACTAATAGTATGTAGTTGCTTATTAAATATGCTGGGTTGTTCAAAAAATTATAATTTTGTGGCTAATCCTATGGCGTCGGCAGAAATTGAAGAGTTTGGTTTTTGTATAAGTAAAAACTCATCAAATAAACATCAAATACTTTCGGCAATGAACAAGGTAATTTTAGAGCAAGATATTGAAAGTGCCGTTAGTTATTATAACGCTATATCGCTTGGAGAAACTCCCGAAAATGAGGTTAAAGAGGCAGATTTATCATCGTGTACGGGCGGAACTTTAAAAGTTTATACTTCTTCGGGTTTTGAGCCTTACGAGTTTTTAAACGATAAGGGTAAAATAATTGGCGTTGATATATGGCTAATGAGCTACGTTTGTAAAGAACTAAATTACAAAATGGAAGTTGTTGATATGGATTTCGACGGCATAGTTGCAAAGGTATATACTGAAGACAACGCCGTAGGCGCAGCTGGCATAACAATCGACGAACAAAGAAAGCAAACGGTAGATTTTTCTATTCCTTATTATTCATCAGTGCAATATATAGTTTCAAATAGTGAGCAATCGTTTACCGCTATCGAGCAGTTAAAAGGTCTTTGCGTGGGAGTTCAAAAGGGAACGACCGGCGCACTTATGATGGATGAAGAAGCTGAAAAACAAGGATTAACAGTTAAAGAATATAATACTCCAGCCGAAGCGTTTAGCGCTTTAAAAGCTGGCAAGTGTAACGTTGTTATAATAGACTCGTTACCCGCTTTAAAATTAGTTGCAGGCGGTAACGGTAAAAGTAATTTTTATAATGCTTTTATCGAGGGTAATCAATGGAAATGGTATATTGAAGGAATAATCAAAACCCTAATAATTTCGTTGGGTGCAGTTATAATCGGTTGCGTAATAGGTTTGATTGTAGCATTTATAAAATATTTAAATAAAAAATATCAATCTTTCAAAATTACGTCAAAAATATGCGACGTGTATTTAACCGTAATAAGAGGAACTCCGGTATATTTACAACTTTTAATTATGGCATTTATAGTTTTAGCATCTGCACAAGAGATTTGGATTGCCGTTTTAACCTTTGGTTTTAACTCGGGTGCGTACGTTGCTGAAATTATCCGTTCAGGGCTTGAAGGCATTGATAACGGTCAATTAGAAGCGGGTAGTAGTTTAGGACTTAATAAATTTACCGTAATGAAAGATATAGTTTTTCCTCAAGCAATTCGCCGTAGTTTACCCCCTCTTTGCAACGAGTTTATTGCACTTATTAAAGAAACAAGTATCGTAGGTGTTATAGGTATTATCGATATAACCAAGGTGGCGGCTCGAATAGTTGCAAAAACTTACGAACCATTTTTACCATATATAGTATCAGCTATTATTTATTTAGGAATGGTGTTAATTCTTACTCAATTATTGAAAGTTTTGGAAAGGAGACTTGCAAAAAGTGACAAAAATTAAAAATCAATATCTATCGGTGAGTAAAAGTGCCGAAAGCAAAGATATAAAAATCGGCGAAGTTTTAATTGAGGTTAAAAACTTACGTAAACAGTTTGAGAACACACAAGTTTTGCAAGGAGTAAACTTGCAAATAAAAAAGGGTGACGTGGTTGCAATCGTTGGACCTTCGGGGTGTGGTAAATCAACCTTTTTAAGATGTTTAAACCTTTTGGAAAAACCAACTTCAGGTACTATAACAATTGAAGGAGAAGATATTTTTAATAGTTATAGCATTGATGAAAAACAAAAGCTTGAGGATATTAATGAACAAATCAAGCAATTAAAAGGGCAAAAGAAAGAAGTAAGTAGCGAAATTCTTAACGACTATGTTAATCAAAAAG
Organism: Christensenellaceae bacterium; assembly: GCA_045589175.1. Lineage (GTDB taxonomy): Bacteria > Bacillota > Clostridia > Christensenellales > Borkfalkiaceae > HGM11416. The sequence goes on from JAZNFS010000072.1 coordinate 14,056, forward strand.
AAAAATATTTAACCCTTTTAAATAAAGAAAAAAAAATTAACAAAAAAATTTCAAAAAGCCTTAATAAACACCGTGAAAAGGTTGCAATGGTTTTTCAACAGTTCAATCTTTTCCCTCACATGACGATTATGCAAAATATAACTTTTGCTCCCGTAAAACTTAAAAAACTAAGCATTGAGAAGGCGCAAACTCAGGCATTAAATCTGCTTAACAAGGTTGGTCTTAGCGAGCGTGCAAACGATTATCCGTCTGCATTATCGGGAGGACAAAAGCAAAGGGTGGCAATAGTTCGAGCTTTACTTATGAATCCCGACGTAATATTGTTTGACGAGCCAACTTCGGCACTAGATCCAGAAATGGTTGGCGAAGTTCTTTCAGTAATGAGCGATTTAGCAAAAGAGGGTATGACTATGATTGTTGTTACCCACGAAATGGGCTTTGCTCGTGAAGTAGCTAATAGAGTAGTGTTCATCGACGAGGGCAAAATCGTTGAAGAATCTGCTCCACAAGAATTTTTTAATAATCCTAAAAACGATCGTTTAAAAGAATTTCTTTCTAAAGTATTATAATAAAATAAAGTTTTTGTTGTATTTTTGTTATCTTCGTGGTATAATAAGGCCGTAAGTATGCTTTTATAGTATATTTACGGCTATTTTAAAAAAGTTAAACACCTTTAAGGGCAGTTTAATTTTTAAAAAGCGAAGAAGGAAGGAAGATGAAAACAAAAACAAAAAAAGCAACCTATAGTCAGGTTATGCAAATGCCAAGGGCAAAGCATAAAAACCCACCAAGACCAAGCAGATTGTTTGCAACTATTATTAGAGTTATGTCGCACTTTGACCTAAAAAAGGTTAAATTTACTTGCGACAATCAGGCAAAAGAAACCTTAAAAAATGGGCCCTGTTTGATTTTAATGAACCATTCAAGTTTTATTGACCTTGAAATAGCTTCAAAAATAATATATCCAAAGCCATATAATATAGTTTGTACTTCAGATGGTTTTGTTGGTAAAGAGTGGCTAATGCGCGCAATCGGTTGCATACCTACTCAAAAATTCGTTACCGATTTAACTTTAATAAGGGATATTAAATACGCTTTAAAAAAGGGTAATCACGTTCTAATGTATCCCGAAGCAAGTTATTCATTCGACGGATGCGCAACTCCATTGCCACGAAAGCTTGGCGCATTATTAAAAATGCTTAACGTGCCAGTAGTTACGGTTATAACACAAGGCGCGTTTGCTCACGACCCTTTATACAACTGTTTGCAAAAACGCAAAGTAAAGGTTAGTGCTAAAGTAAAAGTTTTAGCAAGCGCGGAAGAATTAAAAGAGATTGAAACAGAAGTTTTAGATAAACGCCTTGACGATGCCTTTTCTTTTGATAACTTCGCTTGGCAATACGAAAATAAAATTGAAATCGACGAGCCTTTTAGAGCCGACGGGTTAGAGCGTATTTTGTATAAATGCCCAAGTTGTAAAACTGAAGGTAGAATGGTAGGTAAGGGCATTGAAATAGTGTGCGAGCATTGCGGTAAACGTCATATCTTAAACGTTTACGGTAGGCTTGAGGCTACCGAAGGTGAAACTGCCTTTGCTCATATTCCCGATTGGTATAACTGGCAACGAGAATGTGTAAGGCAAGAAATTACAAAAGGCAGTTATTCGCTTGATACTGAAGTTGAAATAGGTATGATGGTTAACTATAAGGCTATATATATGGTTGGATCGGGTAGATTAACGCACGATAATAGCGGTTTTACTTTAACGGGTTGTAACGGTGAACTTAACTATACGCAAGGTCCGCTTTCATCATACAGTTTATACGCCGATTATTATTGGTACGAAATAGGCGACATTATTTGTATAGGTAATAAGGATTGTTTGTATTATTGCTTCCCCCAAAAGCAAGGTGTTGTTTCTAAAACCAGAATAGCAACAGAAGAATTGTTTAAAACAAACAAAAACAGTAGATAAAAATATGACCGTAAATGTTAAAAATCTTTGCTTAATCGTAGGATTTTTTTAAAAAAGGAGAGTTTTATGAAAAAATTAACTAAAAAAGCATTTTTATTGATTTTAGTTATTACTGTGTTTAGCGCATTTTTAACTGCTTGTTCTACTAAACATAGGCATTCATTTAAATATGAAACAGTTATTGAAGTAACTTGTGAAACGCCTGGTAAAAAGTACGGTATTTGTGAATGTGGTGTCACGCATGAAAAAATTATTCCTGCACACCATTCTAAGGATGGTAATTGTAGGGTATGTGGCGAAACTCCCACAAAATATTTTAATTTTAAACTTTTAGATAATGATACTTATGAAATACAGGAAATAAGAGATACCGATATACCTAATAAAGTAGTTATTCCTTCGTTGTATAACGGCAAAAAAGTAACTTCGATTGGAAATAATGCATTTAATGGTTGTAGTGCATTAACTTCAGTTGAAATACATGATGACATAATTACCATTGATTATCAAGCTTTTTACGATTGTAGTTCACTAAGGTCGATTGAAATAGGTAGTAACGTAACAACGATTGGTTCTCAAGCTTTTTATAATACGGAATATTATAATGATGAATCAAATTGGAAAAATGGTGTATTATACATAGATGATTATTTAATTAAAGCTAATAAGGATATAAAAGGTAGTTATTCTATTAAAAGAGGAACGCTATGCGTTGCTGGTGTAGCATTCATCGATTGCACATTATTAACATCAATAGAAATACCTAATAGCGTAAGAACAATTTGTTATAGCGCATTTAAAAATTGTACTTCGTTAAGTTCGATTGAAATACCAAATAACGTAACTTTAATTGGATATGGAGTATTTGAAGGGTGTAACTCATTGAAATCAGCGATAATTGGTGACGGAGTAAAAAGCATTAGCGATAGTTCGTTTAATAATTGCACTTCGTTAACTTCGGTGGAAATGTCCGATGGTGTAACTTCGATTGGTGATCGTGCATTTTATGATTGTAAGGCATTAACATCAATAGAAATACCTAATAGCGTAACTAAGATTGATGAATATGCATTTTATGGTTGTAAGGCATTAACTTCGATTAAAATACCAAGTAGTGTAACTTCGATTGATATTTATGCCTTTGGCTATTGCCAAGCATTGAGTACAATTAAAATTCCCGATAAAGTAACTTCAATTGGCTCTGGCGCATTCTATAATTGTAGTGCATTAAGTTCGATTGAAATACCAAACAGTGTAACTGAGGTGGGTTCTTATACTTTTTATAATTGCACTTCGTTAATTTCGGTGGAAATGTCCGATAGTATAACTTCAATTAGAAACTCGGCATTTTATAATTGTAGTGCATTAATTTCAGTTGAAATACCAAACAGTGTAACTAAGATTGATGATTATGCATTTGCCTATTGCAAAGCACTGACTGCAATTAAAATTTCCAATAAACTAACATCAATTGGTGAATATGCATTTATAATGTGTAATTCACTAACATCAATAGAAATTCCCGATAGTGTAACCAAGCTTGGTAGGAGTGCATTTTTGGGTTGTAAATTGCTAAAGTATGTAAAAATAGGTGACGGCGTAAACTTGATTGATAAGTTTACGTTTGCTGATTGTAATTTGCTAACAAGCATAGAATTAGGGTCTAATATAACTATGATTAGTGAATATGCATTTTCTAATTGTAGTTCGCTAACCAACGTTGATATTCCTGTTGGAATAACATCAATTGGCGAGAGCGCGTTTCGCGATTGCGATGCTCTAACATCAATAGAAATACCTATTAGTGTAACTTTAATTGGCGAGAGCGCGTTTGAAGATTGTAGTGCACTAACATCGGTAAAAATACCTAATAGCGTAACTAAGATTGATGGGAAAGCATTTTATAATTGCAGTTCACTAACCGAAGTAAATTATTTAGGAACCATAGAAGAATGGGCACAAATAAGTTTTGGTAGTTCTTTTTCAAATCCATTACGTTATGCAAAGCAGTTAAAAATAAATGGTGAAATTGTAACCAAAATTGCATTAACAACTATAACAAAAATATCAAATTATGCGTTTGCAGGTTATAGTGCACTATCTTCGGTTATAATAGGTGATAAAGTAACTTCAATTGGTGATGATGCGTTTCAAGGTTGTTCTGGATTGATTTCAATAGAAATTCCCGATAGTGTAACTTCGATTGGCTATGGGGTATTTCGTGATTGTTTTAAACTAACTTCGGTTGCAATAGGTGCCGGTATAACTGCAATTACTTCTTATATGTTCGAGAGGTGCCACTCTCTAACCTCAATAGAAATACCTAGTACAGTTGTTGCAATTAGAAATAATGCCTTTTGGGATTGCAACTCATTAACTTCTATAATAATAAGCAATACAATAACTTCGATTGGTGAAAGTGCCTTCTATGGCTGTTCTAACCTATCAACTATATATTATAATGGAAATTCGAGAGATTGGTCTAAGATTTCTTTTAGTTCTTACAACACAGATTTAATCAATTCAGCGCGTTACTATTATAGCGAAACACAGCCCACAACAACAGGGAATTATTGGCATTACGTTGATGGCGAGCCAACAAAATGGTAAACAAAAAAACGCTTGGGAAAAAGTCCTAGGCGTTTTTAGTTTGTAGCTTTAAGTTTTTTTTGTAGGTTTAAAAGCTAGATTCTTCGACTTTCGCTTAGAATGACGGCTGTAATTAAAGCGAGACATTTCGTTTAGCACTTAGGGTGACAAATCAACGCTATTAGTAACCTTATAACTTCCGATTTTGCCGGTTTTCGACGAGCCTATAATAAACTTATTTGCGCGCAAAGAAGAAGGAAGTTTTAGGTTTTTTATTTGATTAAAAGCGGTTAAAATTTTATTGCTATCATCATCTAAAAATAAAGTTGTGTGAAATTTAAAATCAAGGTCGAAAGCGTGCCTACTAACGCCGTGTTTTTGCATAAGAAGTTGGTCTAGCTCGTTATGAATTTTGTTAAGCGCCCCGTTTTCGTCCATTTTAATCCACACTATATTGTTTTCAATTTCAATACCCTTAATTTTAATTTCAAATGGCGATAAAGTTTTATAATAAGCGGTAAGCGTTTTTATAACTGATAAATAATCGCTATCTTCAATCCAAAATGAAATTTTTAAAGAAATATGAAAGGGTAGAGTAAATGCCGAATTTTTAAAGGCTAAGTTTTGTTCAATTTCTTTAGCAGTTGGTAATATGTTGTTAAGTTGATTATCTATATCAATTGCCGTCCAAATATACATTTTTAACCTACCACAATTTTATTTTTTAGCGATAGTATTTTATAACACAATCGCCGTTGTCATAAAAACTTTCTATTTCAAAGGTTAAAGCTCCGTTTCTATAAATTTCGTTATAAATTTGCTTTAAATTATCGGTTTTTCCTTTTACGGTAATCCAACCGTCATCAGGTAAGGAAATAGTTAAATTATAACCATTAATATCACCCTTTTTTAAGCCGATAGCGTATTCAATTTTGCCATTTTGCCACTTATATCCTAAGCCCAAAAGATTTTCAAGCCCGTAAATATTTGCCATTTCATCCCAAAACGCGCCGATAGTATTATACTGCTCTTCGTTTAAAAGAGAAAAGGTACGAGTTATACCTTTAAAAACCATAGTGATAACCTTATATAATTTCAATTTGAACTGCTTTCATAGCGTTTAATGCAGTTTGGTGGCTTTCGTTTGTTACGCCTGCCGAGCAACAAGAGTGAACGGCAATAGGCGTTTCGGGAAAGTTTGCTTTTAATATTATAGCGTTTGAAATTACGCAAATATCCGTGCATAATCCACAAAGTTCAATTTTTTCAATAGGAGAGTTAAAACTTTTTAAAAATTCGGGTAGGGCAATGCTTCCAAAAGTGGGTTTGTCTATTACGGTTTTAGCGTAAGGTTTTAATTGATCACAAATTTGCCAGCCTTCGCTATCTTTTAAGCAATGCGTAACGGGAAGATTTTTACCCTCTTGAGTGTTTAAATAGTTTTCAAAATGAGTATCCCTTGTAAAAACAATTTCGCCCTTAAAATTCTTTATAAGATTTTCGACCTTATCAACTATTGCTTTTGCGTGCTCGCTTCCTAAGCTTCCGCTAATAAAATCATTTTGCATATCAACGATTATAAGATATTTCATAAAAAACCTTCCTAAATAATGCGATTTAAAATAATTAAAACAATACTGCACAAATATTATAACACAAAATAATCTATTTTTCAATATTATAATAAAACATAAACAAATTATTTAGTTCTTTACTTGCGGATTTTTACTTTTAAGATTTAAGATGGTTTAATAAAAGTGTATTTTGTTAACTTTTAATTGACAAAAAATAATAAAAAGTGATATAATTAAAAAAAAACAGTTAGGAGGTAGATTTATATGAAATTGCGCGTAGCTAAAATAATTGCTATTCTTACTGTTTTTATAACTATTTTGTCGGCTTCGGGTGTTTACGCTACTTGGTATTACACTCACGGCCCAAATCCCGGTAAGGGCGAAATCCAAACTGGACTTAAAGATTTTTATTACGGCCCTCCCGAAACTATATATATTTCTAAGGTAGAGGTTGTTTCATCCTCTTCAACGGTTTCTAATTTAATTCAAACCCCTTCGCTACCAACCAAGCTAATATCTTCTGCAAGTATAGGGGCTTCGGGTAGTTCAATAACCTACAAAATTACCATACATAATAATACCGATATAACTTATTGGTATACAGGAATACATATCATACCGAATATTCCTAATAATTCATTATTGGGAATAAATGGCGGTATAGCTATTTCTACTAAAGATAAATTACAAGATAGCGGATATACCTTTGATACTAACGATTGGGTTTTACCTCGTACAGAACGTGATTTTTATGCTATCTATACCTTTGGTAATCTTGCAACTGGCGATATTACCACAATGGTTGATTTTCGATTCGGCCTTAAAATGGATTCGGTTTATGATGGATTTTTAAAAATTCTTAACGATAAAATATCTGAAAACGGCTATTATTATTTAGCGCAGGTATTTAACGATAAATACGCTCAAACGGGAAGCGATATTATCGCAAACGTTGGCGCTGAAAAAGAAATTTTTGATAGACTTTTTGGTGGAAATTTATACGTTGACATAAACGGCACACAAACTCTCGTTACCGTAATGATTCAGCGTAAAGACGTTGATGGAACGACAAACGGCGACAGTTATAGCGGTTCGGGTACGCCAAGTGGTTGCGAATATTCGTTATTTATCTCTATTCCTTCGCAAAATGCAGAGGAAAAGGCAACCGTTTACGCAGTATCTTATACTTGCCAAAATACGGGCGCTAGTACCGGTACGTGGTATCAAATAGGGCAACTTTATGAAGGAACGGCTGATATTGCCGATTACGGCGGAGTAGAAGACGGAGCGTTTGATGCAAACAGTTGGAAGGCAAGCCCAAAAGAATACAATCTTGGTAACGGGCTTGTTTATAAAGTTGGATATGAACAAGGTAACCACTTTGAAATTATGAAGTCACTTAGTGAGCTTATGTCAGCGCGCGACTCGGAATTTGGTAACAAAATTAACGGAAATCCTTTATTTACAAACGTTTATAGAGTAGTAAAAGGAAATCAATATTCTAATGATCCTGCAATAGTTAATCTACGCAATGCTTGGAATGATATCGAACCGTATTTCGTTATTTATAACGACGGTGGCACTATTTGGTACGATTCTAATAGGTGTACTCGTTCTGAAATATTGCCATATCTTGTGCATCTTGCCGATGCTTACGATTATTATTTGCAAGTTCACGGTTAAAAGTTTATATTTAACGTTTGAGTATTAGTTTTATATTTACGGATTAAAAATTAAACTAAATATTTTAAAGGGCTAACCTAAAAATTGCGGTTAGCCCTTTTTCTTGTAAATTTAAAAATTATTTATTTCTTTTGTTATTTTTAATTTTATCCAACTATTTTAACTTACCTAATTTAGAAACGTTTGCAATAACGATAAGCGTTGTATCTGCATCTAAAGTTTGTTCGGGATTAACAGTTAAGTTTACTTTTTCGCCTTTTTTAAGGGCAACGATATTAAAGCCATATTTTTTACGCAAATTAAGTTCAATAAGGTTTTTGCCAACCCATTCTTCTTTTACGTCAATTTCAACCATTGATACTTCTTTTGATAGTGAAATCATATCAATAAAGCCCGAGCTTAACAAGTTTTTAGCAAGGCGAACACCCGATTCGTTTTCAGGAAAAACTACTTGATCTGCACCAACGCGAAGCATTATTTTTTGTTGCATTTCGTTTGCGCATTTTGCTATAACGTTTTTTACTCCTGCTTCCTTACAAAGAGTTATTGCCATTACGCTTGCTTCTAAATTGCTTGCCATACAAACAATTACAGTATCAATATTCCCAATTCCAAGTCGAGATATAACTTCAGCGTCTGATACGTCGGCACATTTGCAAAGCGGTAAATATGCAGAAGCGTCGTTTACTATTTTTTGGTCGCTATCAACGGCAATTACTTCTTTGCCATTGTCGGTAAGTTCTTTCGCCACAGCAATACCATATCTACCAAGTCCAAGAACGGCGTAAGTTTTTTGATTTTTCATTATTTCATCTCCTTTAGCCTATACTTATTTCTTCAATAGGCTCTAAAATTAGATTTTGAGTTTGGCTTTTACTTCCAAGGGCAATGGCTAAAGAAATAGGGCCAACTCTGCCAAAATACATCGTTACTATTATAATTATTTTTCCGGCAATATTTAAACTTGAAGTAAAATTTCTAGATAAACCTACGGTTGCCGTTGCACTAACGGCTTCAAATAGGGCATCTAAAATAGAAACTTCGTTGGTTATTAATAAAAGTAGTGTTGAAAGAGTACAAATACCTATAAAGGTTATAACTACGGCAACTGCTTTTTTTATAGAATTTTCAGATATGCGTCTATTAAAAACAGTAGCGGTATCTTTGTTTTTTATCGTTGCAATTGCAGAACAAACTAAAACAGCAACTGTTACAGTTTTTACACCACCTGCAGTTCCTACTGGTGATCCACCTATAAACATTAATATTATTGAAAGTAAAGCGGTTGAGTCATTTAAATTTTCTTGTGGAAGAGAGGCAAAACCCGCCGTTCTAGTAGTAACTGCTTGAAAAAATGATACTTGGATTTTATCAAATAAATTCATTGTTCCAATGGTTAATGGGTTTGAAAATTCAAAAATAAGTATTAGTAATCCACCTAGAATTATTAGTGCTATGGTAACAAAAATTGCAATTTTGCTGTGTAGCGTGAGGTGGCGGAATATTTTTTTGTTTTTAGAAGTTCTGTTTTTAAACACTCTAATAACGTCCCACCAAACGACGTAACCAATCCCACCAAGTATTATAAGAAATGAGGTAACGATATTTATTAGTGGATTGGTTGCATAATTTACAAAACTATTTTCAGCAATAATATCAATTCCTGCATTACAAAAGGCTGAAACTGAATTAAAAATTGAAATCCAAATCCCTTTTGCCCCAAATTCGGGGATAAAAACGAACATATAAAGTAAAGCACCTAAGCCTTCGATAATTAGCGTTCCTAATAAAACTTTTTTAACAAATTCAGAAAGCCCCGCCATTGTGTTAAGATTAAATGCGTCTTGAATAAGAAGTCTATCACCAATACTCATTTTTTTATTAATTAAAAGCATTAGCCTAGACATAATCGTTATAACTCCAAGCCCACCAACTTGAATAAGGACTAAAATAACTATTTGACCAAACACGCTCCAAGTTGAAACGGTTGGTAGGGTAACCAACCCGGTAACGCAGGTTGCTGTAGTCGCAGTAAAAAGAGCATCTAGATAAGAAACCGATTTACCATTTGCCCAACTAATTGGTAGCACTAAAAGAAAGCTTCCAAGTAGAATCGTTATTAAAAAACTTAGTAAAATAATTTGCGTTGTAGATAATTTTAATTTTTTTGTTTTAACCATAAAAACAACCTAATTTTTTATTAAATGCTTTAATTTTTAATGTATTGCCGTATAAAATAAAAAAGAACCAACTTCCCCTTCAGTCAGCTGGTCCCAAATATAATTTACCTAAGTTTAGCATATAAAAAAATCTTTGTCAAGCGTTTATCATTAATAAAGCAGTTATATTCCTTTATATAAATAACAACCGTTTTCGTGTGAATTTATTACGCCTATTGCTTGAAGGTATGAATAAATTATAACCGAACCTACGAAAGTCATACCCCTTTTTTGTAAGTCATTTGAAATGGCGTTCGATAAATCGTTGGTGGTTTTATCGTTTTCATATATAATTACGCCTTTTGTAAAAGTTTTTAAGTAATCGTAAAAAGAGCCGTATTCACAAATTATGTCTTTAAAAATTTTGCTATTTTTTATGCTTGCTTGAATTTTACGCTTATTTCTAATTATTCCCTTGTTGTTATATAATTCGTTTAGCTTATCTTGGTTATAACCAGCAACTTTATTTATATCAAAATTATCGTAAGCTTTTTTAAAGTTTTCACGCTTGTTTAAAACACATTCCCACGAAAGCCCCGCTTGAAAACTTTCTAAAATTAGCATTTCGTAAAGGTATTTATCGTTAAAGTTGGGTACACCCCACTCGCTGTCGTGATATTCAACGTATAACGCATTTTTTAAATTGCACCATTTGCATCTTTTTTTATCTTCCATACCTCGCAAACCCTTTAAAAATGGTAAGCAAATTATATCACAAAAAATAATTTTTAACAAGTTTTTATAAGTTTGTATTTATGAAAGGTTGGTTTCGCTAAAAAAATATTTTAATTTAGTAGGGTCGGCATTCTTTTGTAAAATAGATTGAGGTTTTATTTCGTAGCTTTTATCGGGCTGTAAATTGGCTTTTATAATAAAATTTTTGAAAAACAAAAAAGGATGGTGAGTATATACTTCTTTAATAAAAAATGATACTGTTTGGGGGCTATCCAATCTAAAAAAAGCAATACTATTACTAAGTCCTTGCCAAACCAAATTTGTACCAACCCTAATTTCAACTTCGCATAACTTATCGCATTGTATTCCTGTAAAAAAGGGCGGAATTTTAACCTTGGTTGTTTTTATTGATGATTGTGAATTAAAGTGGTTAATTTTTTTTGTTTCATTAAATATTTCGCATCCACAATTAGGGCATTTAATAACCGACATAATTACTTTCTCCAAATAAAAAATGCGGCTACCGAAGTAACCGCACAAAAATCGCAAACCCCGATAGTCGCCAAACTAACTTTACGTGAAATGGGTGTAACCATAATTACATAAATAGAATTTGCGTTTTTATCAAATTTCAATAAAGTAATTATGGTAAAAATTAGCGTAAATATTCTATAAAAAGAAAATACACCTAATTATTCACGAATATTAAGTTAGTTTGGCAAATTTATTATATCATTATTTATAACAAAAATCAAGAGAGATAATCAAAAATATAATTAAAATTGTTGCATAAATTTACCAATAATTATCACACCTGGCTTAAAAGCCAAGAATAATTAATTATTGTATTGACAGTAAAAGTCTATAATGTTATAATAATCTTACGCTAAAGGAGGCGTATTATTATGAGTTATAAAAAGGATTTTGCCTGGGGTGTTGCAACTTCCTCACAACAAATCGAAGGAGCATATAACGAGGGTGGTAAAGGATTAAATATTTGGGACGTTTTTACACACGAACCGAATAAAATTAAAGACGGCAGTAATTCCGACGTGGCGTGCGATCATTATCACCTTTTTAAAGAAGACGTAAAACTTATGGCATCTCTTGGGGTAAATTCTTATCGTTTCTCAATTAGTTGGGCAAGAATTTTTCCAAACGGTGTGGGCGAAATTAACGAAGAAGGGGTACGTTTTTATTCTGATCTTATCGACGAACTTCTTTTAAATAACATACAGCCTTACATAACTCTTTTCCATTGGGACTATCCCTATGCGTTACATAAAAAAGGTGGTTGGCTAAATGATGAAAGTATAGAGTGGTTTGCAAACTACGCTTCAAAAATAGTTGAGCTTTATTCTGATAGAGTAACTCATTTTATAACCTTTAACGAACCGCAATGTTTTGTTGGTATAGGTTACCTTGAAGAAGTTCACGCGCCAGGTCTTAGCGTTAGTTATAAAGACGCTTTTCAAATGGCTCATAACGTTATGAAGGCGCACGGGGCAGGTGTAATAGCAATGAGAAAGAGCGCAAAACAACCTATAAAAATTGGTTACGCGCCTACTTCTTTAGGTTATTATCCCGCAAGCGACAAAAAAGAAGATATTGAAGCAGCGAGAAAGGCTTTATTTAATAGTTTACCTCTTTCAAAGGCTGTTTTAATGGACGTTGCTTGGTGGAGTGATCCAGTTATTCTTGGTAAATATCCCGAAGAAGGGCTTAAACTTTATGCCGACTATCTTCCTGAAATTACCGAAGAGGATTTGCGTTTAATAAATCAACCCATTGATTTTTACGCGCAAAACATATATCAAGGCAGGGAAGTTAAAGCAGATGATAACGGCGAGCCTGTAATAAACGAAAAATCAAGTGATTTACCGCTTACGGCTATGGGATGGCAGGTTACTCCAAAAAGCTTATACTGGGGCCCTCGCTTTTTAACCGAACGGTATAAATTGCCATTTTATATTACCGAAAACGGTGCTGCAATGTATGATGAAGTTAGTAAAGATGGCAAAATTCATGATGACGACCGCGTTAATTTTTATAAATCTTATCTTGCAGAGCTTGAGAGTGCAGTAAACGACGGAGTTGATATAAGAGGATATTTCGCTTGGTCGTTTATGGATAATTTTGAATGGGCAGAGGGCTATGCTAAACGGTTTGGTATAGTTCACGTAGATTATAAAACTATGAAAAGAACGCCTAAAGATTCGGCATATTGGTATAAAGAATACATAAAAAAACATACTATAAAATAGAAAAAAACAACCTGCCTATCGAAATGAATCGAAGGGCAGGTTATTTGTTTAACCGTGTTTAGTTGAAGTAATAACTATTTTGTGCATTATAACTAACGGAAGAAAAAGAAGTAGCAAATATAGTGGCAAAAGTGAAACGGATATAGCTTGTGCAATTATACCAAACAAAGGTGGCATTAATAAAAAGCCAACGTATGCAAATGCCATTTGAACGCCTATCATTGATTGTGACTTATCTTTACCAAAAAGGGTGGGAGTCATGTGAATAATGCAGGGATAAACTGGTGCGCATCCAAGACCGATTGTAATAAAAGCAATAAGCGATAGCGTTGAGTTAAAAGGCATAAATAATAGAGCAATTCCTACGGCAATAACTATAGTTCCCATATTAATTAAAAAACGGTCGCTAAATTTTATTGCAAGAAAACCGTTTATAAATCTACCAAAGGTAATGCCAATGTAAAACATACTTGCAAAGCCTGCCGCCACCTCGGCTGAAAAATTCCATTTTTGAACGAAATAGGTGCTTGCCCAAAGCGAAGTGGTTAATTCCAACGCACAATAGCAAAAGAACATTATAAAGCAGGGGATTGCGCCTTTGGTTGAAAAAATTTGTTTAAAAGAAATACCTTTTTGAAGGTATTGTGTTTGTTCACTCGGCTGGCTTTCGTTTGTGTCATTACCCCTTTTTTTCCAAAGCGGAATACTAATAAATATTATTACCGATAAAATGGCTTGAATTATTGAAACTATCAAATAACCGTAATTCCAGCTTTCTAACTTTATAAGCGAAAAACTCATAATATAGGGGCTAATAGCAGCGCCAACGCCCCACATGCAATGTAGCCAACTCATATGTTGTGCTTTATAGTGAAGAGCAACGTAGTTGTTTAAAATTGCGTCAACTCCACCAGCTCCAAGCCCGTAAGGAATAGAAAAGAGAATAAGCATCCAAAATTTATTGCTTATAGAAAAGCCGAATAGCCCCAAAGCGGTAAAAACAACGCTTATAGCCGTTATGCTTCCCGATCCAAATTTATTTAGTAGTTTATCGCTAAAAAGGCTTGAAAGAATAGTTCCTAAACAAATTATTGCCGAAATTATACCAGCGTATGAAACGGGTACGCTAATCTCCTTGTGTAGAAGTGGCCACGCCGAGCCTAAAAGTGAATCGGGTAGCCCCAAACTAATAAAACAAATATATATGAGTGCTAATAATAAACTTCCCATATTAGACAATTAAAAAACCTTGTTTAAATTTTTTATAAATTATAATAAAAGAATAATGTAGTTAAAGTCTTGTAAAAATAATTAGGTGTGCTTTTTACTCCAAGTGATGATCCATTCAGGTTCATTTAAATCATAGAGTTCTTTTGATTGTTGGGGAAAAGAATATGGGTCTGATGAGAAATAGCCATAAACCCTATGATATCTTGAAAGTTGTTCTTTAGGATTTTTTATAATTTTTACATAGTTATTTGTTCGTATATTTTTAAAAATTGCAACAACATGATTGTCTTCCCATAAGGAAAAGATGTTTTTAAAAATAATTGATTCATATGCAGGTAGATTAATAATTTTTCTTGTATTATTTTCAAGATACGATATTTTATTTATAAAGCCATATTTATCTTTGCTTTCGATTTTAACTAGTGTATCTGGGTCAAGACTTAAATCTATAAATCGCTTATTGCAAATAATTTCATCATATTGCCATGTATGATAAGCGTATTTGCAATCCTCGCATGGCATAATCTCGGAATACATGTTTTTAGAAATTTCCATTTTATTATTTGCACATTTATGAGTGCTTGATATTGGACATCCGAAATAATAAGTGGTATGGTCTTTGCTGTTTAGTTTAATTAATTTATCTTTTAATTGCGATAATGGAAACTCATTTTTTTGGTCATAGTTATGTAGTATATAATCCTCATCATAAAATTTGCCATCAGTCGCAAATTTTGATAATCCATTTTCATCTGTACACCAAGTTACTTTAATTAAAGAAGGGGTTGAATTATCTAATTGAAGAAAAAGATCAACCATTTTATTTCGATAATCAAAACAATCAAATGTTCTCTTATGATGTTTCCAACTCCATATATTGCCCTTATAATTATCAATTAAATCATTTTGATATTGATCTTCTACATCGAAAATCCAAACTACTCTATAGCCTAATTTATTATAGAAAGTATTTCTATCCTCAAATTCTGTTGGGGATAACGGGCTATGTTGAAATTCGATTACAACCTTGGAGTCTTCTATTAAAATATCTGCTCTATGTTTTTGATTATCTGCAACTTTTACAATTTCCTGGTATTCTTTTGGAAATTTGTTTTGCCATTCATAATGCCATTCGGTCATATCGTAATGCCAACTATCGTTGCAAATAGTTGTGTTAGGATGCGCAAAGTGATGGTGGCGGACAGAACCCATTTTTAAGATTAGTTTGCAGCCACATTGCGGGCAAAAATACTCTTCTGTTTTTTTTGCTGAGCAAATTGAAATTCTATCGCCATTTTCATTAAGTGCAAATAGCATATGTATTCCCCCATATATTTAAGTATAGATATTTTAACAAATTTTAAAATAAAAATCAATATAAAAAGTCCTATCAAAAATGAAATGCACCTCCTAAAAGTGTCTAACTTTTGGGTTCACATCAAAAGCAATAGGGCTTTAAGTTTTTTGTTAAGTTAATAAATTTTAGTAAGGGAAGGTTGGTAGTTGTACGGTTTTACCTGCAGGAACTAACACGTCATTATCAAACCAGCAAAGATATACGTCGATAGCCGATGGATTGTAAACTGCGCGTTCATTAGCCGAGTAAACTAAACCGTCAAACGCTTTTACGTAGTTATAAACTTCGCCGTTAGTTGCATACCAAATATCATCACGCGCGCCAACTTTTTTAACGAAATCTTCCATAAGTTCAAAGGTGTTCATTTCGCGAAGCTCGTAACTGTGCCCCCAAACGTAAAATAAACGAGGCGTTTTCTTTATATAGTGAGTATCGGGAATATCCGCCAAAAACGCGTTGGTAAGTTCCATTAGTTTTGTGTTGCGGTAGTGGCAGGTGGCAGGCATACGTAGCCAATCTGTTGGGATATCGAACTTTAAAGTAGATTCAACCGTGCGCGCGTATTTAATACCGCAAATCTTTAAAACGTCAACTACTTCGTCGCTAACCGAGCCGTTGGCATAAGCTAGACCGTTAACGATACCGCCAAAGGCGTTTTCTAATTTAATTCTATCGTTTAAAACGTCTTGAATCATAGTGGTAGTTGGCATTTCGGCAAGTGAAAGGTGATGAACACCGTGAGCCGCAACTTCCATACCCGAATTTTTAAAAAGTTCTACAAGTTGGGTTTTTGAAAGGCGAGTTCTGCCCGTGCTATTAGGCTTTGGATCTTCAGTCATATCAAAAACTGTAGAGTTAAGATTAAACGTACCTTTTAATCCATATTTTTTAAATAAATTTACTAGCCAAATATCTTCAACCATCCCATCGTCGAAACTAAAGGTTAGTGCGCGAAATTTAAAGCCTGGAAAACGTAAAAACGAATAATTTTTACCCATAATTTTCTCCCTTGTTAAGTAGCGATATTTTTTTTGTTTGAACCGTGTTTATTATACTCCATTTTTTAATTTTTGTAAAGACTTTCTAATAAAAAAAAATTATATTTTTTTGTGTGTATTGTGTGAAAATTTGTTGATTATTAAATGAACTTGTGATATACTAAGATTAGCAATTGGTTATAGATGTTAGAATTGCAAACATTTAAGATCGCACGAAGGAGAATATTATGTTTTACGGATTATTTTTTGCTATTTCAAGTTTATGCGCTTTAGGTTTAAGTTTTATTTGCATTTATAAAAAAGAAAGTTTAATAATCGACAAAATAGCGAAAATTGCCGTTGTTGTATGGATGAGTTTATACTTTTTAAACCTTTTCTTACCAGATGGGTTGGTGTTAAGGGCATACGACGACGTTTTTCATTTTGCAGATGGTAAAAATACTTGGGTAGTTTTATTAAGATGGTGTAACGATCTTGCCTTTTTAGTTTTGCCCGTTGCCGTATTTTTCAAAAAGCAAGTGTTTATTAAAATTACCGCATATTTCTCGCTTTTGGCGTGCTTAGTAAACGTAGGTATTTACTGTGTAAACATTGAATTTTTTACTTCACCGCTCGGTGCTGGTATTGCTGAAATTCGATTTTTATCGGATAGTGCAGAAGAGTTTTTAAGAAATCAAACCTTTAGGGGTATTTGGTACGGAGTAGTTACCTTCTTAGAGCTTATGATTATCGTTTTTGTTATAACGCGTAATCTTGACCTGTTAAAGCAAAAACCTACTAAAAAGAGCTTTTTAGTTGGCTTAGGCGTATTTTCAATGCTATTCCTTTCAATTATGCCTATTTACGCGCCACAATATATTTTTAAAGGATATTCACTTCTTGGCGCAAACGCTTTTGATAACTTTAAGATGGCAAGCCCATTTCATATTTTTTGGATTATTTTCGTTATTATTGAAGGCGTTGTTCTTACTAAGTTATTTAAAAATAAATCGTATGAAGATAGATATATCGTAGTTTTGATGCTTGCATTGTCGCTCCTTATGCAGTATCATCAAATGTTCACTTGCGTTGGCGAAATTACCACGCATAGAATGCCTTTCCAACTTTGTAATATGGCAGGCTTCTTTATTTTATTAATGCTTTTAACAAGAAGCGAGAAAATTTATCACTTTACGTTAGTTATAAACTCGGTTGGTGCGATAATAGCTATGGTTCTTTGTGACACCACAGCCTATGGTCTTGCTTACGTTATGAATATTCACTACGTAGCTGAACATACTAACGTAATTTTAGCACCGATATTATGCGCAACGCTTGGGCTTTTCCCAAAACTTAAAAATAAACACGTAATTGACTTTATAGTTGGTTTTGCAGTTTATTTTACCTTTGTTCTTTTGGTTGGTGGAATTTTTACGGGAATAAAGGAACTTGGCGGACCAAACGCCGATTACTGGAACTGTAACTATTTATTTATGTTTAATAAAGCAGAAACAAGCAAAATCGTTGGGTTCGTTGCTCCACTTTTTGATATTAAGTTTAAGCTATTTAATTTCTTCACTTTAAGTATGATTCAACTTGTTGTTTTTGCCTCGTTTACTGCAATCTGTACTGGCGCATTCTTTTTTATGCGAGCACTACCTACCGTAACGGCAAAACTTTCAACTGCAACGAATAGTCTTGTTAAAAAACTTATGAAAAAAAATAATTAACCTTTAAAAAATGAAACAAATAGATAGTAAAAACAGCCTTTTATCCTTTTCCAGCGCTCAAATTTTAAGGGTAGTGTTTGAAATATTAGTGCTTATTCATCACTTATATTTAGTTTATACTTCTTTGGGCGCAGTAATAACTAACGCGTTAGGACCTATTGCTGTGGGTGGATTTATTTTCTTATCTGGCTTTGGCGTGGGAATTAGTTTTGTTAAAGAAGGCGACGAATATGCAAAAAGACTACTTAAGGTTCGCGTACCAAGGACTTATTTAATATTATTCATCGTTGACCTTTGTTATTTAGTTTTATATTTGGCTCTCGGCGGAAAATTTAATAATCTTTTTTCTGCAATTATTTCAGTTTTGTATTTGCCTGTATTTAATGGATTCGTTGCGCTTTCCCATTGGATTTATTTCTTAGCCGACCTTCTTATTTATTATTTAGTATTCTTATTGTTTATTTATCTTTTTAGAAAAACAAAAAATAGACTGCTTAATACAGCTCTTGTAATTTTAGCAATAGATTTAATTATAATCGTAGTATTATCTATTATAAACTATAAAACGGGGTCGAGCAGATATCTTCGTGCTTGCTTGTGTTTTCCAATAGGGCTAATTTGTTCGGCGTTTAATGAAGAACTTAGCTTTGTTGTTAAAGGAAGCAAACCCATATTGTTAGTAGTTTTATCATTGATATCGGTATTTACAATAACTATTTGTATAATACCTTCTGTAAATAGTGACCCTATTAAGGAATACGTTTTACCTATTTTAGCTATTTTTGCTTTAGTTGTAATATTATGTGGGGTGAACTTTAAAAGTAAATTTATTAGTTACGCTTCAAAATTGGTTCTTTACGTTTACGTTTCGCACGAGTTCTTTTTAAATTTGTTTAGCGCTTTGTTTTCAAGCTTACATAGAAATATAATAGGACTAATAGTTCTTGTTTGTTCAATAGTATTTGCGGTTGCTTTAAACGCTACTATTAAATATTTAAAAAATAAAATAAAAGTTAAAAAAGGCGTTGTAAAAAATGCATAATTTTTATATTAAATAAAAGGCGATGATAGTAATATCACCGCTTTTTTTATGTAACGAAGTAAGTTTTTAAAAAGTGCTTGCGTTTTTTGTTGGATATTAATTATTTTAATTTATCAATTCGCTCCATTACTCTAACGAGCTTTGGTCTGTTATAGCGTTGAAGTATTACAAATACAAAGTCGATTAGCATTGCTAAAATAGAAGTTACAATAAAAGCCGTTGCACCATTTAAAAAGGGTATTAAAGCTATAGGTAGCAAGCTTAACGCCATAATAACTTCGTGAACGATTTCTGCTTGACAGGTTGCACCTATAATTTCATTAAGTGTTTTTTTGTTTAGGTCAAAGGTATCTGGATTGTAGGTTGGAATATATTTTTTCCACTTTTGAACGCGGAGCAATTTGTAAAGTTTTTTTTCAAACGCCTTTTCGCGAAACCAAAAACTTTTATGGTCGGCTTTATTTTTCATAATTAAATTTACAATTGCACCAACCGCAAGTCTCATTGCAAAATGATAAAGTGTAACGCCGATAGTAATAGTAATTATTTCAACTACATTATTTTTTGTAATAATATAAACGGGTAAAAATATTGCAAATGCGATAAATAAGAATAGAGTTGTTAAAATCATTTTCTTTTTCATATAATTTCCTCCAAATCTTTATTTATCATCTAAATTATATCATAAAATTACTTCGTTTTCAACTCATTAAACAACAAACAATTTTAAAACACAAATAAGGGGTAGGTTTTGAAACATTATTTATTAGGTTTTACTCACATTACTAATAATTAAATTGCTTTCCATTAGTAATTATGCTATAATATGTAAAAGATTAATGAATACGCTATTTTTGATTAAAGCGTATTATTTTATTTATTTTAAAAAGTAATTTTACAAAAGGAGCGCACTTATGACAAAAAGAAGGTTGTTAAGTATTCTTTTAGCATTTGTTTGTTTAGTATTTTCATTTGGTTGTAACTCAAATCAACAAAATAGTAGCAATCAAGGTAATAGCGAAAGTGTAGTACTACCCGGTCAAGATGAGTCAAGCGATAATACCGATAACAACGATAGCACCGATAATAGTAGCACCGATAATAGTAGCGACGATAGTAGTGGTGACGATTCTATCAATGATGACAATGGCGACAATAACGATAATAATGGGAGCGAAAATGGTAAAATAGATTTGCCGGATGATTACGTTATTACTATGTCGGATATAGAGCGCTTCTTATTAACCAAAGAAGAACAATATCCAATAACGAATGAATACGTTGAATTATATCAACAAGAAAGTGGTGGATATATTGATAATGCTAAGAAAGCTGGGTTGGTTGTTGATAAGGCGCAACATCTTCCATCGCAAAAATGGCATTATTTTGAATCGTGGTTATATCCAACGATTGATGAAGGATTGTTATGGGATGCTTCGGCTTCCAGCAAATCATACGGCAATTTTGCTTGCCCAGAACTATTATTGTGGATAATTGAAGCTACGGGTGTTGATGCAGAAAAAGTAAGGGAAGCTAAAGATATTGCTATTGAAGGCAAACAAAATGGCACAAGGGTAAATACGATTTGTGCTAATATTCGCGCGGCAGTACCTTTTAATACCTATTTAAGACCTTTAATTATCAACTTTTTAGAAAATAATCCTGCTAACTATAAAACTTATAAACTTGCCGTAAATACCGATAGTGCATATCAATTAACCTCGGTAAAAGGGGAGTATAAAGAAAGAGAAACGGTTACTTTAACCATACTAATGAATGGCAATACTAAAGAAATTGCAAAAGTAACGGCTAACGGCAAGGTTTTAGAGGCTTCCAGCGGTACTACTTATAAATTTTCAATGCCTGGTGAAAACGTGCAAATAGTAATAACCCTAAGCGATAAAGACGTTGTTCTTCCACCAGTTGAAGCTACAAAGGATTATTATTACGATATAGTTTACCAGTTATCTGGGAAAAGAGCAGTTAAATTTAGTAGCACGACCGATGCATATAACGTAATTAAATTTAATGGTAAGCAAACAAATATTATTTCAAGCGTAAGCAGTATTACTAACGTATATGGTGGCGGTAACGGTGGTTCAGGCGATAGTGCTTGGTACGGTGGAAATATGTTAAAGATAGGAACTACAAGCGTTACCGGTAGCATTACCTTAGAATTAACCAAAAAGGTTACGGGGGTAATTATTACAGGCTACGTAACAAACAACGGTTGTAAAATTCGTGTTGGCGATAGCAGTTCAACTATTTGGTCGGAAAACGGCGATGATGGTAAAACTACTTTAGTAACTGCAAACGACGATTATTTTATGAACGTTGTTAACAAAGAAACTTTAGAGGCTAATGCTGTTTCAACAATTCAAATTAATTTTGAAAGTACAAATAGTTTAACCATATCTACTGAAAAGAATGGCTCGAAATTTTACGTTTTATATATAACTTCAATCGAATTTATCGTTGACGAAACAAAATAAAAAAACTAAATTATTCAAATAATATATTCAAGGTGTAAGAATATGAAAGAAATTCTTGAAAAAAAGGGCTTTATTTGTGATATGGACGGAGTTATATATCACGGAAATAAAATATTAGATGGCGTTGCGGAATTTGTAAATTGGATGATAGAGAATGACAAAAAATTTGTTTTTCTAACTAACAGCCCCGAAAAAACGCCACACGAACTCAGTATGAAACTTGCGCGCATGGGGCTTAACGTTTCGGCTTCTCATTTTTATACTAGCGCTATGGCTACGGCTGAATTTTTAAATTCTCAAATGCCTGGCTGTACAGCATACGTTATTGGCGAAGCTGCGCTATCAAAAGCTTTGTATGACCGCAAAATATATATGAACGACATAAACCCCGATTACGTGGTAGTTGGCGAAACTCGTACTTATTCTTTTGAAAAGATTGAAAAAGCGATTGCTCTTGTAAATAACGGTGCGAAGCTTATAGGCGCAAATCCCGATACCATAGGTGTTACCGAAAAGGGAATTATGCCTGCAACAGGTTCGCTTGTTGCTCCTATTGAAATTGCAACTGGCAAGAAAACTTATTTTGTAGGTAAGCCAAACCCACTTATGCTTCGACATGGTTTAAAGATGCTTAATTGCCATAGTAGCGATATTGCTTTTATTGGCGATAGAATGGATACGGATATCATCGCAGGTATCGAATCGAATATCGATACCGTATTGGTATTAAGTGGTGTCACAAAACGGGAAGACTTGTCTAATTTCCCGTATTGCCCCAAATATGTATTGAACGGTGTTGGCGATATCTTAAACTAAGAGTTTGAAAATAACGCGGTGTATATAAACAATGAACGTAGAATATCGACATAAAACAGGCTTTGTTGGCTTTTTTAACAAAATAGCAGGGAAAAGTGTTGCCGTAATGTATGACGTCAACACCTCTTCTTATGCAAAACG
>JAZNFS010000073.1:0-106186 GCA_045589175.1 Christensenellaceae bacterium
GTTGGTGGCTTCGTTCGCCTAACTGTGATGATAGTACTTTGGTTTGTGCTTGTTATTTAGATGGTACGATAATTACCGAATATTACGTAGACGATATGACTGCAGGTATCGTACCAGCTTTAACCATTAATATTGGTTAAAGGCTAACTAATATTACTTATAATTTTTAAATATAAAAAAAGGAGTAAAAATATGAAAAAATTATTAATAGTTTTAATTACTATCGTTTGTGCTTTTAGTACGTTTGCAGGCTGTAAGGGGGGTGGAAACTCTAAAGAAATTCAAATTAGTGGCAAAGAAATTTATTTTGGAACACTTAGACATTATATAACCACGCGCCAAGAAACTTATCTTGAAGAAGATAAGGCAAATGCTACCGACCAACATTGGTTTGATATAGACCTTGAAATGCAAATGGAAGCTATTCAAAAGAATGACGAAGAAGTAGTTGTGAAAAGTACAATGGAGTATGAAATGTATGGTAAAATGGGTATAGATTATCCGCCCGTATATATTTCGAGCGGTGTTGTAAAGGTTTTATATGATTTAAAAATTGATATTGAAATAGAAAACGAAGTTTACGACCATCAAGGTGAAAAAACCCTTCAAGCAGTAAAAATGAAGGGTGAAATGATCTGCGTAGATAACGTTGCCTATGCCGATTTAGAAGTAACTATAAAAACCGATGATGAAGAAGTGAGCCAAGAAGCAAAAGTAAAGGGTGATTTCGAGGATATTTTAAATATTGATATCGACGAAATAAGTGATTTACTCGGCTCTACCAACGTTTACGAGGGCAGACTTTACGGTATAAGCGCTAGCGAGGTTTTAGATAGCCTTGCAGGTAATGCTGGCGTACATACTTATCTTGATGAAGATAATAATACTTTCTATATTGACTATAGGCAAACAAAAGAAACAGGTAACTATAAAACAGATAATCATATGCAGTATGAAATTGAGTTTGTAGAAAATTCAGCTGTAGTAAGCCACGAAAAATTAAGTGTAAAATCTAATGAATATAATTGCTATACTCAAAACTGGACTTTTTTCGAGGAAGAAATGAATACTGAAATGTTTGTTTCAGTAAAAAAGATTAATTCTGCAACTATAAACGTTCCTAAAGATGCAGATTCTTATCAACAAGCGTAATAACTATAATAAAAGGTTTAAAAGCAATAAAAACGGCTTACGAATAAGTAAGCCGTTTTTGTTTGTGTTGTTAACCCTTAAAGTGCCGTTAATGCACTTATAGGGGAGTTTTTTGTATAAATATTACGCTAAATTTTTATAAAAGTGATTTATAAAGAGCGATAATATCTTCTTTAGTTGGGTCTTTTGGGTTACCAGGACGGCAAGCATCATCCATAGCAGATTGAGCTAAGAAATCAAGGTCTTCTTCTTTAACGATTTCTTTTAAATCGGCAGGAATACCAACGTCGGCTGAAAGAGCTTTAACCGCGTCAACAGCTGCTTTGCGGTATTCTTCTTGGCTCATTTGATCAACGCCTTTAACACCCATAGCGCGAGCAATTTCTCGGTAACGTTCGCCAGTTGCTTCCGCATTGTATTCCATAACTGTTGGAAGAAGTATTGCGTTTGCAACGCCGTGAGGGGTGTTATAAACTGCGCCTAAAGCGTGAGCCATTGAGTGTACGATACCAAGACCTACGTTTGAAAAGCCCATACCTGCAACGTATTGACCAAGAGCCATATCTTCTCTGCCACTTGGGTCGTTTGCAACTGCTTTGCGAAGTGAACGAGCGATAATTTCAATAGCTTTTAGGTGGAACATATCGGTCATTTCCCAAGCGCCTTTAGTAGTATAACCTTCGATAGCGTGAGTAAGTGCGTCCATACCAGTAGCGGCAGTTAAGCCCTTTGGCATTGTTGACATAAGTTCGCTATCGATAATTGCAACAACCGGGATATCGTGTGGGTCAACGCAAACGAATTTACGTTTTTTCTCACGGTCGGTGATAACGTAGTTAATAGTAACTTCAGCTGCAGTTCCGGCAGTCGTTGGTAATGCTATAATTGGAACGCAAGGATTTTTGGTTGGAGCAACACCTTCAAGTGAGCGAACGTCTGAAAATTCGGGGTTAGTGATAATAATACCGATAGCCTTTGCAGTATCGATAGATGAACCGCCACCAACGGCTACGATACAGTCAGCTCCGCTTGCCTTAAATGCTTCAACACCACTTAAAACGTTTTCGATAGGTGGGTTTGGAACAATATTAGTGTAAACCTCGTAAGCAAAAGATGCTTCATCTAAAACGTCGGTAACCTTTTTTGTAACGCCAACGTCAAAAGTTGATTTATCCGAACAGATAAAAGCTTTTTTGAAAGCTCTTACTTTTAATACTGCCGGTAGTTCTTTACGAGCGCCTGCTCCGTGAAATGATTGTTCGTTTAAAATAATTCTATTTGCCATTTTTATCCTCCTTAAATATTAGGCGCAATAAGTTTTGTTT
Source organism: Christensenellaceae bacterium (assembly GCA_045589175.1). GTDB lineage: Bacteria > Bacillota > Clostridia > Christensenellales > Borkfalkiaceae > HGM11416. The sequence goes on from JAZNFS010000073.1 coordinate 2,478, forward strand.
GTTTTATTTTTTACGCCTATTGATAATTTAGCTAATTGTATTTTAACATATTTCTATCAGTTTGTACATACCTTTTTTAAATTTTTTTTACTTTTTTTAAGTTTTATGCTCGATTTTACAAAAATTAATTAATTTTTGGTTTTTTTAAGTTTATTACTTTATAAAAAATTGCAAAAAAATCGCCTACCATTTGCGATAGGCGAAAGATAAATATTGTTTTGAATAGTTGAAAGTGTTGTTAACGCGCTTATAGGCACACTTTTTTTAAATTACAATTATTTAAGCTTAATAACTTCTTGTCCGCCCATAAAAGGTCTTAAAACTTCGGGCACGATAACGCTACCGTCTGCTTGTTGATATTGTTCGATTAAAGCAGGGAATACGCGAGAGGTTGCTAAACCGCTACCGTTAAGAGTGTGAAGGTATTCAGCTTTACCAGTTTTTGAATCGCGGTATTTGGTGTTGTTTCTTCTTGCTTGATAATCGTTTGCGTTTGAAACAGAGCTTACTTCTTTATAAATACCCATTGAAGGAATCCAAACTTCAATATCGTAAGTTCTTGCCATTGATGCAGAGCAGTCGCCTGCGGCTAACTTGCTTAATCTAAAGTGAAGCCCTAATTTTTCCATAAGTGAAGTAGCCTTACCAACTAATTCTTCAAAAGCTTTAGCAGAGTGCTCTGGGTGTGCGTATTGTACCATTTCAACCTTATTGAATTGGTGACCGCGAATCATACCTCTTTCTTCTGCTCGATAGCTACCTGCTTCTTTACGGTAACAAGGAGTGTAAGCAAAGAACTTCATTGGAAGTTTGCTTTCGTCAACGATTTCGCCTGCGTACATATTAACTAGTGCGGTTTCTGCGGTTGGTAACATAAATTTATTTTTCTTTCTATCATTATCTTCGCCTTCTACCCAGAAAACTTCATCGGCAAATTTAGGAAATTGACCTGCGCCAAAACCGCAGTTATATCCAAGCATATGTGGTGGAAGAATAAATTCGTAACCGTCGTTTAAATGCTCGCTAATAAAGAAGTTTAATAGCGCCCATTCAAGCCTTGCACCGTCACCACGGTATAACCAGTGACCGCCACCAGAAAGTTTAACACCGCGTTCGTAATCGATTAGATTAAGGGCTGTGCATAAATCAACGTGATTTTTTGGTTTAAAATCAAAAGCTGGCTTTTCGCCGTAAACCTTTACAACCTCGTTATTTTCTTTTTCACCCGATAAAAGGTCGTCGTCTGGGAGGTTAGGAAGCCTTGAAACGAAATCAAAAATTTGTTCGGTTACTTTATTTAATTCACCGTCTTGCTCGGCAATTTTTTCGCCTAAAGCCTTCATGCTTGCAAAGATTGGTGCAACGTCTTTTCCTTCTTTTTTAAGACGAGGAATTTCAGAAGAAACTTTGTTTCTTTCAGCTTTCATAGCTTCAACCGAAAGGATGATATTCTTTCTTTGATTGTCAAGCTCAATAAGGTTTGCAAAGTCAACTTGATAGCCCTTTTTTGCAAGTTTTTGTTTAATAAGTTCGGGATTTTCAATAATCTTTTTAATGTCTAACATAAATACCTTTATCGCGCTTTTTATAAAGCTTTTTAGGCGTTAGTTACCAAACTTTACAAAAAACGCAAGAAATATTATTTTTTTCGACTATAGTATAGCTTATTTTTTTTAATTTTGCAATAAAAAAAGGGTAACATTCGTTAAACTTATTAAAAAATAATTGCAAAACTTAGTTAAATATGTTACAATGTATAATTGTAATAATATTATTATAATGGGTGAAAAGGCGATTTCGCTTTTTATTGGAGATATTATGAAAGTATACAACACGTTAACACGAAAAAAAGAAGACTTCGTAACGGCAGACGGCTCAAATAAAGTTCGCCTTTATTCTTGTGGACCAACCGTTTACAGCTTCGCACATATCGGCAATATGCGTACTTACGTTTTTATGGACCTTTTACGCCGTTCGTTGAAATACGTTGGGTATAAGGTTAAAGGCGTTATGAATATTACCGACGTTGGTCATCTTTTATCTGATGGCGACGAAGGTGAAGATAAAATGCAAAAGGCGGCTAAAGAACAACAAAAAAGCCCTTACGAAATAGCCGATTTTTACGCTGGTGCATTTTTCGAAGATTTAAAAAAATTAAACATTGAAAAACCCGAAGTTTGTCCTAAAGCGACCGATCACGTTGGTATTATGATTGACTTCGTGCAAAAATTACTTGAAGATGGGTTTGCTTACGAAACTAGCGACGGTATTTATTTTGATATTTCAAAAGCAAACGAATACGGTAAACTTTCAGGTTCGGTTTTAGAAGACCAACAAGCAGGCGCTCGAGTTGAAGTTAACAGCGAAAAACGCCATCCTGCAGATTTTGCTATTTGGAAAAAAGCGCCAAAGGAACACATTATGCAATGGGAAAGTCCTTGGGGTATGGGATATCCCGGTTGGCATATCGAATGTTCAGCAATGAGCAGAAAGTATCTTGGCGACCAGTTTGATATTCATACCGGTGGTGTTGATGCTATTCCTATTCACCACGAAAATGAAATAGCCCAAAGCGAAGCGAGAACTGGCAAAATACCTGCAAACTATTGGATGCACGGCGAATTTATGCAAGTAAACGGCGGTAAGATGAGTAAATCACTTGGCAACACTTACACGATCGACCAACTTCAAGGTATGGGATATTCGCCTATGGTGTTTAGATATATGTGTTTAAACGCACATTATCGTAAAAAGCTTAATTTTACTTTCGAGGGGATGGACGGTGCAAAAACTGCTTACGAAAGATTATGTAAATCAATGGTTAGCCATAAAAAAGCTTCAGCAATTACGCCAGATGAAGTGATTGAGGAGTATAAAAAACAATTTATCGAAGCTATAAGTGACGATTTAAACGTTCCACAAGCACTTGGCGTTTTATGGACGATGCTTAAAAATCCACCTTGCAGTAAGATTTATCAAACAGCAATCGATTTTGATAAGGTGTTTGCTTTATCACTTGATAAAGCTGAAGAAAATCTACCAAAGGTAAGTGCGCCTGAAGAGGTTATTGCATTAGCTGAAAAAATGCAACAAGCGCGTTTAGTAAAAGATTATCAAACGGCAGACGCTCTTCGTAGCGAAATAGACAAACTTGGCTTTACCGTTTTAAACACTCGCGAAGGCTATGAATTAAAGAATAAAAACTAACGAAAAGAAGGTTTAAAATATTATGAAAAAATTAACTAGTGAACAATTAAGAGAAAAATATTTAAAGTTTTTTGAATCAAAGGGGCACGCAATTATTCCATCTGCAAGCTTAGTGCCCGAAAACGACCCTTCGGTTTTATTTACAACAGCAGGTATGCACCCATTAGTTCCATATCTTTTAGGTGAAAAACACCCTGCTGGTAAGCGTTTAACCGACGTTCAAAAGTGTGTTAGAACTGGCGATATCGACGAAGTTGGTGATCTTTCGCATTGTACTTTCTTTGAAATGCTTGGAAACTGGTCATTAGGCGATTATTTTAATCACGAAGCAATCAAGTGGTCGTATGAATTTTTAACTAGCGAAGAATACCTTGGCATTTCTCCCGACCGTTTAGCAGTTACCGTTTTTGCGGGCGATGAAGACGCCCCACGTGACGAAGATAGTGCAAAGGTTTGGGAAGAATGCGGTATTGCTAAAGATCATATATTCTATTTGCCAAAGAAAAATAACTGGTGGATTGCTGGTAAAACAGGCCCTTGCGGTCCTGATACCGAAATGTTTATTATAAGAGATCAAGAACCTTGCTGTGAAAAGTGCGACCCTGCTTGTGATTGCGGAAGATATCTTGAAATTTGGAACAACGTATTTATGCAATTCTATCGCAATGAAGACGGTAGTTATTCAAAACTTTCTCAACGCAACGTTGATACAGGTATGGGGCTTGAAAGAACGCTTTGTACTATCAACGGCACGGCAAGCGTTTACGATACCGACCTTTTTGAGGGTGCAAAGGCTGAAATTGAAAAACTTTCTGGCAAAACTTACGGCGAAAATGCTGAAGAAACCAGAGCGTTTAGAATTATTTTAGACCATATGAGAACTGCAACCTTTATGCTTGGAGATTATCGTGGAGTAACACCTTCTAACGTTGACCAAGGCTATATTTTACGCCGTTTAATCCGCCGTGCCGTACGTTTTGCTCGTCAAATTGGTTTACCTGGTGGAAATCTTCATAAGATTGCATCTTGCTACGTTGAAAAGTATAAAGACGTATATCCAGAACTTAAAATTAACGAAGCAAAGATTTATAGCGAACTTGTTAAAGAAGAAGAAAAGTTTGGCAAGGCGTTAGAAGAGGGTTTGAAAGAATTTAATAAAGTTATTAAATACGTTCAAGGTGGCGTTTTCCCTGGTAAAACTGCATTCCGCTTATACGATACTTATGGTTTTCCACTTGAAATGACTCAAGAATTGGCTAGCGAAATGGGTTTTGAAGTTGACGTTGAAGGATATAATAAGGCGTTTAGCGAACACCAAAAGAAATCTTCTCAAGGCGCTGAACAAAAGTTTAAAGGCGGTCTTGCAGACAGTAGCGAAGCAACCGCTCATCTTCATACTGCAACTCACTTAATGCAAGCGGCTCTTCGTAAAGTGCTTGACCCATCCGTAGGGCAAAGGGGTTCAAATATTACCGTTGAACGTTTACGTTTCGACTTTAATTTCGACCGTCCTATGACTGCCGACGAAATAAAGCAAGTTGAAGAACTTGTAAACCAAGCAATTCTAGCTAACGTTCCCGTAGTTATGGAAGAAATGACTGTTGAAGAAGCAAAGGCTCAAGGGGCTATCGGCTTGTTTGAAAGCAAATACGGCGATAAAGTTAAGGTTTACACTATGGGCGAATTTAGTAAGGAAATTTGTGGTGGCCCTCACGCTAAACAAACCGGCGATTTGGGTAAATTCAAAATCGTTAAAGAACAATCTTCTTCTAGTGGGGTTAGAAGAATTAAGGCAATACTCGAAAAATAAGCCTTATCTGCGTCGCAATACTTTGTTCTTTTGTTTTTGCTAACATTCCTGCGACTGACAAGGTCGCTCCCTGTTATCAAAAAGCAAAACGCCTCGTCTTGCTCGCATCTAAAGCTTATTTTGAACATAAAAACAAGAACAAAAGAGATTATTTGCGTAGTAATACTTTGTTCTATAAAATAAAAAAAACGGCTAAAAAGCTGAAATAAAATTCATTTAAAATTAAGGAGCTAAAAAAAATGATTGAAAAAGTAATTCTTACCGAAGAAGGTAAAGTTGAGTTAGAGAAAAAGTTAGAGTATTTAAAACTTGTTAAACGCCCTGAAATTACAGAGCGTATTAAAGCTGCTCGTGAATTCGGTGACCTTTCTGAAAATGCTGAATATGATGCTGCTAAAAATGAACAAGCGCTTATCGAAGGTGAAATTGCTGAAATTGAAAACCAATTAAAATACGCCGAAATTATTACGGTTAGTGCTAAAAAAGACGTTGCAGGCGTTGGCTCAACCGTTACTTTTACTGATTTAACTGATGGTAAAACTTATACTTTCTCTATCGTGGGTACTACCGAAGCTGATTTTAAGGCTGGTAAGATTTCTAACGAATCTCCTATCGGCAAGGCTCTTATCGGTAAGCGCGTGGGAGAAGAAACGGTTGTTTCCGCTCCAAACGGTGGTTACAGCGTTAAACTAGACAAGATTGAATACTAAAATTAATGGATAATAAAATTACCAAAAGAAGACTGACTAATTTACTCGTTTACGATTGGCCTAAAATTATAGTTTTAATCGTGGCGATCGTATTGGTGTGGTCTCTTGCTTTTACTGTCGGTGCTCCTAGAGCGAGCACTGGGCAGGTTTTTAACGTATTTTATTACGGAGAGTTTTCATACCAAAAATCTCCGGCTAGTATTAACTACGAAGCTAAAAAAGCGGGGGGCTATTCATACGACGTACTATTGCTTGATTCAAGAGAACTATTTGTCGACTATTATGCTACCATAATGTCTGCCGTTTCAGCTACGCACGAAGGGGATATTATGATTACGGTCGATTCTGCAGATAAAATAGAGAATAACAACTCTGAATTTCGTAACTTTATCGACGGTTACGGCCATGAAGTGTATGATTACGACAGTTTAATTAAAGACGCTATAAATTATTGCTTGATAAACAATTTTGTCCTATCGCAAGATGGTGATAGTTACGTTCTTAATGAAAGCGTGATAAAAAGTCATTTTGCTAAAAGAATGCAAAAAGATCCACGCTTTAAAAAGAAGGATAGCGAGAGGTATAAGCAGGGTGAGTTGGATGAAATAGAAAGGATAAAAAACGTTTGGAACAACGCTATTATGCTTAAAGATTGTTTAATAAACCACCCCGAACTTCGTTATAATTACAAAAGATATACTCAATTAACAACAAAAGATCCCGAGAGTTATACTGACGAGGCGTATTATAATACGCAAGAATTAACCTACGGTTTAAATCTTGGGGCTTTACAAGGTGGAGAAATTGACGTTAATACCGAATATTCAAAGCCTATTAATGATAATCAAGGTGAACTAATTTCCGCTTCAGCAAACTCAATCGTGATATGTGTATTTAATTATTTATCCTACCAACCAGATTTGCAGTTTGAAAGTTTGGGGTTTGTTAATTTTATGATTAAAAGATACAGCAATTTTTTAAATGAAAATGCTGTTGGCGTAATTGCTTAAGTTTATAAAAATTATTTTTGAAAGGGTATAGATTATTAAAACAGGAGGGTATTGTTATGGATAAAAAACTTCATATTGCCAACTGTTTATTAAACTATGCAAAAAGTAATGCTATTCGCCTTCACATGCCTGGTCACAAGGGCGACGTCGCGAGCGGTGTTGGTGAACTTTTTCCTTATGATATAACCGAGCTTTCTTTTTCGGATAATTTAGCCGATGCTAGCGGTGTTATCGAGCTTGCGCAAAAAGATATTGCCAAAATTTGTGGGGCGAAAAAATCCTTTATTTTAACTGGAGGTTCTTCGCTCGGTGTATTATCAATGGTGTACGCCGTTAAAAATCGCGGTAGAAAAATGCTGGTTGCAAGAAGCTCGCATAAAAGCGTTTTAAACGCGCTTGCTCTTTGTAATATCGAGCCTATATTTTTAAACGAGCAAGTTATAAACGGTTTACCACAGCCGATTTTTGAAAATATTAGCGAGCTTGAAAACCTTGATAACGACGTTATAGGGGCATTAATAACTTCGCCTAATTATTTTGGAAGGGCTTTTGATTTAAAAAATATTGCAAATATTTTGCACTTACAGGGCAAACTATTATTAGTTGACGGAGCGCACGGTTCGCACTTTGTTTTTGATAATCCAAGTTTTTACCCTGCGAGTTTTGCTGATTTGTGGGTTGACGGTGCGCATAAAACTTTATATACGCTTACTCAAGGTGCTATTTTGCATTTGAATGAAATGAGCCTTGAAAATGAGATAAAAAATGCCCTTTCGATTTTTTCTACTTCAAGCCCAAGTTATCCTATTATGGCGAGCGTAGAAAGTGGAGTTAAAGGGTTTTGCAATATAAAGAAAGCCAATTATAGCGAGTTTGTGATAGCTAAACAAATCGTTGAAAATGCGTTAATTCAAAAGGGTTTTAATCTTATACAAAGCGACGACCCACTTAAGATTACTATTGATTTAAACGGACTTACAAAGGGTAGCGACTTAGTTGAAATTTTAGAAAGCAACGAAATTTATATGGAGCTTGCAAACGACGATTATTTATTGTTTATGCTTTCATATAAGTTTGATGAAAAAAGCGCGCGTAAAGTTGCCGACGTTATTTTAGGCGTTTCAACAAAAAAAAGAGAGAGGGCTTTTTTAAAAAATCACTATCCGCAAAGAAAAATTAGTTATATAAAAGCCATTTCGGCTGAAAGCGAATTGGTAAAAATTACTAAGTCGCATGGCAGAATTTGTGCCGAAAACGCTGGTGTTTTTCCACCGTGTTATCCACTTATACTTGCAGGTGAAGTGTTTGATAATAGTGTTATAAGCCGTCTTTTAAACGAAAAAACCTTTGGTTGTTACGGCGATGAAGTTAGGGTAGTTAAGGAGGAAGAAGGGTGCTAGAACTCTTTAAGCAAACTGTTGCATATAAAATTTTAACGGGGGATAAAAGTCGCGGTGAGCTTTCGCACGCCTACGCTTTAGTATGTGATGACGAAGTAGCTCTTCGTTATTTCGTTCCCATCGTTGCTAAAATTATATTGTGTGACGACCAAAGTTGTTGCTGTGCGTGCAGGCACTGCAAGCTTATTGATAAAAAAAGCCATAGTGACGTTAGTTTTTATCCTAAAAATTTAGGTGGAAAAATTTTAACTGAAGATATTAGCGAGGTTTTGTCACAAACGCATATAAAACCAATCGAAAGTGATAAACGTGTTTTTGCTTTTATAAATACTTCAACTATGAATATTGCTGCACAAAATAAATTATTAAAAACCTTAGAAGAACCTCCTAAAGGTGTGTTTTTAATATTAGGTGTTGAAAATGAAAATATCTTGCTTTCAACCGTAAAATCAAGGGTTAAAAAATTAGAAATCCCACCGTTTACTACTAATCAGTTAAAAATGGGTTTAAAGAGAGAGTGTCCGGATGAAAGCAAGCTTGAAAGCGCTATACGCCTTGCCGATGGAAAAATTGGAAAGGTAATAGAATATTATAGTGATGATAAAACTCAGCAAACCGAGAATTTGGCGTATACTTTGCTTGAGCAAATGAAATCTAGCCGTGAAGTATCGAGTTTTGCTTGTAAAATTGATAAAGACAATATAAAAGAAGTGTTAGTTTGCTTGAAACGTGTGTTTAACGAAATCGTGCGTGGTGAAGCACTTGGTTTTACTAATTCAAGGGTAGAAGAACTATCAAAAATATATAAAAGCGCATCTGCGATTGCTATTATTGAAAAAATAAATCTTTCAGAGCGTGCGCTATTTTTTAACGGAAACGTAAATATGATTACGGATAATCTGCTTCTTTGTATATTAGAGGAGAAATATAGATGGCAAAAATTGTAGGAATTAGATTTAAAAATACCGCAAAAGTATATTATTTTGCGCCCGGTAAAGAAAAATTTAATAAAGGCGACGGAGTTATAGTTGAAACCGCCAGAGGTGTTGAATTTGGAACGGTTACTATTGAAGTAAAAGAGGTTGACGACAAAGAAATCGTTCAACCTTTAAAACCTATTATTCGTAAAGCGACCAAAGCGGATTATGAAAGACTTGCTCGCAATGAAGAAAAAGCCCCAGAGGCTCTTCGTTTATGTAACGAAAAAGTGATTGCTCACGGGCTTAATATGAAGCTTATAAACGCTGAGTACACCTTTGATGGAAGTAAGGTTATTTTCTATTTTACCGCTCCGGGAAGAATAGATTTTAGAGATTTAGTTAAGGATTTGGCTTCTGTTTTTAGAATTAGAATTGAATTGAGGCAAATAGGAATTCGTGACGAAACAAGACTTTTAGGTGGACTTGCTCCTTGCGGTAGACCTTGTTGTTGTTCAAGTTGTATGCCCGATTTTAAAAAGGTTTCAATTAAAATGGCTAAAACGCAAGGTTTATCTTTAAATCCAACAAAAATAAGTGGGCTTTGCGGTAGGCTTATGTGTTGCTTATCTTACGAAAACGATTATTATAAAGACGTTTACAAAAAAATGCCAAAAATTGGCAGTGAGGTTACCACTACGGATGGTAAAGGAACTGTTATTTCGGCAAATATGTTAACGTATATCGTAAAGGTTAAAATTGAAGCAAAAGACGGATCTTTAATGTATAAAGACTATAAACTTGAGGAATTAAAGGGCGTTAAAGTAAATACTGAAGACGAAAAATTAACAAAAGAAGAATTAGAAGCTGCAAAGGCGTTACAGGAAGATTAATTTTTTTATTATGCAATAAGTATATGGAAGAAATATTTGAAGTTGAAGAAGATTTAATGCTTAACGGGCTAAAGATCGTGCAAGATAAAAGATATTATCGCTTTACATCCGACAGTATTTTGCTGTCGCGTTTTGCAAGCGCTAAAAAGGGCGAAAAGGTTGCTGATTTTTGTGCGGGAAGCGGTATAGTTGGGCTTCATTATTATGGTCTTAATAAAAATAAGGTTAAAAGTGTAACGTTATTTGAATTGCAAGATGAACTTGCGAATTTGGCTCAAAAAAGTATTGAAATAAACGAGCTACAAGAAGTTTTTGATATTCAAAGAGGTAAACTTCAAGAGTGTGATAAAAGTTACAATAGCTCTTTTTCTTTAATACTTTGTAATCCGCCATATAAAAAGAAAAACAGCGGAGAACAAAATCTTTCTTCACATATTGCGATATGTAGGCACGAGTGCGAAATTACTTTAAGCGAGATTATAAAAACTGCAAAGCGCTTACTAATGCCGGGCGGTAGATTTTGTATATGTCAGCGTATAGAGCGATTAACCGACCTTTTATGCGATTTAAGAGCAAACTCGTTAGAACCTAATAAAATGGTTTTTGTAAAAACAAAATCGGGAGATCCGTATTTGGTAATCGTTGAGGCTACTAAGGATAGAACTCCACAACTTAAAGTTTTAAGTGAAATTATTAACGGAGAAAATTAAATGTTATACATAGTTGGAACACCTATCGGCAATTTGAAAGATATAACCTATCGCGCCGTTGAAACTTTAAAATCCGTTGACGAAATTGCGTGTGAAGATACTCGTCACACTCTTAAACTTTTAAATGCATACGATATTAAAAAACCACTTTTTTCTTACCATAAGTTTAATGAAAATAGTGCGGGTGAGCGCTTGATTGAAAAATTAAAAGAAGGTAAGGATATTGCTCTCGTTACCGATGCTGGTATGCCACTTATATCCGATCCGGGTAATTTGCTCGTTAAACAACTTGTTGAAAATAATCAGCCTTTTACTGTTGTTCCTGGTCCAACTGCATTCGTTTGTGGGCTTATAATGTCGGGACTTTTAGATTATAGATTCACTTTCGTTGGTTTTTTACCGGAAAAGAATGCAGAAAGAAAAAAACTTTTAGAAAATTACAAAAATTTTGACGCACCACTCGTATTTTATTGTGCTCCACACGACATTGAAAGCACGATTAAAATCATTTATAAACATTTTGGAAACCGTAAGGCGTGCGCGGTAAGAGAGATTACAAAAGCCTTTGAACAGCGTGAAGAATTTATGCTTGAAGATGGCTATGAAGGTGAACAGCGCGGTGAATTCGTTTTAATAGTTGAAGGAGCAGGCGAGGTTCAAAAAGAGTTTGAAATGTCGGTTAACGAACATATAGATATGTTTATTAATCAAGGAATGAGTAAAAAAGACGCGATAAAAGCCGTTGCTAAAGAGCGTGGCGTTTGCAAAAACGACATATATAAATACACCGTTAGTGAGGAATAAAAAATGGATAATGAAAGCCCTAAGCGCAAAAAGGGCGCGCTATTTGTTGAAATGTTTGTGTTACTAATATTTCCTTTTGTATGCTACGTTATTGTTAGAGCGGTAATTATGAAGTATCAAACTTTTTCAAATGAATTAAACGAAGCAACGGCAAGAGCTTTCGGTTTTGGGATGGGAACTCTTTTTCATATAAGTTGCTTTATTGCCGGGGCGTTTAAAAATTCTGTTGCAATAGTTTTAAAAAGAATGAGTGATTTTAAAGATAATCTTTCGCTTTCTTTTGGTTTTGCACTTAAATGTTATTTAGAAGATATGCGTGACGACGGCATAGCATTTTTAGTTGAAATGATTTGCGTTATATCTTGCCTTTGGGTATCGATTGATGGATTGTTAACGGCGATACAATTTTTGTAAACAAGTTACAACTATAAAAAGAGAATAATAAAAGTGGCGGTATAGGTTGATTACCGCCACTTTTTTGATGTATAAAATTTATATAACGTTTAATTTATATAATAGATAAGTGCTTTTAAAAATTATTTTAAACCACATATTTATCATAAAAATAATTAATATCAATTAAAATTTTTTGTTTGTTTTTCATGTACGCCAAAGCGTGGTCGGCGCTTTCTTCAATTGCTATTCTCTTATCAATTGCCGTCGATTTAGAGTAGATTTCTTTGCCCATTTCAACAGGAATAAGTCTGTCACTACCACCGTGAATAAATAGTTGAGGTAGTTTACACTGACTAACGCAAATAGCACTGTCTTTTTGTTTTAAAGAAAATTTAGCAAAAACTTTTGTTAAAATTCCAACGTATAGCTGGAATGGAAAACGTGGTAGTTTCATACTCTTTCTAACGCTTGAAACAATAGCGTATGGTGAAGTATATCCACAATCGTCAACTATTAGTTTAACTTCGCTTGGTAAATTCAAATTAGAGGCCATACAAACGGTTGCTCCGCCCATTGACACGCCGTGCAATGAAATAGGTCTGTTAGGGAATTTTTCAGCTATAAATCTTGCCCAGTATAAACAGTCTTCGCTTTCAAAAACTCCAAACGTTAAATATTTTCCCTCACTTTGACCGTGTGCGCGTTGGTCGGGTAGTAAAATAGAGTAGCCTTTTTCAATAAAAGGCTTAAAAACAGGGCCAAAATCGCAAAGTCCTTTACCGTGATAACCGTGCATTAAAATTATAGTACCCTTTGAATTAGGATGATCGTAAAAAAGTGCGTGAAGTTTAAGATTATCAAACGATGTGATATAAACGTGCTCAGGGTTGAGTGATAAAAAATACTCACCGCCTTCTTTCATTTCGGCAATATAATCTTTATATAGCTCATTGCCTTCAGCCATCGAACCCTTGCCACGTCCAAACGCTTTTTTAAAAATGATTAAAGTAATAATAAAGGTTATTAAAAAAAGAGACACTATAACCGACGCTATAATAACGAGTAAGGTTGGTAAAATTTGTAAAAAGTTTGTTAGTAGTAAATTCATAAAATATTCGCTCACATAGGGTTTTATAAAAAATAAACCATAGTGTAGTATATTATAAAAATTTTTTTTTGTCAAGATATTATAAGGTTGGTTATAATTCTAATTTTAATACTTATTTTTTTTATTTGTATATCTATTAAATAACCTTGTTATTTGTTTTGCTTGACATTTTTTTTGTTGTATTGTAACATTATTAGGTAAGTTTGTTATAAAAGGTTATCTATGAAAGAATACACTTTTCAAGAAAAAATTAATATTATTAAAAATTCTACCTCTCTTGGCGAACTACCTTTAGAGGTTATGCCTTTTACTCAAAGCAACGAATATTACTTCGTTAGCTATTCTCACGCCGATTATAAGGAAGTTTATGCCGATATTTTGCGCCTTCAAGCGCAAGGTATTAACATTTGGTACGATCGGGGGCTTCCTGCTGGTAGAGACTGGGAAAAAACCGCCTATGAGGCGATAATCAAGTATTCTTGCATTGGAGTAATTTTTTATTTAAGCAAAAATTCTTTACTTTCAAACGCGGTTGCAAGCGAAATAAATTTTGTTAAAGAAAACGGTAAGGACTATATGTCTATAAACCTTCCGCTTGATGGTGAAAAGTGTTTATCTGCAAGCGCTATGCTTGAAAATTTGGCAAAAGACGTTATGATTGATAAAGAAAGAATAGAGGCGGTTAATTCTACTTTTGATGATAAGGTTATTTATTTAGATTATAATGCTCCCGCTGAATTTAAAGCAGATAAAATAAAACTAATGAAAAGGGCGGATCTTTTAACTTTTGAAGTGATAGAAGCACGCCCAAAAACCTTTAATGAAAACGGCTATCGTAAGTATGAAACTCTTGAAAACGTTGGGCGTGATTTTCGTAATAGTGAAACCTATGCTAGGCTCATAAGGGTTAACGATATAGATATAACTGAAATTTCAATTCCCAAAATGGTTGAAATTGATGGGCAAAAGCTTTTGGTTCGTGAAATAGGCGAGTGTGCTTTTGCAAACTGTCAGTATTTGCAAAAGGTTGAATTTCCAACTCTTAGTAGTATAAAACTTAATGAAAAAGCATTTTACGGATGCAAATCTTTAAAAAAACTTGACTTAGGTTCGGTTGATACCGTTTGTGAGTTTGCTTTTGGTAATTGCACGGCACTTGAGGAAATTGCTATTGTGGGAACTATTCATAATAACGCTTTTTGGGGATGTAAAAATTTAAAAAGAGTTTACGCGTATCCAAGTTTACAAAAGGTTGGCTATGGAAATTTGATTTCTGGGCAAATACAAGAATTTGACGTTAACGACTCCCTTGATTTTAACTTTCAAAATGGAATATTTTCCTACTATTCTAGCTTTGGGTGGAGTAATAACGCTATTGTGATATGCGGAAACGCTATAAACGGAGAGATAACTCCACACAAATATATTACCGAAATTGCCGACGGTGCTTTTTTAGAATATGATGATTTGCAAGTCGTTAATTTTTATTCGCCACTATCTAGGATAGGGGAAAAGGCTTTTTATAAGTGTAAAAATTTAAAAGAAGTAAACTTTTTAAAAATCGAAAAACTTTATACGGCAGAAAGCTTAGTTTTTGAAAACAGCGCATTCGCTTACTGTACCTCAATAAATAAAGTAATTATACCAAAACAAACTCAACGAATTGGTAAAATGGCATTTTTATGTTGTATTAATTTAAGCGAAGTTATTTTTGAAGAAGATAGTAACCTAAAAATAATCGATAGGCAAGCATTTGATAGGTGTTTAGCGATAAAAAGAATAACTTTACCCGATAGCCTTGAAAGTATTGGTATTAACGCATTTGCCGAATGTAAAGATCTTGAAGAAATTGTTTTATCTTCAAATAGTAATTTGCAAGAAATTCATGCCGAAGCTTTTGTTTTTTGTGAAAAACTTTGTAAAATTACCCTACCTGTTTCACTTAAATCAATTAGTAAGCGCGCATTTTTTGGTTGTAATAGTTTAAAAATTATATTCTATCGCGGATCGGTAGAGCAGTTTAAAAATATTGATATCGTTGATGAAGAAGAAGGAAAGCGTATATTTTCACGGCTTGATACTTCAACACCCGCTGGCAATATAAGGGTGCTTTGTTTAGATGGCGAAATTAATTTGGAAAAGAATGATGATATACCTACTAGAATAAGCGATATTACCACTAAGAAAAGGAAAAAATAAGTAAGCACACGTTTTGTATTAAATGAGCGTTAATCGCGCTATAGGCTGGGTATTTATATGAAAAAATTAATTATTGCTACTCATAATAAGGGAAAATTAAAAGAATTTGAACAAATATTTAAAGATAAATTTGAAGTATGTTCTTTGCCATATAACGGCTTTGACGGTGAAGCAGAAGAAACGGGATCAACCTTTTATGAAAACGCGCTTTTAAAGGCTAAGTACGTTTATGAAAATACGGGAGTATTAGCTCTTGCGGATGATAGTGGGCTTTGTGTTAGCGCTTTAAACGGTGCACCTGGAGTGTATAGTGCGCGTTACGGTGGAAAAGATTTAACGCAAAGTAAAAAAAATAAAATGATTATTGATGAAATGGCCGACAAAACCGACAGGAGCGCGAAGTTTGTTTGCTCGCTCGTTTTATACGGAGAAAATGGAGTTGAAGCAAGTGGCAGCGGCGAGGTTAAAGGACGTATTTTGTTTACCGAAGATGGTAACGGTGGTTTTGGTTACGATCCCATATTTTACTGTGACGAAATAGAAAAGAGTTTTGGCGCTGCGAGTGAACAGGAAAAAAATTCAGTTAGTCACAGGGCAAGAGCAATAAAAGATCTTTTAAAAAATATATAATAGGGAAAGTATGGCAAATTATACTATAAAACAAAAACTTGATATAATAAACAATTCGTCTTCGCTCGGCGAACTTCCAGTTGAGGTTATGCCATATACTCAAAGCAACGAATACTATTTTGTTAGTTATTCACACGCCGATTATAAAGAGGTTTACGCCGATATTTTGCGCCTTCAAGAGCAAGGCGTAAATATTTGGTACGACCGCGGGCTTCCTGCTGGTAAAGATTGGGAAAAGTCTGCCTATGAGGCGATTATCAAGTATTCTTGCGTAGGAGTTATATTTTATTTAAGTGAAAACTCTTTAAAATCACAGTCGGTTATTAAAGAAATAAACT
Source organism: Christensenellaceae bacterium (assembly GCA_045589175.1). GTDB lineage: Bacteria > Bacillota > Clostridia > Christensenellales > Borkfalkiaceae > HGM11416. The sequence continues at coordinate 18,610 of JAZNFS010000073.1, forward strand.
TTGTTAAAAACAAGGGTAAAGATTATTTATCGGTAAACCTTCCACTTAATGGAAAAAGTATGCCAGCAAGCGAAATGATTGAAAAAATCAATCAAACTTGTAAAATAGAAAAAGAGCATATTGATATTATAAACTCAACTTTTAACGATAAAGTTTTATATATTGATTATTTTGCTCCTGCTGAATTTAAGGCAGACAAAATTGCGCTTTTAAAACGTGAAAATTGCTTAAAATTTGAAAACGACGCCGTTGTTGCGGTAAGAAATATTGATTTAGTTGAAATAACAATTCCTGAATTTTGTGATAATGGTAAAGATCGAATTTCTCGTATAGGTGACTGCGCCTTTGCCAACTGTAAGCAACTTGAAAGGGTAAATATTAGCGGAGTTTCACTTGGCGATCGCGCATTTTTTGGTTGCGAAAGTTTACAAAGTATAGATTTATCTAAAACGTTTTCGGTTGGTGGTTATGCGTTTGGCGAATGTTATAACTTAAAAGAAATTGTCACTTTACCCGAAGAGATAGGTAAGTTCGCTTTTCATAACTGTAAAAATCTTAAAAGTGTTGAATTAAGGCGTTCTACTGCAAGAATTGATAAGGGTGCATTTTGTGGTAGCGGTGTAAGAAATATTACCTTTAGACCTATTAGGCATAGTATTTACGATTATGAAAGAATGATTATGGAAGGTAAAGAAATTGATTACAAATTTCCAAAGCGTTATGCGTTCGATAGTAATTGCTTGTATTCAACCGAGCAAAAAGAGATAGTTTACGGCTTTTGTGACTCAAAGGGAAATATAAAAACTTGCGATAGCGCAACCGTTATTTTAGAAAAGGCGTTTGCTTATCAAAAGGACTGTGTTCGCGCGTTTATAACCAAAAATATAACCAAAATTGAAGGGTTTGCGTTTGCTGATTGTGATAACCTTGAAAGCGTTGTTTTTGAAAGTAGCGATAACAATAATCAAGAAATTATTATAGGTGAAAATGCCTTTTCACAGTGTAAAAAGTTAAAAAGTGTTATTTTTTCGGCTAACGTTACTAAAATTTGTGATGGCGCGTTTTTAAATTGCTCGTCACTTAGTGAAATTATATTTGAAAAGGGTTGTAAATTAAATCAAATATCAAAAGCGGCGTTTGTAGGATGTACCGCTTTAGTCAAACTTGAATTGCCTGATGGACTAAAGATTATTGACGGGTCTGCTTTTAGTGGTTGCGAAAACTTACAAGAAATAAATTTTAGCAAAAGCTTACAAAAAATAGGCTTTAACGCATTTTGTGGTTGTCAATCCCTTGAAAAGTTAAGTTTTCCCGAAACACTTGAGGAAATTGAAAGTTCTGCGTTTTCGCTATGTGACGGGCTTAATAAAATAGATTTTGGCGAAAATCCAAAAATTAAAAGCATAGGTTATAATGCTTTTGATAACATGAGTATAAATATATTTAACCTTCCAGGCAGTTTGGTTAATTTTACTAATAATATGATAGCTTGCAGTTACGTTGAACAACTTTATATTGAAGCTGGTGATACCCCTATTGAAAGGGTTGAAAGCTCGATTATAAGCGAGTGCCATGATTTAACTACTATTGCTATTGACAGGGAAATTTTTGAACTTAATAGTATTGCTAACGATTGTCCTTACGTTGAAAAAATAATTTTAGCTAATAATTCCTTTAAAGTTATAAACAAAAACGTAATAAATGATTTATACAGCAGTCGCGTTGCAGGATACGAATCGGGAGAGTTGATGGATTACGTTGGCGAAGGTTATTTTGATGAAGATGAGTTTGAGTTGCCCATAATATACTTTGGCGGAACTAAACAGGAGTGGAAACAAATTAAACAAACGGGTAAATTTTTGCCTGAAATAAGTGAAGATGAAAACGCTTTAATCGAAAATGTTGTAAACGTTATTTGTGTAGATGGAAAAGCGTGAAATTGCTGTTAATCAACCTATAGAGGGGCTTTTTTGATGATTTTTGTACTGTTTTAAAGGTGGAATAGTAAAAAAATGAAAAATTTTATAGTGTTTTCAGACGTGCACGGAGATTATGCTTCTTTTGAAAAACTTTTAACTTTTGCAAGTAAAAACGACGGATTGTTTTTTGCCGGCGATGGCAATATTTTTTTTAGCACAATTGAAAAAAAAGAAAATTATCACGTTGTTAAAGGAAATTGTGATCAATTTGGTATTGATGAGAAAATTATTGATATCGATGGGGTAAAAATACTTCTTGTTCACGGGCATAATCAAGGAGTAAAGTCAGGGTATTTAACATTGCAGTTATATGCAAAAGAAAAAGCCTGTAACGTTGTGATTTTCGGGCATACGCATATTCCTTTTATTAGTCAAGAAGAGGGAATATTAATGATTAATCCGGGTAGCTGTTCTTATTATAGCGAAACAAAAACTTACGCTTGTCTTTGTATATCTAATAGAAAAGCAAGCGCATATATCAATCATCTTAAATAGGGTATATTATGAAAAATTATATAATAATTAATGAGTTTTTAAACTCAAATGCATTTAATATAATATATACAGAACTAAAAAATGCTTTTTTTAGTTTAGGTGCTGATTGCGAACTTTTAACTAACGTTCAAGCAATAAAACTGCTTAAAACAAATGGAAGGGGCTATAGTGTTTTGTTTTTCGATAAGGATTTGTTTTTAGCTACTCAACTTGAAAAGTGTGGCTATAGATGCGTTAATAGTGCAAAAGTTATTGAAACGTGCGATGATAAAGCAAAAACTTATTTAGCTCTTTTAGGTAAAGTAAGAATGCCGAAAACAATTTTAGCACCTTTTACTTTTAATACTATTGGCTATAAAAATTATGATTTTTTAGTTGATATTGAAAATGAACTTGGATATCCAATGATAGTTAAGCAAAATAAAGGTTCGTTCGGTGAACAAGTTTATTTAGTTAAGGATAGAGAACAAACTATTGAAACACTTAAAAAGATAGGTCATAGCGAAGTTTTGTTTCAAGAATATATAACTAGTTCGTTTGGTAAAGATTATAGAGTTTACGTTGTTGGCGGAAAGGTCGTTGCTTCTGCTCTTAGGTGTAATGAAAGAGATTTTAGGTCGAACGTTGCAAGTGGCGGAAAGATGATTAAAACTTCTTTGCCAAATGAATATGAAGAACTTGCTATTAAGGCGTGCGAGATTTTGGGTGCTGATTTTGCGGGGGTAGATTTACTTATTGGGGTTGATGGCCCTTTAATATGTGAGATTAATTCAAATGCACATTTTTCTGCGCTTAGTAAAGTTACCGGGATAAACGTTGCAAAAGCAATTGCCGAATACGTGTTAGGCTTAAAGTAATACTTTTGTTTGAATATAGTAACCCTAAAATTCTATCAACCATTATTTGGTAGCGTTAAATTTAAAAATGATAAAATAATAAGTTTAAAACCTTCTTGTTGTGATAATAATTATATTGTCATAATAAGGAGGTTTTTTTATGGAAAAATTAAGAATAACTTTTTTTTGTTGTTGCATAATAGTTTGTGCCGGATTGTTTTTAGGATGTGCTACACCTAAAAACGAATATCTTCGTATTCATATTCGCGCAAACTCTAACGAGGTAAGAGATCAAAATATAAAGTATCAAATTCGCGATATCGTTGTTAAAGAGTTAACGCCAATAGTTAAAAACTGCGCGTCAAAAAGTGAAGCAATTAGTGTTTTAAATAAAAACAAAAGTGCTGTTAAAGCTGTTATAGATGGCTTTTTAATAAAAAATGGCTTCAATTATAGATGTAAAATTTCAATTCGTGAAGAAAATTTTCCAACACGCGTTTACGAGGGGCTTACGCTTGAAGCAGGTTATTACGACGCTTTGATAATCGAACTTGGCGAAGGGGTGGGAAATAACTGGTGGTGTGTGGTATATCCGCCACTTTGCTTTATAGGTAGTGACGACGTTGAATATAGATCGAAAATATTAGATTTTATAAATTCGCTTAGTAATAATGTAAACGAAGGCTAAAAAATTAAGGGTGCTTAGGTTTTAAAACGTAAGTAAGATTAAACATTTATGCTCCTTCGTTTGCTTATATATATGTAAAGGAGGAAGTATGAAAAAAAGTATAAAAATCCTTGTGATTGCACTTAGCATTTTTACCGTTATCTGTTCGGTAGGTTTTACCGTAAGTTCTGCTGTTTATAGGGCAAGTAATGAAATGATAGTTGCTACGGCAATCTATAAGCAAGGTAATAGGGGCGATACAGTACGCCTTATTCAACAAAAGTTAAAAAGATGGGGGTATTACACGGGTTCTGTTGACGGCATTTTTGGTTCTAAAACGAAAGAGGCAGTAAAATATTTTCAACGTAAAAACGGGCTTGCGGTTGATGGAATCGTGGGTGATAAAACCTTAAAAGCGTTGGGAATTTATTCCAGTTCAACAAGCTCGTCGGGAAGTGGAGGCACGTCTAACAATACGGGGTATTCAAACGCCGATCTTCAATTACTTGCAAGATTAATTTATGGTGAGGCTCGTGGCGAAAGTTATACTGGACAAATTGCAGTTGGCGCTGTAGTTATGAATAGACTTAGAAGCAGTTCTTTTCCGAATACTATATCGGGTGTTATATATCAACCTTATGCTTTTACTGCCGTTGATGACGGACAAATTAATTTAACACCCAACGATCAATGTTATCGCGCGGCAAAAGAAGCGATGAACGGCTATGATCCTACCTACGGAGCGCTATATTATTATAATCCTGCAACGGCAACCAGTAGTTGGATATTTACGCGTAAAACGACAGTAGTTATAGGAAGACACGTCTTTGCGGTTTAGGAGGAAAAATGGAAAAGAAAAAATTTAATAATGCAATAGAAAAAAGCGAGAATTTAATTAATGAAAAAACTGGCGTAAATCTTTCACCGCAAGATGAAAAGTACCCAAATAGCGCGATTAACGACACTTTTAACGATAATAATAACGTAGAAGAAATGGATTTGGGTAAGAAAGAAGCGCTAATTAATAAACAAAAACAAGAGGCTTTAAACGAGCAAAAAAGAATGATTGAAGCCCAGCAAAGACAGCGTATTAAAGAACTAAAAATTCAAAAGCGTGAAGAAAGGTTAGCACGTCGTGATAATTTAAAAAGGGAAGAACAAAGAGAACGTAATAAATTTGAAAACGAGCAAAACGCAAGGATTATAGCCGAGCGCCGAGAAAAAAGACAACTTCGTAGTTCTCGTGGTATAGGAGGCTGGCTTGCTGCCGTTATTTCTTTAGCTACGGTATGTATAATTTTGAGTACGGTATTAATTTATAACACTTATATGCGTGGTGGTGGAGAAATAATGCTTTCAAACTCTTACGCGCGTAGTTTTTATGATTTAATCGACTGTGTTGATAATATTGAAGTGAATTTAAGTAAGCTTACGATTTCGGGGGATAACGATAATAAGCAAAGGATACTTTCAGACGTAATAGTTGAAGCTTCGATTGCTGAAAATAATCTCGCAACTCTGCCCCTTGACGACAGTGCTAAACACAGCAGTATGAAGTATATGAATCAGGTAGCGGATTTTAGTAAATACCTCAATAATAAGCTTATAGACGGGCATTCGTTTACGGAAAGCGATATTTCTACTTTAAAAGAACTTAGAAAAATTAATGCGGGAATTCAAAAGAGCTTACACGAACTTTCCGATGAAATGGGTGAAAATTTTGATTTTGTGACTTTACTTTCTGGGGAAGAGGAAAATCCTGTTTTAATTGCTTTTAACGAGCTTGAGTATCATTCTATTGAATACCCTAAGATGATATACGACGGGCCGTTTGCTGACGAACCCGACCAAAATAGTAAAGATAATGCAAAAACGGCCGAAGGACAAGCTGAAAAAATTGATAAAGAGCAAGCTCTTAAGTTGTTCGAGCAATATTACGCCGACTATAATTTAAAAGAAATTGAACTTAAAGGTATGGCTGAAGGTAAGGGTTTTAAGGCTTATAATATTGAGGCTAAAGCCTTCGATAAGGAATTTTTCGTTCAAATTTCTGAAAGTGGCAAGTTAGTTATGAGTAACTTTTTTCACCCATCAAGCAACAAGGCTTATGATAGAGATCAATGTATCGTAATAGCAAGAGCATTTTTAAATAAGTGCGGTTATAAGTCGATTAAGGCAGTATGGACAACCGAGCAAGATAATACGACTTTTATCAATTTTGCTTCTGTTACCGAAAACGGTGAAATAATTTTATACGGCGATTTAATTAAGGTTAGCGTATGTATGGGAAGTGGCCTCGTGTGCGACGTTGATGCGAGATTGTATTTACAAAATCACAAAAAGCGTGAAATTCCTAGCCCTAAAATAACCGTTGAAGAAGCAGAAAGAAAAATTTCACAAGAAGTAAGGATTGAAAGCGCAAGGCTTGCATATATTCCTATGCCGTCGGGCGTTGAAAAGCTTGCTTATGAATTTTCGGGAAATAGCGTTGAAGGTCAGTTTTATATTTACGTTGATGCATTAACCGGTCACGAACTTCAAATTTTTAAAGTCGTTGATAGCGTGGATGGCACTCTGCTATTATAAATTTGGTAAAAACGCTTGGAAGTTTGTTGACAATAATTTTTTATTATGCTAAAATGCTTAGGTAATTATTAAACAGAGAGGTTTAAATATGCCTAATATTTCATTAGCTTACTATAGAGTAAACGAACTAGATTTTAAATTTAACGAAGCCATTACTGGAAACGTATCTTTTCAAATTAAACCAAAAATTGAATGTAAAGCAGCAAAGAAAGATGATAATTTATTCGTTAACCTAACTTTAAAAATTAACGAAGATATATCTGCTCCCGTACCTTTTAACTTAAAGGTTGCCCTTGCTGGAACTTTTAAACTTAAAGATGCAAGTGCTGTAGACGAAGTAACTCAAAAAGCACAAGTTAGCGAAGCTTTTAACGTTTTATATCCTTATCTTCGTTCAATCGTTTCTACCTTTACTCTTCAATGTAATATACCTGCATACATTTTACCAACGGTTATTCCAGAACAATTAACCGAAAGTGAACAGGTTGATAAATTTATTATTAAAAAACCTCAAGGCTTAAACTAAACTATGTAAAAAAATAAAGGTGTGATCACTAGCAGTGATTACACTTTTTCTTTTTCTTTGTAAAATTTTGGAAAAAATTTGCAAAAAAATTTCTTACGTATGTAAAAACGCCGAAAAATCAGTTTACTTATATAAAAAAATAAAGTATAATACTATTTATAAGAAAACATAATGGAGTTATATGCAAATGGGACTTATTAAATATATTTTAAATTCCGATTCTCGCCGTAGTTTACGCAAAATAGGTGCAATGGCCGACGAAATTATGGCAATGTCGCCAACCTATGAAAAAATGAGCGACGAAGAGCTACGCGGTCAAACACAACTTTTTAAAGATAGACTTCAAAAGGGTGAAACTTTAGATAATATCTTACCCGAAGCTTTTGCAGTTGTTCGCGAAGCGTCGTACAGAGTTTTAAATATGCGCCATTATAAGGTTCAACTTATGGGCGGTATATGCGTACACCAAGGTCGTGTTGCAGAATTAAAAACAGGTGAAGGTAAAACCCTTATGGCTACATTACCTGCATATCTTAACGCACTTACGGGCAAGGGCGTGCACATCGTTACGGTTAACGATTACCTTGCAAAGCGTGACGCAGACTGGATGGGTAAAGTTCATCGCTTTTTAGGTTTAACGGTAGGCGTTAACGTTCACGAATTTACTGATGATGAAAAGCGTAAAGCGTATGCCTGCGATATTACTTATGGTACAAATAACGAATTTGGTTTCGACTATCTTCGTGATAATTTAAAAGTTCATCTTAACCAAATGGTTCAACGTGGGCTTAACTTTGCTATCGTCGACGAAGTTGACTCAATTTTAATCGATGAAGCAAGAACTCCGCTTATTATTTCTGGTAGAGGTAATAAGTCAAGTGAAATTTACGCTCAAGCCGATAAATTTGTTCGCACCTTAAAGGGCAGAAAAACTTTAGATGAAAAAGATAATTCAGAAGAGTCGGATGACGGCGCAGTTGTTGACTTTATTATCAACTTGAAAGAAAAATCAGTTCAAATTACTGAAAGTGGTTCAAAAAAGGCTGAAAGATTTTTTGGTATCGACAATCTTGCCGATATCCAACACGCCGATTTAAACCATCATATTCAACAAGCATTAAAAGCACACTACATCTTTAAAAGAGATAACGACTATATCGTTCAAGATAACGAAATTATTATCGTTGACGAATTTACAGGTCGTTTAATGATTGGTCGTAGATATTCTGAGGGTTTGCACCAAGCTATCGAAGCTAAGGAAAGAGTTACTATTCGTAACGAAAACCAAACTCAAGCAACTATTACCTTCCAAAACTACTTCCGCCTTTACACAAAGCTTTCGGGTATGACGGGTACTGCTAAAACCGAAGAAGAAGAATTTAAAACAATTTACGGATTAGACGTTTTAGAAATTCCTACGAATAAGCCCCTTCAAAGGATTGATGAGCAAGACGTTGTTTATTCAACTCATAAGGGTAAATTAAAAGCTATTATTGACCAAATCGTTGAACTTAATGAAAAGGGCCAACCAGTGTTAGTTGGTACCGTTACCGTTGAAAAATCTGAAGAAATTTCGCGCGAGCTTTTAAAACGTAGAGTTCGTCACCAAATATTAAACGCTAAAAACCACCGTCGTGAAGCTGAAATTATTGCACAAGCAGGTAAGTTAGGAGCAGTAACCATTGCTACTAACATGGCTGGTCGTGGTACGGATATTTTGCTTGGCGGTAACCCCGAATATTTAGCTAAACAAGATTTAAGAAACCACGGCGTTGAAGAAGACGTTATTGAAATGGCTGTGTCGTATATTCAAAACGTTTCACCTGAAATTGAAGAAGTGCGAGCAAAATACCGTGCACTTCTAGAAGAACATTCTAAAGTTACCGAAGCTGAAAAACAACAAGTTGCAGAACTTGGCGGTTTGTATATTTTAGGTACTGAACGTCACGAATCTCGCCGTATCGATAACCAATTGAGAGGTCGTGCCGGTCGTCAAGGTGACCCTGGTTTTTCTAAGTTCTTTATTTCACTAGAAGACGAACTTGCAAGCCGTTTTGGTGGTGAAAGATTACAAAGACTTTATGCTATGCTTAAAGTTGATGAAAATACTCCTATTGAAGCAAAAATGCTCACTAAGAGTATTGAAAACGCTCAGCACACTATTGAAGGTAAAAACTTTGGTATAAGAAAACATATTCTTGGCTACGACGACGTTATGGACCGTCAAAGAAAGGCTATGTATGAAGAAAGAATGAAGGTTTTACGCGGTGAAAACGTTCACGATGACGTTTTAAATCTTATTCCAGATTACGTAGCAGAGCTTTTCCATCAAGTAGTTAATATTGCGCAAGACCCAGCATCTTGGGATATGGACGCGTTAAATAAATTATTAGAAGAAAGAGCGCTACCCGTTGGAACTCAGTTTATCACTCGTGAAAAACTTATTAACTGGGATGCTAAATTTATTATAGAAAATACCGTTAAAAAGGTTATAGAGTGCTACGAAGATAAAATTGAAGAGTATAAAGAAAGAGGTATTGATTATCACGAAGTTGAACGTATTATTCTTTTAAAAACTGTTGATACCAAATGGATTGACCATATTGATATGATGGATAGATTAAAAAGAGGTATTTCGCTTCGTAGTTATGCAAATGAAGATCCGTTAATTTCTTATAAGCGTGAAGGTCTTGAAATGTATGAAGAAATGACGGCAAGCATTCAAGAAGATACCGTTAAATATTTATTAAAAATTGAAGTTGAAAAAGTACCAACTAGAACTGAAAAGAGAACTTTAGTTGAAAGTGGCGGTTCACTTCAAAATGAACCTAAAACGGTAGTTAATAAGGGTGCAGATATAGGTCGTAACGATCCTTGTCCTTGTGGTTCGGGTAAAAAGTATAAAAACTGTTGCGGTAAATAATATTGCAATAGTTGACTAATAAAAGTAAATTAATAATATAGGCGATAGTATTTGACTTATAGCGATTTATAATACTGCGGTTTATGGTACTATTGCCACACTTTTTTGATAATTGTTAGGAGTTTTGGTATGCTTAGAACGGATATTTATACTCAAAAGATACGCCAACTTCGAGACACCCTGAAAGAGGCAGGGTACTCTCTTTGACGTTGATAAATTAAGAGAGGAACAAAAAGAACTTGAAGCTCAGTTAGAACTCCCTGAAGTTTGGGGTAACTTAGAAAAATCAACCCAAGTATCTAAAAAATTACAGCAAATTAAAAACAAACTTTCGGTTTTTGACAAAACCGTTAAAGCCGTTGATGACGTTGAGGATTTTTTAACTTTAGTTGAAGAGGAAAACGACGAGTCTTACGCTCCCGATATTGAACGAGATTTAGAAGTTGCCGAAAAAGATATTGAAGAATTAAGGCTTCAAACCTTGCTTCGCGGTAAATACGACGGCTCGGATGCTATTATGACCTTACACGCAGGAGCGGGCGGAACTGAAGCTTGCGACTGGACCGAAATGCTTTATCGTATGTATATTTGCTACGCTGAAAAGCATGGTTTTACTCTTACTGAATACGATAGGCTTGCAGGTGACGAGGCAGGTATTAAAAGCGTTACTTTTAAGATTGCAGGTGATAATGCGTACGGATATTTAAAAGCTGAAAAGGGCGTTCATAGATTAGTGCGTATTTCTCCTTTTGACTCAAACGCAAGAAGACATACTTCCTTCTCATCGGTTGAAGTTATGCCCGAAATTGAAGATACTGGTGAAATAGTTATAAGACCTGAAGAATTAAAGGTTGATACCTTCCGTTCAAGCGGAGCAGGTGGACAACACGTAAATAAAACAGAATCTGCTATAAGAATAACACACTTACCAACAGGTATTATCGTAGCTTGTCAAAACGAGCGAAGTCAAGTACAAAATCGCGAACAAGCCATGAAAATGCTTATGAGCAAGCTTATTGAAAAACGCGAGAGCGAAAGGATGGAAGAGGCTGCATCAATTAAAGGCGAAATGAAAAAAATCGAATGGGGCAGTCAAATTCGTTCGTACGTATTTTGTCCTTATACTATGGTTAAAGATCACCGTACGGGCTGTGAAACGGGTAACGTACAATCGGTTATGGATGGTGATATCGACGCGTTTATTATTGATTATTTAAAAAAATCATAAACTAAAATGAACTACCAAGAAATTATTTCAAATCACGTTATAAAAGAAAACGCTATTATTTTAGCCATTGAATCTTCTTGTGACGAAACTGCTTGTGCGGTTTTGCGCGGAAGAAACGAACTACTTTCTTCTGAAATAGAAAGTTCAATGACCGAACATATCAAGTTTGGCGGTGTAGTGCCTGAAGTTGCTTCGCGTGCGCACACTACCGCGCTTTCAATAGTCGTTGATAGAGCAATAAAAAATGCAGGCATTACTTTAAAAGATATCGATGCCGTTGCAGTAACTTACGGAGCCGGCCTTTTAGGAGCACTACTCGTGGGGCTTTCATACGCAAAGGCGCTTGCCTACGCACTGCAAGTTCCACTTATCCCAGTAAGCCATATAAGAGGGCATTTATCTGCTATTTATTTGGCCGATAAAAATTTAAAGCCACCATTTATTTCATTGCTTGCAAGCGGTGGGCATACGGCAATAATTGAAGTTGAAAGTTATGAAAAATTTAATATTTTAGGCGGAACTTTAGATGACGCTGTTGGTGAAGCCTTTGATAAGGTTGCAAGAGTTCTCGGTTTAAATTATCCGGGCGGACCAAATATTGAGCGTTTAGCAAAAGAGGGCGAGCCCAAAATTAAATTGCCCGTAATGTTAAAGGGTAAAGTAGGTTACGATTTTTCATACAGTGGTTTAAAAACTGCTGTTATAAATTACGTTCATAGGGCTAATCAGTTGGGCGAAGAGATTAATAAAGCAGACGTTGCTTGTTCTTTCCAAAGCGCGGCTGTTGACGTTTTGGTTGAAAAAGCTATACTTGCTGTCAAAGAGCGTGGACTTGATACCGTTACTGCAGGTGGCGGTGTTGTTGCTAACGGATATTTAAGAAATAAGCTTAGTGAAGAATGCTTAAAAGAGGGGATTAAAGTAGTTTTGCCCCCTAAAAATTTATGTACCGATAACGCAGCAATGATTGCAAGTGAAGGGTACGTTCAATATTTAAAGGGTAATTTTGCTTCACTTGACCTAAATGCGAGCGCTCGAGTAGGGCTTAAGTAAATTTATAAAGAATTTTTTAAGAAAATATTGACAAATGGGCGTTAAACTTGTATAATAATTAAGTATTATATTTGTTAACCCAATAAATAAAGTTTTATAAGTATCTATAATAAGGAGTTTATTATGAAGTCATTGAAAGCGTTAATTCTTTCGCTAGTTATCTTTTCATTAACCGTTTTAGGCTTTGCAGGTTGCATTGAACCAAAAACTTACAATGCTACGGATAATAAATATTTTATTTTTACCGAATTAGCTGATGGTACTTACAGCATCAAAGCTAAAGACGTTGCTGATCTTCCAAAAGAGTTGTATATTCCTGAAGAATACGAAGGTAAAAGTGTTTCACAAATAGAAGCAAAAGGTTTTATGTCGGCAACGATTAGCGAACTTTGCTTACCTTCAAATATTAAGATAGTAGGCGACAATGCTTTTAACGACTGTAAAAACCTTTCAATAATTTATTTTAATAGAGGTTTAGTTGAAATTGGTGTAGGCGCGTTCTACGGTTGTATTTCTATTGAGGAGTTAAACCTTCCGTCTTCATTAAAAATTATTAAAGAGCGTGCTTTTGTTGGCGCTTCTATTAGAAGATTAAATCTTCCTGAAAAAGTTGAAACTATCGGTGTTTCTGCCTTTGAATACTGCTCAAGTTTAGTTAGCGTTTATATCGGTCATAACGTTAGTGAAATTGGTGAAAATGCTTTTAGCGGTTTAAACGAAGCCGTTGAGTTTGAAATTTCGGCATCTAATCAATATTATCGTTTAGATGAAAACGGTAAGCCTACAGCAAAATAATACAGCGATAATTAATTATAGTAATATAAGCCGATGGCGTTTGTGCAATCGGCTTTTATACTATGAACTATGCATTAATTAACTTATAGACTAACATTTTTAATTTTGGAGATAAAGAAATGGAGCATTTAATCATTGGTATTTGCGGTGGAACAGGTAGCGGAAAAACAACTTTAGCTGAAAAAATTTATAGTGCCTTAAAAGATGATGCGCTACTTATAAGTATGGATTGTTATTATAAAAACAATTCGCATATGCCCTTTGAAGAAAGAGTAAAAACAAATTACGACCATCCAAATGCCTTTGATAGCGACCTTTTAGTTTCACATCTGCTCGATTTAAAATGTGATAGGGCGATTGATTATCCAACCTATGATTTTACAACACATTTAAGAAAAGATGAATGGGTGCACGCCGAGCCTAAAAAAGTAGTTATAGTTGAGGGGATTATGCTCTTTGCTATTCCTGAATTGGTAAAACTTTTAGATATAAAGATTTTCGTCGATACTGATGCTGACGTAAGAATTTTAAGAAGAATACTTCGCGACGTAAAAGAAAGAGGGCGCAGTCTTGATTCGGTTGTAGAGCAATACGTTAATACGGTTAAACCAATGCATGAAAGTTATATTGAACCATTTAAAAGATATAGTGACGTTATTGTTCCAGAAGGTGGTTATAACCAAAACGCCTTTGATATGATAGTAAGTACTATCGTTGATAAAATTAAAAACTAAAACTGCCGTTAATCAGCCTATAGGCGCATATTTAGATTGTTTTTTGCCGAACTTTTTGTTTAAAAGGTTCGGTTTTTTATTTTTAGGCGACGTCGCAACAATTGGTTGAATTTTTAATGAAATAGATATATTTAAACTAAAGCCTAAAATACGCTTTAGATGCAAGCAAGAGCAGGCACTTTGTAGATTTTAAGCAGGGAGTGACCTTGTTGGTCACAGGAATGTTTAAAATTTGAAAATAACGAACTTTTGCGCAGTAGATAAAGTGTATTTTATCAACCGTATTTTGTGACTGAGCCTATTTTTACAGCTAAAGTTTTTTAAATTTTAAAGTTAATTTTTATGCAAGTTGATTTTTGTACTTTGTAAATTTATTTACAAAATAGAGCGCAATAACTGAATTTTGCTTAAAAATAATTGAAAAAACAAAAATAGTATGATATAATATAGTATAATTTAATTATTCTTAAACGCGCGCTTATGCGTGCGTGCACGATGAAAGGAGGTTTTATGGTACCTTATCCTATACTCGAACTTGGCGATATTAAAATTTATATGTACGGATTAATGATTGCAATCGGTATTCTTTGTTGTTTTTTCGTATTGTTTGAATATTGTAAAAGATTAGGAATTTCAAACGAATACGTTGATTTTGCTTTTTATACAGGGCTTGTTGCGATAATTATCGGTTTTATAGGTTCGGCGGCTTGGCAGGGCTTGTTTAACTATATTGACGACGTTAAAAGCGGTGTTTCAAATCCAGAGTTTAGTTTAAAAGGCGGTATAACGGCAATCGGTGGGTTAGCAACAGGTGCGCTCGTTTACGTTATAGGCTGTTTGTCTTTTAAAAAGAAATTTCCATTTTCTTTAACTAAAACTGTCACCGTTGCTCCTTGCTGTATGGTAATCGCACACGCTTTCGGTAGATTGGGTTGTTTATTTGCAGGTTGCTGTCACGGTGAGCTTTTAAGCACTACCGAATACGTTTTTGGCGGAATATGGATGCAAGGTAGTAACGAAGTTTGGGGATATTACGTTCCAACTCAGCTATACGAATCGCTATTCTTATTCACTCTTTTTGGTGTTTTAAGTTATTTAGTTTTAGCAAAGAACTTTAAATATTCGTTAGCGGTTTATATTGGTTCATACGGTATTTGGCGTTTTGTTATCGAATTTTTTAGAGCCGACTATCGCGGATCTTTCGTTGGTGCTCTTTCTCCTTCACAAACTCAATCGTTAATTTTAATTGCGCTTGCAATTCCAGCATTTTTTATAATGCGTTACTTTGTAAAAAAACACGAAGAGTATCTTGCATCGCACGCGTTAGCTGATGCTGAAGTAAGCGTAGTACAGCCAACCGACGAAAAAGAAGAACCTATTGAAAACAAAAAAACTACGGACGCTGAATGATTAGTTAACAGTTCTACAAAAAATAGTAGTTAATTTAAGGAGATTTATTATGTCACAGGTTAAAAATCAAAAAACAAATAAATTTACGGCGATTATAATATCGGTTATGGTTGCGCTTGTATTAGCTATCGTTGCTGTTTTTATATCATATCCGCTTTGCACTATTCAAAATAAGGCGCTTAAGATTTTATTTTCGATAGGGGTAGGATTTATAACCCATTGTATTTTAGTTGCAATATCTTTGGTAGCTATAGCTATCGCATATAAATATAAGCTTGGCTACGTAATTGCCCCTCCAATATTTTTAGCTGGCTTGTTGGTTTTGTTTATTTTGTGCGGTATGGAAGCTTGGGTAATAGTTATACTTATGGCAGGATTATCGTTAATAGCTTTCTTGTCTTCGTTCTTAGCGTACAGAAATAAATTGATTTTAATTGCCGATAACGAAATGCCTGATTATATGAATTACAAAACCCGTACGGCTGAAAAAGAAGGTGAAGAAAATAACGAAGAACAACCTTTACCCGAGATAAAATCTTTCAAAGAATAAAACGCAGGAAGTAGTATTATGGAAAAAAGAAATTTAACTTTACTTACCGACCTTTATCAAATTACCATGATGAACGGCTATTTTTTAAAGGGTAGACATGAACAAATAGCAATTTTTGATTTATTTTTCCGCCAAAACAAACTTATTACGTATTCGTTAGCGGGTGGGCTTGAACAAGTTGTTGATTACGTTATGAATTTACATTTTGGCGAAGATGAAATAGAATACCTTCGTTCACTCAATCTTTTTGGCGAAGACTTTTTAAATTATCTTGCAAATTTAAAGTTTACGGGTGATATTTACGCAGTGCCAGAAGGTACGGTGGTTTTTCCTGGTGAGCCTATTTTAACTATTCGCGCACCTATCGTACAAGCTCAGCTTATTGAAACTGCAATACTTAATATGTTTAACCACCAAACATTAATCGCAACTAAAGCGGCAAAGGTTTGTAACGCAGCAAAGGGTGATAACGTGCTCGAGTTTGGTCTTCGTCGCGCACAAGGACCTGACGCAGGTATTTACGGCGCGCGCGCTGCTATAATTGGCGGTTGCAATTCAACTTCAAACGTTTTAGCAGGTCAACTTTTCGACGTTAAAATCTCGGGTACTCATTCGCACAGTTGGGTAATGAACTTTCCTTCGGAATACGAAGCGTTTAAAGCTTACGCACAAATATACCCAGATTCTGCGTTACTACTTGTAGATACGTACAACACTTTAAAAAGCGGTGTTCCAAACGCAATTAGGGTGTTTGACGAACTTAAGGCGCAAGGGCACAAGCCTTTAGGTATCCGTCTTGATTCGGGCGACCTTGCATACCTATCTAAACAAGCGCGTAAGATGCTTGACGATGCGGGCTATCCCGATACGATTATTTGCGCTTCGGGCGATTTGGACGAACATTCTATTGCTTCACTTAAGGCACAAGGTGCGCAAATCTCTTTATGGGGTGTTGGTACTAAGCTAATCACAAGTGAAGATATGCCTGCCCTCGGTGGTGTTTATAAGCTTTCGGCTATGATTGAAGACGACGGCTCGTTAACGCCTAAAATCAAGCTTTCTGATAACAGCGCAAAGATAACGAATCCTGGATTTAAAACACTTTACCGTGTTTACGTTAATGGTAAAGCCGAAGCGGATCTTATCGCTTTACGTGGCGAAAAGTTTGATACTACAAAGCCACTTACGCTATACCACCCACTTGAAAGATGGAAGAGTATTACCTTTGAAAATTACGAGCTTCGCGAACTTACCGTTACCGTTGTTAAGGATGGCAAGGTTTGTTACGATTTTCCTAAGCTTAAGGATATTGCCTCTTACGCTAAGGGCGAAATTGAAACGTTTTGGGAAGAATATATTAGAAACGATAACCCTCACATTTTCAAAGTTGACCTTTCAGATGAGCTTTATGAACTAAAAAATAAGATGATAAAAGAAATTAGAGGTGACTGATTTTGATTTTTGCTAAAAACAAAAAGATAAGCCTTGAAAACCAGCGTTTAAGCGAAGAAAATGCTAATTTACAAGAGCAGGTTTCTAAATTAAATGCTGAATTATTGGCTCAAAAAAGCCAAAACGAGGCCTTAAAAAATCAAAACTATAGCATTTTGCAAAAATTAAAGGCTTTTGAAAATCAAAACGAGCAGTTACAATTAAAAATGGATAAAAAGCTTGTTCTTCGCTATAACGTAGAGCTTCAACGCTTAAATAACTTTATTCAGCGCTGGCAAAACGCATTACCTGAGCCCGATAAAGGGATTGAGGGTAAAAAGCGTAGGGCTCTTTCAATGGCTCTTGCTGAAATTTTAAAGGATAAACCTTGCGTTAATAGTATTGAAGAAGGCGTTGCTTTACTTGATAAACTTAACGGTGTTATTGGTGGAAACGTGCAAAGTGAAAGCGGTTTTAACTTAGAAGAAGTGTTAAATCCTGGAAATGAATTAGATCTTGAAAGTTTATGCAAAGAACTTGGAGTAATGGATTAATGTGGTATATAATTTTGTTTATCGTAACCTTGGCTCTTGACCAAGTTAGTAAAATAATAATAGATGCGTATAAAACTAATATTACCGTTTTTGAAGGAATATTAAACATTCGTATCGCTTATAACGAGGGCGCGTCTTTTTCATTTTTATCAGACAAAGAATGGGCACAAACCTTTTTTATTATTTTAACCGTTGTCGTTATTCTTGCAGGCGTATTGTTTGTTATTATTAAAAAACCTACGGGAAAGTGGCTTAATAGCGCAATTTCTCTTATGTTTTCGGGTACGATTGGCAATTTTATTGATAGGCTTGCATTTGGGCACGTTCGTGATTTTATCGACGTTCCTTTCTTTGCAAACTTTAACATTGCCGACAGTTGTTTGTGCGTTGGCGCGTTTATGCTTATTTTTTACGTTTTATTTTTAGACGAGGATGCGATATTTCCCATAAACAAGAACAAACAAAAAACAGAAGAAAGCGCAGAAAAACAGGTGTAGTATGGCTCAAATAATCGTTGACCGTTCTGGTGTGCGTTTAGATGCTTTTTTAGCAGAAAAGGTTGAGTTTAGCCGTTCACATATTAAAAAAATGATTGACGACGGGCTTGTTACCGTTAATAATAATCAACAAAAAGGTAAATATTTAGTAAGGTCAGGGGATGTAATCGAATATCAAGATTTTATTCCCCAACCGTTAGAAGTTAAGCCTGTTAATATTCCTCTTAATATTGTTTATCAAGATGATTGTTTAGCAGTAATTAACAAACCTCAAGGGCTTACCGTTCACGCAGGTAACGGAACTGATGAAAACACTTTGGTCAACGCTCTTTTATATTCGCTTGATAGCTTAAGTGGTATAAACGGGGTTATTCGTCCGGGTATAGTGCATAGAATTGATAAAGATACTTCGGGTCTTTTAGTGGTTGCCAAAAACGATATGTCGCACGTTAACCTTGCTACGCAAATTGAAAATAAAACTTGCAAACGAATATATATAGCTTTGCTTCATGGAAAAGTAAAGCAAGATAGCGGTGTTATAGATACCTTTATTGATAGAAGCGAGCGCGATAGAACGGCATATACCGTTACGCAAAATAAGGGTAGAAGAGCCATTACCGATTATAAGGTTTTAAAAAGATACGACGGTTATACTTTGTGCGAGTTTTCACTTCGCACGGGTAGAACTCATCAAATTCGTGTTCATAGTAAATATTTGGGTTGCCCAGTTGTTGGCGATAAGGTTTATGGCCCTAAAAAATCACCCTTTAATTTAAATGGGCAGTTGCTTCACGCATATAAGCTTTCGTTTGTGCATCCAAAAACAAACGAAGTTGTTAGCTTTGAGTGTGAGTTACCCGATTATTTTTCAAACCTTTTAAGAAAATTGCGCGAAATAAACTGTTAAAGATTATCTTCAAAGCGCAAAATGAAATAATTGTAAAAAGTGTGCGTATAAGTTGATTAACTATTATTACAAAGTTAATAATTATACTTAATCGCCTATAAATAGGAGTTAATATGGAAGCAAAAAACTTTATTGAAGACATTATTAATGAAGAACTTTCTAGCGGTGTGGTTAGCGAGGTTCATACGCGTTTTCCACCCGAGCCAAACGGTTATTTGCATATCGGGCACGCAAAATCCTTATGTTTAAACTTCGGCACTGCTAAAAAATATGATGGTAAATGTAATCTTTTCTTTGACGATACAAATCCATCAAAAGAAAAAACTGAATTTGTTGAAGCTATTAAAGCAGATATTGAATGGTTAGGTTTTAAATGGCACGAAATACATTATGCTTCTGACTTTTTTGAAGATATTTTTGCGCTTGCCGTGAAACTTATTAAAGACGGTAAAGCCTACGTTTGTGATCTTTCGGCTGAACAAATTCGCGAAACTCGCGGTACGTTAACCGAACCCGGCATGGAAAGTCCATATAGAAACAGAACGGTTCAAGAAAACCTTGAGCTTTTTGAAGATATGAAAAACGGTAAGTTTGCTGACGGTGAAAAGGTTTTAAGAGCAAAAATTGATATGGCGTCTCCTAATATCAATATGCGTGATCCAGTAATTTATAGGGTTTTACATGCAACGCATCACCGTACTGGCGATAAATGGTGCATCTATCCTATGTACGACTATGCGCACCCAATATGCGACTCTATGCAAGGTGTAACTCATTCATTATGTACGCTTGAGTTTGAAGACCACCGCCCACTATACAATTGGGTTGTTGAAAACACGGGTGTTAGCCATAAACCAAGACAAATTGAGTTTGCGCGTCTTAACATTACTAATACAGTAATGAGTAAGCGTTATCTTAAAAAACTTGTTGAAGAAAATATTGTAAGTGGTTGGGATGATCCAAGAATGCCAACGCTTACTGGTCTTCGCGCAAGAGGAATACCTGCTCAAGCCTTAAAGAATTTTTGTGAGGCGGTTGGTGTTGCAAAAGCTAATTCTGAAATTGAAAGCGGTTATTTAGAACACTTCGTTCGCGAACATTTAAATACACACGCTGAAAGAGCAATGGCTGTAATCGATCCTATTAAGGTTGTTATTCAAAATTACGAAGGCGAAGAAAATCTTGAGTTTGATATGAAACCTCAAGAAGAAAACGGACCAAAGAGAAGTATAACTTTTTCTAAAGAACTTTATATTTCAGCCGAAGACTTTTCAGATAACCCACCACCAAAATATTTTAGATTAAAACCTGATGGTATGGTGCGCTTAAAGAACGCTTATATCATAAAGTGTGAAAGAGTTGAATATGCTGATAATGGCGCTATAGATAAACTAATTTGTTCTTATATACCCGAATCAAAGAGTGGTAGTGATACTAGTGGAATAAAGGTGAAGGGAACAATTCAATGGGTTAATGCAAAAGATTCTATTGACGTTACCGTTAAAAAATACGATTATTTATTAAACGACGCTGAATATTCAGGACAAGACTTTAACGAAAGATTTAATTACGACAGCGTTAAGCAATACCGCGGAAAAGCTGAAAAGTATCTAGGCGAAGTAACTGACGGAGAAAGCTTCCAGCTTTTACGTATTGGTTATTATAAAAAAGGAAGCATGGATGGAAGAACCGTTCTTCACGAAATAACTTCACTAAAAGACACTTATAAACCTACAAAATAAAAATATAATTAATCATTTTTGCAAATTTTATTGACAAACTATATTTTTTAATTTATAATATATATATTGTATGATATATTCTACACGAAATAAGGAGAGGAAAAATGTTCTCTATTGAAGGATTAGTAGCAGATATTTTATTGCTTATCTTTGTTGGCTTTTTTGCTTATAGAGGTATTACGAAAGGATTTTTAAATACTACGTTTACTTTGGTAACCGCAATCTTATGGATAGTTTTTGCTTTAGCGTTTGCATTCGGTCTTCCATTCGTTGAATATGCATTTTTAAAATTTGGGTGGATAAATTCTTTCGGTGATGGGCTTCGCGGTTTTGCTCTTGATTTTATGGGAGTTTTTAAACTGATCGGGGTTGATTTAGAAGAAACTTTATTATCATTAGGCATTGAAGAGTTATTGGGCATCGATATCGTTAGTTTGGGAGCAACTAAAGTTCTTGCCGACTTTTTAGCAATATTAATTAGTGGTTTAGGTTTATTTATTCCTTTCTATATTTTCTTCCTTTGGGTTGGTCGTCAATTTGAGCGTTTCGTTCGTTTCGTTCGTGCAAAATCTTTATTCTTTAGAATTTTAGGTAGCTTAATTGGCGGTGTAATTCATATTGGTTTTGCAGGGGCAGTCGTTCTTGGTTTATACTGGGCGTTCGGTGCGTTTAGCGAAATCGGTTTATTTGCTAACACTTATGAGGCCGTTAAATCGGGTTACATTACGGGAATTATTTGCAAATATAATCCTCTTAACGATTTAATTGCTACCGATTGGGTATATACGATTGGCGAAATTTTAAAGGGTAATTTCTAATAATAAACTGTTTTATAAAACCACTTTGCTTTTAGTAGTAAAGTGGTTTTTTACTTTTTTAATTATTTATTATGGATAAAATTATAAAAAAATACGGTATTATAAAAACTCAAAAACTAAATAAAGGGTGGTCGAGTGATTTAAAATTTATTCTTAGTGATTTGGTAGGTAATAAATATTTACTTAGATTATCAAGTGGCGAGCTTTTTAAAAAGAAAAAAGAGCAGTTTGAACTTTTACAAAGATTAAATGCTCTTGAAATAAATTGTTCAAAACCCATTGAATTCGGCTGTTTGGCTGATGGTAGGGTATATACTCTTTTAAGCTGGTTAGATGGAGTTTCTGCAGAGGAAAGCGTTGGAAAAATGAGCGATATACAAGCATACTACCTAGGAGAAGAGAGTGGAAGAACTCTACAACGGTTACACCAAATTCCAATAGATACTCCAGCTACTACTTGGTGGCAAAAATATAGTGCGAAAATACCTAAAAAGATTGAAAATTTAAAAAATTCGGGAGTGGGATTTGTAGGGCAAGAACGAGTTATTGAATACGTTTGCGACAATATGTATCTTGTAAAAACTAGAGAACAAGCCTTTTCTCATGCAGATTATCACGTTGGAAATATGATAGTAAATAATGGAAAAATAGGTGTAATCGACTTTGATAAAAATACTATTGCCGATACTTACGATGATTTTAAACCCTTTTGTTGGAACGTATTTGCAAGCGAGTATTTTCAAACCGGGCTTGTTAACGGATATTTTAATAAAAACGTACCTAAAAACTTTTTTCCTATTCTTGCGCTTTACGCAGGTGAATCTTTACTTTCGCACCTTACTTGGGCGTTACGGTTTGGCGAAAAAGAGGTTCAAACGGCGCATAAGGTAATAAATAGCGTGCTTTTATGGTATGATAATTTTAATTTAACTATACCAACTTGGTATAAGGGCAAAAACCCTTTTAAGGAGATAATATGAGTATAATCAATGCTTTTGATGAAGATAAGTTAGGTGTAATAAATCCCGAAGATTGCTATATAAAAAGTGGTTTTAAACTTGATGCCTGCGTGTTAACCTTTTCACAGCAAACTATAAGCGTGTTACTTGAAAAGGGGCTAATATCACAGCTTGGCGATACCATTATACGTTCTGTTGCCTTAGATTATCCTATGTACGTTTTTAAAGATACTAACATTGGTGTTTTTAAAAGTACGGTAGGCGCGCCAATTACTAGCGGAATGATTGAAGAAATTTCGCACGTTTATAATTGTAATAAAATAGTAATGTTTGGTTCGTGCGGAGGGTTAGATAAAAGCATTTCGCCAAATAAATTAATAGTTCCAACTCATGCTTATCGCGACGAGGGAACTAGTTATCATTATATGCCTGTAAGTGATTACGTTGAAATTGTAAACGCTACTAAAGTTGGTAAAATTTTAAGCGATTTAAATATTGATTTTGTTTATGGAAAAACCTGGACTACCGATTCTTTTTATCGTGAAACCAAGCGCAATATGGAAAGAAGAAGGAATGAAGGCTGTATTGCGGTTGAAATGGAAGTAAGCGCCTGCCAAGCCGTTTCAACTTTTCGCGGGATTGATTTTTATAACTTTTTATACCGCGCCGATAACCTTGATAGCGAAAAATGGGATCGTGGAATTTTGGGATTAATTTCTATTGACGATAGAATAAAAAATTTTTTCGTCGCTTTAGAACTTGCTAAAAGGTTAGTTTAACAAAACTAATCTTAATTTAACGTGTAATAAAAAGGAATTGCCTGTTAAAGCAATTCCTTGTAATTTTAATTAATTTTTTGAGCGATAATTTCGCCTGTTTTTGCATTTAATAAATAGGCTAATTTTTCACCGTTTTCGCAAACGAAACAAACGTAATAATAATTTCGCTCGTTTTCGCAGAGTAGGCGTACGATAATTTCGCCCTTAAAGGTGTTTTTAGTGGTATGCTTTGATAAAAATTCACTCGCCTTTTGCGTTGCTTTTTCAAGGGCTTTTGAATAGCTTATTGAATTTTCGTTTAGCTTAGAAATAGCGTTTATAGTTGTACAGTTTTCACCCTCAATTATTTGCACTTCTATGCTTTTTTCGGGAAGCGAATTCACTTCTACTTCCGCACAAAGAGTGCTTTTTACGGGATTAAAGGCAAGTTCTTTTTGATAGTTTTTATCACCTAAACTAAATTTAATTGTAAGTGGGTTTGAACATTCTTCTTTTTGGTTAACTTTAAAGGTTAAAGTGAGTGCGGTTTGCTCTTTTTTACCCTCTAATAAGGTTGGTTCTTCTTTAAAACCAGAATAAACTACCACGTTAAAGTTATCTTTTTCGCCAATAAATACATCTTTTCTAAGTTCGCTAACGTATGAAAGATAATCAACCTTCTTTTTGCAAGAATATAAAACTAAGGGTAGTGTTAAACAAATTACTATAATGGTTAAGCGGTAAAATAATTTTTTCATTTTTTTATTCCTGCTTATAAATATTCTTCGTTTTAAAAAAATATGTTTAAAAGATTAGGTAATTAAAATTTTGTTAAAAAATTTAACGGATTTGTTTACTTTGACTTTTTTATGTGATATAATATTAAAAGCAAAAAAATTTTAAAGGAAATTTTATATGAATAAAAATATTATAAAAACGGCAATAAAAACGTTGGTCGTTTTGTTGGTGATAACGGGTATCGTTTATGGCGCGATTGCTATATTTGCTCCACAAAAATTAGTGAATTTTTATAAGGATATGGGCGAGAACGAAACAGCGCTAAAATTTCAAGAACGCGTTTATAAAAAAGAAAAATCTCTTGAAAGTTTGCTTGGTGTTGTAAATCTTGCTATAGCAGATGAAGATGAAGATAAAATTATTTATTACGTTGAACTTTTAATTGATGATTATCAACCACAAGAGATTTTGGAAGATAACTACTGCGATTTCGTTATTTTTAATTATTGTGTGGCTCTTTATGATGAAGAAAGAATGGATGATGCTATAAATATAGCCACTGAATATTCTAGCCTTTATCAAATCACCGACCCTATCCGTCAACTTGCAGCCTATTCGGTAACGGAAGAGGATAGAATTTTTGCAATCGAAGTTCGGCTAGCTATTACTCAACTTGATACAAGCATTCTTTCACCTGAAAGTCAAGAACTTTTACAAACGGATATAAAACATTTAAACGAATTTTTAGGCTTATAGCATGAATAAATAAAAGCACCAAGGCAAATTGCTTTGGTGCTTTTTAGGTTTATGGTTGTTTATTCGCTTACATTATAATCTTCGGCTATAATATTAGCCTTTGCTTGTTCAACGGCTTGTTCGTTTTCGTAGTTAATAGTTACGGTATTGTTTTCTAAATTAGCAGTAGCAGAAAGTACACCTTGTGCTTTTAAACATGCATTTTCAACGTGTTTAACACATCTTTGGCACATCATTCCTTCAACTTTTAACGTAATAGTTTTCATATCAATCTCTCCTTTTATTTGTTCGCTATTAATTTGATTTAAGTTTGTTTCGTTTGTCTTTTGTTCGGTTTTGTATAATTTTATAAAATTAATTGTCAAGGCGTTTAAAACTACGGATATACTCGATAAACTCATGGCAACCGATCCTATCATAGGATTAATTTTTAGTCCGTTAATATAATAAAAAATTCCGCTTGCAATAATAACACAAATTAAATTGTAGAAAAATGCCCAGAATAAACCAAGTTTGATAGTATTTAGTACTCGCTTTGAAAGGTCAATTACGTTAACAACGTCAGTTAATTGTTTTCTTAAAAGTATAACGTCGCCCGATTCGGTAGCTACGTCACTACCGCCACCGATTGCAATTCCTAAGTTTGCGGTAGTAAGGGCAGGAGCGTCGTTAACACCGTCACCAACCATTGCAACGAAGGAATCTTTTTCTTGCATTAACTCTTTGATAATAATTTGTTTTTGGTCGGGCTTAACGCCGGCATATACGCGCTTTATACCAACTTCTTTTGCAATAACGCTTGCAGTTTGTTCATTGTCACCGGTTAACATAACAACTTCAATGTTGCGTTTTTGCAAAAGTTCAACGGCTTTTTTCGATTGTTCTTTAACTTTGTCCTTTAAAGCAATAAAAGCCTCTATAACACCGTTAACCACTATAACCAGTGGCGTTTTGCCTTGCATTGAAAGGTTGTTTAAGTTTTGTAAAAGAGCTTTATCGTTAAGATTTGGGCTAGCACTTTTTGGGTTTCCTATTAAATAGGTCTTTCCATTTATTTCGCCTTTTAGTCCTAAGCCCTCGATACTTTCAAAATTTTCAACCTGTTGTAGGGTTGCCCCCTTTTCCTTGGCGTAGTTACATATTGCCGTGGCAAGCGGGTGTTCGGATTTGTTTTCAATTGAGTATATTGCATTTAATAAGTTTTTCTCATCATTAAAACAGTTAAAATCGGTAACGGTGGGGTTTCCTTCAGTAATGGTTCCCGTTTTATCTAAAACCACGGTGGTAATTAGATGTGCTTTTTCTAAAATTTCAGCATTTTTGATTAGCAAACCGTTTTGCGCGCCCTTACCTGTTCCAACCATAATGGCAACGGGAGTAGCAAGACCTAAAGCACACGGGCAGGCTATAACTACTACCGATATTGCAAAGTTTAAAGAAAGTTCAAAATTTAAGCTTACTATTAAGTTTGCTACGAAGGTGATAAAAGCTAAAATTAAAATTATAGGTACGAATATGCCCGAAATTTTATCGGCAAGTTTTGAAATAGGAGCTTTTGAGTTTGAAGCTTCGTCAACAAGTTTTATTATGTTTGCAATTGAAGTATCTTCGCCAACTTTAGTAGCTTTGAGGTGTGCATAACCGCTACTAACCAAGGTAGAACAGTAAACTTCTTCGCCTTCTCCCTTTAAAACGGGCATGCTTTCACCCGTAATATTTGCTTCGCTTAGTGAAACTTTTCCTTTAACGATAACTCCGTCAACTGGAATAGCATCTCCCTTTTTAATAACTAATAGGTCGCCAATCTTTATTTGCGAAGCCTCAACGGTTATTTCTTCGCCGTTTACAAGAACAACGGCCTTATCTGGACTTAATTTAATAAGTTCTTCTATAGCTTTAGTCGTTTTCTTTTTAGATAACCCTTCAAGATACTTACCAAGACTTACCATAGTTAAAATCATACCAGCGCTTTCAAAATATAAATTGTCGTGGTAGGTTGCAAGTATATTTTTAAAATGCGCTATTTTTTGTAATTCGCCCTTTTCTAAAGCAAAAATCATTGAGGATTGCGCGTAACTTATCATAAATAAAGCAAACAGTCCGTATAAAATCGAGGCGCTTGCGCCTATTGCAATTAAAGTATCCATATTAGGGGCTTTTTGAAAAAGTTTTTTATAGCCCGAAATAAAAAATCTTTTGTAAATAAATAGTATGGGAAGTGTTAAAACGAACTGCAAAAGCGCAAATCCCATTGGGTTTTTTATATGATCAAAGATTGCTGGAGCAGGAAAACCCCACATCATATTTCCCATTGAAAAATACATAAGTATCAATAGTAAAATAGCGCTTATAATAAGTTTTGTTACTGAATTTTCGTTATTGAGGTTGTTTTTATCAGTTGGCTTTTTTGAATTGACTTTTTCATCTTTTTGAGTAATGCTTGCTATATAGCCTGCGTTGTTTACGGCATCAATAATATTTTGCTCGTTACAAAGGTTTTCGTCGTACTCAACTAACGCGTTGTTTTTAAGCAAATTTACTTCAACCTTTATAATTCCGTTAAGTTTTTTAATCGCCTTTTCAACGTGGCTTGAACAAGCCGAACAAGTCATTCCTGAAACGTTAAATATTTTTTTCATAAAGTTTTACCATTAATCTTTTTTATCATTAATATTTTTTAAAAAGTTCAACTACTTCGTCTAAAACTCTTTGATCGCCATTTAAAACGCTTTGTGTTACGCAACTATGTAAATGTTCTTTTAAAATTTCACCAGAAAGACCTTTAAGCGCGTTCGAAATTGCGCATATTTGCATTAAAATATCGTTACAATAGGCATTTTCATTTATCATCTTTTTTACACCGTTTAGTTGCCCCGAAATTCGGCTAATTCTGTTCTCAATTTTCTTTATTTGTTCTTCATTTCGCGGTGTTGCTTTTTGCTTGCACGCACACATTTTTTGTTCAGTCATAAATTTTCTCCTTAACAAATACCCTACGGGGGTATATGTATTATACAACGTAATTATAGCTTTTGTCAACTATTTTTAGAAACTATAATTTTAGAAACTATAAGAAGTTAAATCTTTTGCCGTTAGCAAAATCTTTGTAAAACCTGTGGGTTTTGCTTCAAAAACTCGCGTTTTTAAACTTCATGTGTGTAATACTGCGAAGTTCAAAACCCTTGCAAGCAAGTTTTTAACTTCTTGTATTAGAAACTATGCACATTTTTTTCTTTAAAATGGTAATTTTAAGCGCTAAAAGTTAAAAATAATGCAATTGAAAAAATATTTTTTAAAAAAACTTGAAAATATCTAAACTTTTTTTAAAAACCCACTTGAAATTTACATTGAGATGTAGTATAATTATATACGTTATGTGGAAAATGGTAAAACACCACTAAAAGTTTAGCAAAAAAATTATTATTTAAGGACGGAAATTTTATTATGGGAAATTCAGTAGACAAAATCAGAAACATAGCCCTTATCGGTCACTCCGGTGAAGGTAAAACAACTTTAGCAGAAGCAATGCTTTTAAATATGAAAGTAATTGACAGACAAGGCAAGGTTGAAGACGGAAACACCGTTATGGATTTTGATCCTGAAGAAATTGCAAAAAAATCATCTATTTCACTTGCAACTGCAGGTGGTATGTTTAACGGTTATAAAGTAAATATCATTGATACCCCTGGTTTCTTTGATTTTGAATGTGAAATGAATCTTGCTCTTGATGCGGCTGACTGTGCAGTTATAGTTACTGGTGGTAGCGGTTCTTTAACAGTTGGCACTGAAAAGGCAATTGAATCTTGCGCAAAACGTAAAATTCCAGCAATTTTATTCATTAACGGTCTTGATAAAGATAACTCAAGTTTTATTAAAACAGTTCAAGCAATAAAAGAAAAATTTGGAAATAAAATTGCGCCAATGATCGTTCCAGATATTCAAAACGAAAAGATGAAGGGCTTCGTTAAGGTTGCTTACGGCGTTTACAGAGATTGGGATAAGAATGAATCACCAATTCCTGCTCATCTTCAAGCTGACTATGAGGAGGCTCATACCGTATTATGCGAAGCTGCTGCTGAAAACGACGAAGAATTATTAGAAAAATATTTTGCCGGCGAAGAACTTACCGGCGAAGAAATTGAAAAGGGCGTTAAGATTGGTACTATAAGCGGTTCAACTATCGGCGTTTTAGGCGGTAGCGCTGCTAAGAACCACGGTATTGCTAACTTACTTGATAAAATCGTTTCAACTCTTCCAAACCCACTTGAAAGAGGTGGTAGAAACGCAACTAACGCTGCGGGTGAAAAGGTTGTTGTTAAACCGCTTGCAGAAGAAAGTACTGTTGTTAAAGTATTTAAAACTATCGTTGACCCATTCGTTGGTAAACTTAACCTTGTAAAAGTTATGCGTGGTGTTTTAAAATCAGGTACTTCTTTAACGGTCGTTGGTAAGGGCCACCAAGAAAAGATTTCTTCAATATATTTTGTAAAAGGTAAAAAGCAAGAAGCTGTTGATTGTATCGAAGCAGGAGATATCGGTGCTTTAGCAAAACTTTCAAACGTTTCTACTGGTGACGTATTATGCGAAGGTGGTGATTTAACCTTTAAACCTGTTGAAGTACCACCAGCTGTTTACTCAATGGCTGTTTCTGCTGCTAAGAAGGGTGAAGAAGATAAAATTTTCGCAGGTCTTCATAAATTAATGGATGAAGATATTTCATTCTCTATTGAAAAGAATCACGATACGGGTGAAATGCTTCTTGCCGGTGTTGGAGAAACTCAACTTGCTTTAATTTGCCGTAAGTTAAAAAATAAATTCGGTTGTGAAGCCGTTTTAACCGAACCTAAGATTGCTTATCGTGAAACTTTACGTAAGATGGCTGAAGGTGAAGGTAAACACAAAAAACAATCAGGTGGTGCAGGGCAATACGGTCACTGTAAGGTTAGATTTGAACCAGGCGCTGAAGATGGTTTATATGAATTCGTTGACGCTGTAGTTGGCGGTGCTATTCCTAACAACTATATCCCAGCCGTTGATAAAGGCTTACGTGAAGCCGTTAAGGAAGGTATTTTAGCTGGCTATCCTATGGTTAACGTTAAGTGTACGGTATTTGATGGTAGCTCACACCCAGTTGATAGCAAGGAAGTTGCTTACGTTTCAGCTGCAAAACTTGCTTATCAAGCAGCAATGCCAAACGCAAGACCTTGTATTTTAGAACCTATTATGTCGGTTGAAGTTGTTGTTCCTGATAACTATATGGGTGATGTTATGGGCGATATGAACAAGAGAAGAGGTAGAATTATGGGTACCAACGTTATCGATGGTAAGGCTGTAGTTAATGCCGAAGCTCCACAAGGCGAACTTGCTAAATATGCAACCGACCTTCGCAGTATGACTCAAGGTCGTGGTAGTTTTACTACTAAGTTCGAAAGATACGAAGAAGTTCCACCTCAAGCACAAGAAAAGATTATTAAAGAAGCAAAAGGTAACTAATTAAAAACTTAAAGCGCCCACCCCAATGGGGTAGGCGCTTTGCATAAAAAGCGTTGTTAAAAAATAACAAACAGCTGTTAATCGCGCTATAGGCGCGTGTTTATATCGGGGGACAATAAAAATGATATTAACTGTTTGTCCAAATCCAAGCATTGACTGCACGGTTGAACTACCTAGCTTAAATATTGGAAGAATGAACAGAATTGAAAATAAAATATTAACTTATTCTGGTAAGGCTTTAAACGTAGCGATAGGTGTTTTACGTTTGGGTGGAAGCTCTACGGCTACCGGCTTTATGTACTCAAAGGACGAAGGTCCTTTTTTACACACTCTTGAAAAAGAGGGGGTAGTAAGCGATTTCGTTAAAACTGAAGGTCGTGTAAGAATGAATTATAAGATTATCGATAATCGTTCTATGATGACGGAGATTAACGATAAAGGCGAACACGTTTATCGAGATAAACAACAAGAGTTAGTCGAAAAAGTTGCAAATTTATCTAAAAACGCTTCAATCGTAGTTATGAGTGGTTCTTTACCGCAAGGCGTTGACGACGATTTTTATTTGAAGTTATGCAACGTTATACCTAAAGACGTAAAAATCATTCTTGACTGCGAGGGTGAGAAGTTTAAAAAGGCTATTTCGGCAGGTGTTTATCTTGTAAAACCTAATTTAAGCGAGTTTGAGGCTATAACTGGTAGGCAATATGCAAACAAAAGCCAAATGATCGACGGTGCTAAAAAAATTATTGCAATGGGTGCTAAAAACGTGTTACTCTCATTAGGTCAAAGTGGCGCTATACTTACCGATGGAACTACTCATTTGTATTGCAGAAGCGCTACCGTTGCTGTAAACTCTACGGTTGGAGCTGGCGATAGTATGATTGCCGCGGCATCTCTTATGATTGAGCGCGGTGAAAGTATGGAACAAATTTTGCGTTCGGCGGTTGCTGCAGGTACGGCTTCGATAACTACGCCTGGAACGAATTTATTTTACAAGGATAAGTATCAAGAAATTTACGATAAAATTTACGTTGAAAAAATGATTTAAAGTTTTAACCGCTAAGTCGTTATTTTTTTGTTTGGCGGATTATAAGGGATGTATTTATGTATGACGTTATAGTTATAGGTGGCGGAGTTTCGGGGCTTAACTGCGCACTTTACGCGCTTAGAAATGGAAAAAGCGTTTTAGTTTTTGAAGGCGACGCCATCGGCGGTCAAATAGCAAATTCTCCAAAGGTTGAAAATTTTCCTACCTTTATGGAAATCAGCGGAAGCGATCTTGCCGATAAGTTTTACGAACAGGTACAAAATCGAGGTGCTGAATTTGAATACGATAGAGTTATAAAAGTTGAAAAAGAAGGTAATATTTTTACCGTTAGCACCGAATACGATAGTTATCAAGCAAAAAGCGTGGTGGCAGCAGTGGGTGTTACTCATAAACACATTGGTGTAAAGGGTGAAAAGGAACTTTTAGGTAACGGAGTTTATTATTGTGCACTGTGCGACGGTCCTTTTTATAAAGGGCGCGAAGTAGCTTTAATAGGCGATGGAAATACTGCTATGCAGTATTCAATATTACTTTCTTCTATTTGTTCAAAGGTTTACCTTTTAACTTGGACGGATAAGTTTTTCGGTGATAAAGAATTAGAAAAAACTCTTCGCTCAAAAGAAAACGTCGTTTTTATGCCACACACACAAACCGTTGGTTTTTGCGGAGAAGATAATCTTAGTGGCGTTGAGTATTTAGATAAACAAACGGGCGAAACTAAAAAACTTGAAGTTCCTGCTGTATTCGTTGCAATAGGTCAAGTTCCAAACAATAAACTTTTTAAGCACTTAGCAGAACTTGATGAAAACGGATATTTTGTTGCCGGTGAAGATATGTCAACGAAAACCCCTGGATTTTTCGTTGCAGGCGATTGTAGGGCAAAAGGCGTAAGGCAGTTAACTACTGCTATTTCAGACGGGGCAATCGCGGCTATATCTGCTTGCGCTTATATCGAAAAACAAAGCTACTAAAGGAGAAAAAAATTGGCTCATATTAAACAACAAACTATATCTGCAATTAAAAACAGCGGTATAATAGCAATAGTTCGCGGTGTTGAAAATCAATATTTAATTCCTCTTTTTTCGGCTTTAAAAGAAGGAGGGGTTCTTTGCGCTGAAATAACCTTTGGTTATTACGATGATGAGGTTACTTTCGAACAATTAAAAGAGGTTTGTTCACAATTTGGCAACGAAATGTATATTGGGGCAGGAACGGTACTTGATGAAAAGAAAGCAGAACTTGCAATTAATGCAGGGGCTGAATTTTTGGTTACGCCAACGGTTGAAAAAGAGGTAATAGATTATTGTAATCAAAACGATAAGGTTATGATATCGGGTGCGTATACTCCAACTGAAATTAACTATGCTTATAACGCAGGTTCACATTTAGTAAAGTTATTTCCAGCAGATAGCTTAGGTTCAAAATATATTAAAAGCGTTAAAGTACCTCTT
The DNA here is from genome assembly GCA_045589175.1 of Christensenellaceae bacterium. Lineage (GTDB taxonomy): Bacteria > Bacillota > Clostridia > Christensenellales > Borkfalkiaceae > HGM11416. The sequence continues at coordinate 51,544 of JAZNFS010000073.1, forward strand.
ATACATATACCTATTATTTGTTTTGGTGGAATAAATTGCGGAAATATTGCCGAATACATTCGCGCTGGCGCTATCGGTGCTGGAATAGGTGGCGATTTGGTTGATTTAAAGGCAATTAAAGCCGGCGATTTTGAAAGTATTACTTTAAAAGCAAAACAGCTTATTGAAGCAGTAAAGCAGGCAAAAGGGTATTAATAAATTTTAAAAAACTAATTATACGCATAAAAAGTGTTAAACTTTTAAAAACAAGTTAAAAATAGTTTGACTTGCAAAAACTAAAAGTGTATAATTGTTTGTGGTAAAAGCGCTTAGTGTGATTTATTGGGCGCAAAATTATCAAATAAAAAGAAAAAAAATTATTATTTATATTTTTTGGAGGATACAAAAAATGGCAAAAGTTAGAGTTGCTATCAATGGTTTCGGCCGTATCGGTCGTCTTGCTTTCAGACAAATGTTTGATGCTAAAGGTTACGAAGTAGTAGCTATCAACGACCTTACTGATGCAAAAATGCTTGCACACTTATTAAAGTACGATTCAGCACAAGGTAGATACGCTCACGCTGACGAAGTTTCTTATGAAATTTACGAAGGTGCTGGCGATAGAGAACCAAAGGGTGCAGTTATCGTTAAAGGTAAAAAGATTAAAATTTACGCTGAAAAGGATGCAGCAAACATTCCTTGGAAGAAGAACAAAGTTGACGTTGTTTTAGAATGTACTGGTTTCTATACTTCTAAAGCTAAAGCTGAAGCTCACTTAAAAGCTGGCGCAAAGAAAGTTGTTATTTCTGCTCCTGCAGGTAACGATCTTCCTACTATCGTTTACAGCGTTAACGAAGGTACTCTTACTGCTGAAGATAAAATTATCTCTGCAGCATCTTGTACTACAAACTGCTTAGCTCCTATGGCTGACACTTTAAACAAGCTTGCTGAAATTAAGAGCGGTATCATGACTACAGTTCACGCTTATACTGGTGACCAAATGGTTCTTGACGGACCTCATAGAAAGGGCGACTTAAGAAGAGCACGTGCTGCTGCTGTTAATATCGTTCCTAACTCTACTGGTGCTGCTAAGGCTATCGGTCTTGTTATCCCTGAACTTAACGGTAAACTTATCGGTTCAGCTCAACGTGTTCCAGTATGCACAGGTTCAACTACTATTTTAGTTGCTGTATGTAAGGGTAACGTTACTAAAGAAGCTGTTAACGAAGCTATGAAGAACGCTTCAAGCCCATCATTTGGTTACACCGAAGAACAATTAGTTTCTTCTGACGTTATCGGTATTACTTACGGTTCATTATTTGATGCTACTCAAACAATGGTTAAGTATATGCCTGAATCTGATGAAACTCAAGTTCAAGTTGTTTCTTGGTACGATAACGAAAACTCTTACACTAGCCAAATGGTAAGAACTATTAAGTACTTTGCAGAACTTAACTAATTATTAAATTATTAATAAACATACGGCAACTGATAACGGTTGTCGTATTTTTTTTACCATTTTGCTGTTTATTAATAATTTTTATTAAAATCTAAAAAAAATAATAAACTACTTGAAAAAAGACAAATAAAATGATATAATCGTAGCATAAGTAATAAGCTTTGTATCAACAAGGTGTATGATTGGTTTTTATAAAGCTAATAAAAACAAGAGAGTTTTTTATATGACTGAATTATTTTGTAAAAACTGTGGTGGTATTTTAAATCCTATTGACGACGGGCATTGTAAGTGTGAAAACTGTGGCTCGGTTTTTGCTGAGGATAGCGCAAAAAGGCAAAAACAAATTTTAGATTCATTTTTGGGCTTACAAAAACAAGAGCAATTGAACTCTCTTCGCCGTCATTTATGGCAAGAAGCTACTGCTGAACTAGTTAATAGTGAAAAAATCCTTTCTATATGTCTAAGTATTAAAAATATTTATCCAGAAGATTTTCTTGCTAATTTTTACGACGTAGTATGTAGTGACAATAGTGAAGCAACCGTTGCTTTTATTGACAGTATCGACGTTAATGAAAATAGCGATAGCATTGAAATGGTTATAGAGTTTTTAATTAAATCGTTAAAAGCTGAATATTTGCTCACCGTTAACAATCTAATTGAAAGGGCGTTTAAAGACAAAGACTTGCAAAAATTTGATTATTTTACAAGTAAGTTTGCTAAAATGGCTGAAAAGGTTGAAGACGGGGTTTATGAATTATCCATTACTCGTGACGTTTTTGTTTGTTATGCAAACGAAGATATAGATAAAGTGCGCGAGGTTGTTGATTATCTTGAATGTCAAGGTCTTTCTTGCTTTGTTGCTATGCGAAATTTACAACACGGCGCGGGAGCTGCGAATAATTATCGCCAATCTATCCAAACCGCTATTGATAATTGCAAGGTTTTTTTATTCGTATCTTCTAAAAACTCGCGCAGTTTAAAATGTGACGCTATAACACATCAACTACCTTACTTAAAAAGTAGTGATTTGGAAAAATTATCGGCTAATTTTCCTAACGTTCCATATGAAAAAATTGGGGTAAAATATAAAAAGCCAAGAATTCAATGGCGTTTGGATGATGAGCAAACGGGGATAGCTAATCAAACGGTTGCCGAAATTTTTGCTGGGCTTGACTATTGTTATAGTTTAGAGTCAATCGCTTCACGCGTTAATAACTATTTGTTAGGTGGCGGTATGGCTTTTGAAGTTGGAATGAAGGATTTAAAATCTGGTGAAAAAAAACAAGCTAAAGAGATAGCGCCTATCGAGTTTTTTGACCTTTATTTTGATTCCTATACTCGCGATGCTTACGGTCCAACTCAAATTATAAGCGCTATTTCTGGGGTTTCTTTTGAAGAGGCTCGTGCCGTTGTGTTAAATAAGGGAATAATTAAAAGCGGTATTAGCCGTGAGGAATGTGCAACTATATCTTCTAAATTAAAGGCGTTTGGTGCTAGCGTAAAAATTATTTCGCAAAACGCAAGACAAAAAAACAAAGAAGAAATTTTAAAAGATTTTAAAATTGAAAACGGTGTTTTGGTTCAATATACAGGTGATAAAACAGACGTAAAAGTTCCAGATGAAGTTGTTGAAATCGGGCAAAATGCATTTGCTTTTTGTAAAATTGCCAGCAAATTAAAATCAGTTTATTTACCAGAAGGTGTTACAAAAATTTCAAGCGGTGCTTTTTCTAACTGCTCGATTGAAAGTATTGAAATTCCTCAGTCGCTTGAAATTATTGAAAGTAACGCGTTTTTAAATTGTAGTTTACTTAAAAACGTTAAACTTTTAGGGGTTAAAGTTATTGAAGAATACGCATTTGATTCTTGCGAAAATTTAATGAGCGTTATTTTAGGAAACAATCTTCAAAAAATTGAAAAAAATGCTTTTTCTAATTGTAAGAGCATATCTGCAATATATATTCCAGAAAGTACTGTTGAAATAGGCGAAAGAGCTTTTGCAAATTGTAATTCGCTTGAAAAAATTACTTTTGAAGAAGGGCTAACTTCCATTGGTGGCTATGCGTTTAGCGGTTGTAAATTATTAACCGAAGTTTTATTGCCTTCAAGTATTTTAAATGCAGGTAACGGATTGTTTGCAGGTTGCAGTAAATTAGTTGTTACTCTTGCAAATGGAAAAAATAGTAAAAAATGGCGACCAGACTGGTCGGCTGGCACTTTAAAAGTTCACGATAAAAAGGGAAAAGGCGAAGGTCGTGGATTTTTAGGATTATTTGGTAGAAAAAAATAATTAAATAATGAAAAGTGCGTTTATGAACCTATAGGCGCACTTTTTTAATAAATACAATATAATAAAAATCCCGTTGTTTTTACAACGGGATTAGTATTTTAGTTAATAGCAAATAAATTATTATTTTACTAATACTTTTTTAAGTTTAGCAAAACGTGGTAAACCATCTTCAAGTGGAGCTTTGCAGTCGCCTTGGATAAGAGGTAAAGCGTACTTTACAAATTCATCTGAAACGTAAGTGCCGTTGTTTGTAATCCATTCTTGTGGAACGGTTTTTTCGGTATTAGCAGCAAGTTCAAGAGGAAGAAGTTTAAATTCGCAAGAATAAGCTTCGCTTTCCGCACGAGCGTAACAAACCATTTTATCGGTTTCGCCACTAACTGCGGCTCTAACTGCTCTTTTACCAGCTTCAAATGTTTCTTCAACGTCAACTTTAGAAGCAAGGTGTGCGCCACATCTTTGCATTAAGCTAAGTTCGATACCGCGAGTTTTGTAACCAGTTTTTTCTTTTAATAATGAAGCTAAAGTTGAAGCAACGCCACCAAGTTGAGCGTGACCAAAACTATCTCTACCAACGCTACCAACAAGTTCAACGATTAATTTACCATCTTTATCTCTAATACCTTCAGAAACTACTGCGATACATTTTCCGTTGTTTTTAGCGCAAACGTTTTTAACGTCTTCAACGAATTTATCAATGTCAAAAGCGCTTTCAGGTAAGTAAATAAGGTCTGCTCCAAGTCCTTTATGACCAGCAAGAGCGGCAGCTGCTGTTAGCCAACCAGCGTTTCTACCCATTGCTTCGATAACGCAAATCATAGGAGTATCGTAAACTTTAGCATCTAAGTTAACTTCCATAACGGTAGTTGCAATATATTTTGCAGCTGAAGCATAACCAGGGCAATGATCTGTGCCGAATAGGTCGTTATCGATAGTTTTTGGAACGCCGATAACGTTACAATCCCAACCAGATTTTTGCATATATTTAGAAATTTTGTTACAAGTATCCATACTGTCGTTACCGCCGTTATAGAAGAAGTAACGAACGTGATATTTTTTGAAAACTTCAACTATTCTCTTATAATCTGTATCATCAACTGATGAATCTTTAAGTTTATAACGAACTGAACCGAGTGCAGAAGATGGAGTATATTTTAAAAGTTCAAGTTCAGCAATATCTTCTTTAGAAATATCGTAAAATTGTTCTTCTAAAACACCCTTAATACCGTGAGCCGCGCCGTAAACTGCTGTGATATTTTCTTGACCTAAAGCTTCAATAAACACGCCTGCAGCACTTGCGTTGATAACTGATGTAGGACCGCCTGATTGTGCAAACATACATGCACCAACAAGGTTTTTCATAATTTTTTGCCTCCAAAATTTTTATATATTGTTAATTTTTTATTTTGATTTTAAACTGACTAATAGGGTAAACGGTTTGTTTGTAAATATATGTTATAATATAGCCTTTACTATAAACTTAATACGTGCGCAATATTATAAAGTTCTTTATCAAAACAGTTCTTTTCACTAAGTGCTTCGCTAATATCACGGTCGATAATCTTATTATCTTTAATGCCAACAACGCGGTTGGTTTGTTTTTGTAAAATTAAATCAACTGCACGCACTGCAAACTTAGCCGCCAAAACTCTATCTGCCATTGAAGGAGAGCCACCGCGTTGAATGTGGCCTAGTGTAGTAGTTTTTACCGAAATTCCAGTTTTTTCTTTAATTTTTTTACAAATTTCTTCTTTGTCGCCAGCGCCTTCAGCTAAAACTATCATATTAGAAGTTTTTCCACGCTTTTGGCTGAACTTGATTGAAGAACAAATTTCGTCAATGTCGTATGGAACTTCAGGTGTGATAACGTACTCAACACCACCTGCAACCGCCGCGTAAAGGGCAATATCACCGCAGTTTCTACCCATAACTTCAAGAAGACTTACTCTATCGTGAGAGTCCATAGTATCACGTAAAGCGTTGATTGCGCCGATTACTGTGTTTACAGCTGTATCAAAACCTAAAGTATAGTCGGTATAGGCAAGGTCGTTATCAATAGTTCCGGGTATACCAACAACGTTAATACCGCAATTATCAGATAATGCTTTTGCGCCTTGGAAAGAACCATCGCCACCGATTACGATTAGATTTTCAATGCCGTAAGCGCGTAGTGTATCAGCTGCTTGGCTTTGGTATTCAGGATCTTTAAATTCTAAACATCTTGCAGTACGTAAAATAGTTCCGCCTCGTTGAACGATACCTGAAACTGAACGGCTATTCATATAAAATAGCTTGTTATCGATAAGCCCTTTATAGCCTCTTTCAACACCGTAAACGTCTAAATCTTTATATATAGCGTATCTTACGCAAGCACGTAAACACGCGTTCATACCGGGAGCGTCGCCACCGCTAGTTAATATTGCAACCTTTGCCATACTAAAATCCTTTAATTATCTAAATAGTGTGTAGGTAAAAATTAAATTCCACACTCCACCAAATATATTATATCAAAAATGTTTTTAAATATCTACTGTTTTAATATATATTTGCAAGTTTTTTTATTATAAAATAAAAACCCGTCTTTCAAAGTTAATAAAAAACGGGTTTAAAAAAATTCAATTTTGTTGTGGTATTTGAAAGATTAATTATTTTTTGTTTCCTTTAACGGCAACGATAATAGCACCGAGAACAAAATTGATAAGCAAAAGTCCCCAAAAACCAGTGTGAATAAAACCAAAAATTAAGCAAACAACTAAACTAACAATCCATACATTCATTAGTGTTTTATTGCTTTGTTGATTATTATTTATTTGGTTTTGATTTTGTTCGCATTGTTTTAATAAAATATCATGTTCTAATTCAGCTTTTTTTAACTCGGCTTCATCAACATATTTATGATTTATATTTGTTGTTGTAGTAGCTGAGCCGTCATCTAAAAGAATTTGGTTTCCACAGTATGGGCAAAACTGTATTTTCTCACCTTTTTTAAGATTGAGTACCGCATCACAGTTCGGGCATTTAGCATTAATTAATTTCATAAAATTGTTCTCCTTTTCTACATTTGTTTTGCACAAGCAAAACATATTATATGATACAAATTTGTATTTGTCAAGTAAAAAGAGATACATTTTTGTATAATATATAATATGGAAAAAGATTTTAAGAATAATAAAATAGCAGAATTAAGAAAACAAAAAGAATTATCACAACGCCATTTAGCGCTTTTAATAGGAACAAGCCAAGCAAACCTATCGCGCTGGGAAAAGGGTCTTATCGAGCCGAGTATTATGGAATGTTGGAAACTTGCTGACTTTTTCGACGTTTCTATAGATTTTTTATGTGGAAGAGAAGAATATTAGAAAAAAAACTATCGTTCCTTTTTTAGGGCAGATAGTTTTTTTGTTTAAGTTATTATTCGTTTATAAATCGGGAAGTAGCGTTTGATATATCGCTACCTGCATAAATATCGTTAGCAAGAGTTATTAGTTTATTTTCAGTTATGCTTTCACTTTGGTATGGGTGAGATTTTACAGCTTTATTAAAAAGCATTAAAATCTTATTGGCTTCAGCTTGATTCTTGTTAAGTAGAAGCTGGGTGGTGTAATTAATTCTTAAAATTGAAATATTACTTTTAAGTGCCTTGTGATCTTTACTTAACGATTCGCTAATATAACTTGCTTGCTCGATTGAAAGTTTATTAAGTATCATTCCAAGGTATAAAAGTTCGCTTTTAAGTAGTATTTGATAAATTCCAAGTAAAGGAGCGTTTAAAGATAAAAGTCCCTCTATAACACCGTAAACCCACTCAAAGTTGCCTTTTTCAATCTCTCTAGTAATGCAAATATAGGCCTTTGTGGTAATTAAAAAGTCGGTTAAATCTTGTTTTTCGGGAAAATTAAACCATTCATTTGGCATATCCTTTATACTAGTTCCGTTAGAAAGTTCGTTTGAAACTTTTAATTGGAAATTTAAAGCTTCGTAACTTTTTTGGTTTTTATGTGCCAAAATTGAAATGTTATAACCGTCGTTGCAGATATATTTTAGGTTTGCAGGAATTAAGTTTAAAAGAGCGTTTATAATTCCAAAAAAGAAAAACATAAACAATAAATATTTAACGTGCACGTTATGCGTAACAAATATAAATGGTAAAGATAAAAGCGCTGTTATTGCATTTAAAATCCCACCGCCAAGAAGGTACAAAATAGGGTTTGTTGGTTTATCGCTTTCGGTAGGTGGAGCTAACAAGCATTGCCCGCCTGTCCCTGCAATATTTAAACGCGATAGTTTTATTTTGTTATCTTTTTTTGAAATAAACAGAGAGCCTATTCTGAAAGAAGAAAATGAGTATCCGCTTAAAAGCCCAAATATTAAATGACCGCTTTCGTGTATAATAATTTGAAGCCAGTAAATGGTTAGACAAGCGATTATCATAGCCAGTGAAACTATTAGATTTAAAGTAGAGTTTGAACTTTCGGCGTATAAAAATTGAGAGTATTTAAAACCAGCAATTATCATAACTACAAAAACAAGCATGCTTAACAGTATATATATAAAGTTACCAATGCCGTCTCTTTTTTTATCGGTCATATACTTTAACCTCCGTTAATCAACTTATAGGCTAGTTTTTATATTAATCTTTCAAAAAATTAATTATAATTTGGTTTTGAACGTAAAGATAATCCTCTTTAATTTTTACAGAGTAGTCGCAAACGTCAAGATATTTTTGATTGTCGTTAATTTCTTGTTGGTAGTCGCTTAAAAAGTCACTACCAAAAGTTTTAGCATAATCGCTTAAAATTACACCCTCGCTAGTACGCATTGAAAGCATTATGTATTCGTTTTTAATTTCATCGCCTTCAATTTTTTCACTAAAAATTTCAGCGTATTTATCGTTTAGTAAGCAATGAACGTATTCGTCAATTTTTTCGGTGTTTGTAAAGCGTCGGTTATCAATGCACGACGATGCGGAAACACCTAACCCGATATATTCGCCTCTGCGCCAATAGTTGAGATTATGCTTTGAATAAAAGCTTTTTTTTGCAAAATTAGAAACTTCGTATCTTTCAAAACCTAAGGCGCTTAAATAGTCGCGAGCAAAATCGTAAAGTTCGGTGGTTTCATCTTCACTTGGAAGTTCACCGTTTAAATAGGTTGTAAACATAGGCGTGCCTTCTTCAGGTGTAAGCGCGTAAACTGAAATATGGTTAGCACCACCTTGAATTGCAAGGTCGATAGTAGCCTTTACTTCTTCAATTTTTTGGTCTTTTAGCCCAATCATAACGTCAACGCTTATATTTTCACCCTTTAAAAGTGAGCAAGCGTATAAAAACTGTTCGGCTGTGTGTATTCTATTTAAAGAGCAAAGTCTTTCATCATAAGCTGATTGTAAACCAATACTAAATCTATTTATTCCAACTGCTTTATAAATTGCAAGTTTTTGCGCGTCTAAAGTGCCTGGGTTAATTTCAATAGTAATTTCTGCGTCGCTCGTTACCGAAAAAACTTTTTTAATGCGATTGATAGTTGCTCCTATAAATTCAGCGTTTACAAAAGATGGTGTTCCGCCACCTAAATAAATGGTATTAAAAGTTTTATCCTTAAGTTCTAAAGCTCTAGAATCGATTTCTTTTAAAAGGCATGCAAAATATGCTTCTGCCTTTCCTATTTCGCGTGGGTAAGAAGCAAAATCACAGTAGGTACATTTTTGTTTACAAAAGGGTACGTGTACGTATATTCCTGCCATAACTTAATTGTTTATTCCTTATAAAATTATAAAAAAGTGCTTGTATAGGTTGATTATCGGCATAAAAGCCATAAATTAATTATCTGAATCAATTTTTAAAATAGACATAAACGCTTCAGAAGGTATTTCAACCGAGCCAAGTTTTCTCATTTTCTTTTTACCTTCTTTTTGCTTTTCAAGTAGTTTTTTCTTTCTCGTTATATCGCCACCGTAACATTTTGCTAAAACGTCTTTTCTAAGAGCTTTAACGGTTTCACGCGCAATAATTTTTCCACCAACGGCAGCTTGAACGGGTATTTCGAACATTTGTCTTGGAATAACGTCTTTAAGTTTTTCTGCAATTGCTCTACCGCGTGCGTACGCTTTTTCTTTATGAACTATTACAGAAAGTGCATCACAAATATCGCCGTTTAAATACATATCAAGTTTTACGAGTTCGCTAGTTTGATAACCCGATAGTTCATAGTCAAGCGAAGCGTAACCGCGTGTGCGTGATTTTAAACTATCGAAAAAGTCGAAAATAATTTCGTTTAAAGGCAGTTTGTATTGTAAACAAACGCGTCGTGCGTCGATATAGTCCATAGTGATCATTTCGCCACGCTTTTCTTTACAAAGTTCCATAATTGGTCCAATATAATCTGGTGGAGTATAGATGCTCGCTTTAATAACAGGTTCTTCAATATGTTCAATTTCAGAAGGATCGGGTAGTTTTGATGGGTTGTTAACTAGTATCATTTCTCCCCCCGTTTTATAAACGTGGTATGAAACGCCAGGGGTAGTGGTAATAATATCTAAATCAAACTCTCGCTCAAGGCGTTGCTGTATAATTTCCATGTGTAAAAGCCCTAAAAATCCACAACGAAAACCAAAACCTAATGCCATAGAATTGTCGGGCTCGAAGGATAAAGCGGCGTCGTTAAGTTTCAACTTTAAAAGAGCCTCTTTTAAGTCGTTGAATTTTGAGCCGTCTAACGGGTAAACGCCCGAGAAAACAACGGGTAAAGCCTTTTTATAACCGGGAAGTGGCTCTGGTGCAGGGTTATTAACTAACGTTATAGTATCGCCAACGTTAGTATCTTCAATGCTTTTTATGCTTGCGGCAATATATCCAACGTCACCCGAGTACAAACATTCGCGAGGTTGTAAATGTGGGCTAAAAACACCAACTTCAGTAACGTCAAACTGCTTATCTGAAATATAAGTGCGTATGCGGTCGCCAACTTTAACTTTGCCGTCCTTTATACGAACGAAACAAATTACCCCCTTAAAGTTATCGTAATACGAGTCAAAAATAAGTGCTTTTAAAGGAGCGTCATCATCGCCCACGGGGGCAGGAATTTTATTTACTATCGCTTCTAATACGTCTTCAATGTTAACGCCGTTTTTTGCCGAAATACGTGGTGCGTCTGAAGCATCAAGCCCGATAATATCTTCAATTTCTTTTGCAACTTCATCACATCTTGAACTTGCAAGGTCGATTTTGTTAAGAACGGGCATTATTTCAAGGTCGTTATCAAGGGCAAGATAGCAGTTTGCAAGAGTTTGTGCTTCAACGCCTTGAGTTGAGTCAACGATTAGAATTGCACCTTCACATGCTGCGAGAGAGCGAGAAACTTCGTATGAAAAGTCAACGTGACCGGGCGTATCAATAAGATTAAACTTATATTCTTCACCGTCTTTTGCTTTGTAATACATAGTAACGGGTGTAAGTTTAATGGTGATACCGCGCTCACGCTCTAAATCCATTGAATCGAGTATTTGATTTTCCATATCGCGTTGGCTTACTTGACCAGTCATTTCAATAATACGGTCGGCAAGAGTTGATTTGCCGTGATCAATGTGGGCTACGATACAGAAGTTTCTCACATTATTTTTGGGTTTTTTTGACATACGTTTTCCTCGTTTATTTTAGTAGTGCATAATTTTTACGTTTTATTTCAAGATATATTATATAATTTTTTATAAAAATAATCAGGCGCTTGCAAGCAACTTATTTTTAGTGTATAATATAAATATTAATAAATGTTTAAAAAATAGTTTTTTTAGCATACTATTTTCAATTTTTTAAGGTTCTAGAGGTGTACAATGAAAAGCAGATTACAAAAAGACAGTTGGTTATTTACTCGCCCTGTGGCTCATCGCGGACTTTGGAATGAAAAGTTTGGTGAAAACTCGTTAGGTGCTTATCAAAACGCAATCGATAACAACTTTCCTATTGAAATGGACGTACAAATGACAAAAGACGGTGTTCTATGCTGTTTTCACGATGATCACTTAAAACGCATAACCGGCAAAGACGCTTTTATTAACGATTTAACTTATGATGAAGTAAAAGAACTAAAAATTTCGGGAACTAACGAAGGTATTCCAACCTTTAAAGAATTTTTGAATTTAGTTAACGGAAAAGTTCCATTAGTTATTGAAATTAAACAGCAATACGTAAAGCGTGAAAATATTGCCCAAAAAGTTGTTAATGAACTTGAGGGATATAAGGGAGAGTTCGTTGTTCAATCTTTTGATCCTTTTATCGTTCGCGACGTAAGAAAGGCTAACCCTGATATTATTCGCGGTCAGCTTGGTGGGGTGACTAAGAAAGGTGATTTAAGCTATATTAAGTATTTGGTTGTAAAACGTTTACTTTTAAATTTTCTTTCAAAGCCCGATTTCGTTAACTATATGTTGGGGGCAATGCCAATAAAAACTAAACTTCCAGTTATAGTGTGGACTATACGCTCGAAAGAGGATGAAAAGAAAGCTAAAGAGTATGGCGTAAATTATATTTTTGAGCATATTTTACCAGAAAAAAATTAAAAGAAAAAAATGTTTTAACCAAAGATAATCAACCTATAGCGTAGTTTTTAGCTTTTTTATAGTAAAAAATAAAACCGTTGTGGAATAAATCCATAACGGTTTTTAAATTTTTACACTAATTATTCTTTTGGCTCTTTAGCCGATTGATTTGAAGCATCAACCTCGTTTGTTATTTTATTATTTTGGTTTGGCTCTGCGTTTGAATTTTTAACCATATTTTCATTAGCATCATGTTGCTTATCTTCAATAGCAGTAACTAAATCTTGATTTTCTTGAACGTTGTTGTCAATTGGTTCGCTTTGTTTATTAGTTGTAATAGGTGTAGTAATAACGGTTACGTTAGGGGTATTTTCTTCAACTATAACCGTAGTTTGTTTTAAATCTTCAACCGTAGATTGATTTTGAACGTTGATCGTGCCCACTAAGTCTTGATCGTTTAATTGAGTAAGTGAAGGTTTATCTTCAGTAGAAGGTAAATGGTCTTGAGTAGGGCACTCACAAGTTGATTGGTTAACAACGTTTTGATCGTTTTCAGAATCTTGTACTTCGTTTGTAATTACGGTATTTTCACTTGTGTTAGGCTCTGACGTTTTTTCAATTACTTCAATTTTTTCATCGGTAATTTTAACCGTGCTCTTAGATTCGATAACCGCAGTAAACTCGATAACCGTTTCGGTACTATCTTCAACCTCGCTTTCATGCTCAACCGTAATAACTGGAGGTTCTTCTTCAATGGTAGTTTCTGTTAATATAACAACTTCGGCGTTATTAATTTCGTCCTCATTCGGTTGAGTAATTGGAACGGGGGTATAGAGTTCGAGTTGGTCTTCTTCTGGAATTTCTTCTTCCTTTGTATTGTTTTCAAAAATTTGACCTCTAACAACCTTTTTGCTGAATTTTAAAGTTTGTTGCATAATAATTAAAACTATACCGAGTGCTATGAAGAAATAGTAGCTTAGTAGTCTCCACGAAAGGATTCCCCACAAAACCATACCTTCGGTGGCTATATATCCAGCAAATATTGAGCGGAATGAAACTTCTGCGCCACCAGAACCGCCTGGTGTTGGTAATAATGTTACGGTTGCGTAACAAATTACGCAATAAGTAAACATTTCTCCCCAAGTTATATTTGCGCTTGAACCACATAATCTTATTATGAAGTATGGTAATGAGTATAGAGCAAAGTAATATGCGATAGAGCATAAAAAGCTAATAATTATACTCATTTTTGATTTTTTTAAGAAGTAGCTAATACATTCGGCATATTCTACGATATTTGCAGTAAGTTTTTCTTCAAACGCTTTTTCATCTTTAACGATGTGCAGTTTTGCAGCTACTTTTGCAATAAATCTTGAAACTGCATTAGATATTTTAGGCATTATGGTAAAGAATATTATTGCAACAGGAACTAAAAGGTTGGCAATTATGCCGATTATTGCAAGAACTTTTACCGTTGTTGTTACCGTGCCAAAACCAAAGATTATAATAAATAGCAAAGAAACAAAAACGTATGAGATTTTGTTAAGTGCGTATGCTACTAGCGGAACGCCTGACGAAATACCTACGGGAACACCTTTTTTTCTTAAATAATAAATTTCAAAAGGTTGGCCACCACCACCAAGTGGAGTAATGTTGTTGTAATATTTACATACTATTGAGGCGTTTAAACTTATTAAGGGTAATTTTTTGTTTAAACTCTTATATAACAGTACAAAACGCTTTAAAGCTTCAACGAAGAGCGTAATTAAAACCATAAGTACGGCAAGTACACCCCAACCCCAGTTTTCACTAAAAATTCCCCATGCAACGTTAAAGTTTGTTGGTTGGTCGTCGCTCATAAACTCTAAAAGTACGGTAAACACTATTGCAAGAACGTTGATTGCAATAAATAATAAAGCGCTTAGCCATTTTTTGTTTGCCGAACGAGTTTTTAGTGCTTTAGATTCCTCAACGGGGGCAATTTTTTCAAGATTTGCTTCGTTTTCTTTTGCTTCTTCTGAAATGGTCATTGGTTCTTCGGCATCAAGCGACATACTAGCCTTTTCATCTTCAATAACGTCGGTCACAATGTCTTTAACGCTTACTTCTAAATCTTCCATAATTGCCTCCTTGTACTAAATTTGTTTTGATTGATAAAAAATAACTAGCTGAAGTTATAGGTGGCATAAACGATAGCTGATTTTTTAATGATATGATAACAATTAAAATCAACTATTTGTTATAAAAGAGCCAAATTATAAGCTTTCAACCTTTACAACAATTTTTGCAACTATACCAGACATAAGCTTAATTTCAACGTTATAGTTACCTAAGCTCTTTATCGGGTCGCTAAGTATAATCATTTTCTTTTCAACAGGGTAGCCTTGTTCGTTTAAAGTATTGGCTATTTCTAAAGAAGTTACACTACCGAAAATTCTACCTTTTTCACCGGCTTTAACTTTGCAAACGATAACTTGTTTGTTTAGTTTGTTTGCAATGTCTCGTAATCTTTTTTCTTCTTCTTTACGGTGAAACTCAATAGCTTCGTTTTTAATCTTTAAACTGTTAACTTCAACAGCAGTAGCTTCTTTTGCTAACCCCTTTTTGATTAACATATTACGAGCGTATCCGTCGCTCACTTCATGTATTTCACCCTTTTTTCCTGTTCCTTTTACGTCTGCTAAAAGAATAACTTTCACTTTATCACCATCAAAATTTATTTATTAAAATAGCTTGGACGCGTAAGCTTTTGGTGCATACTCCCCAAGTATAATAATCATACGTATATTGTATAATATAATTGACCTAAAGTCAATTAAAAATGGGTAAAAAGTTTGTTAAAAATATTACATAAAACACTAATAAATTTCACAGTAAGAACACTTTAATTTTTTATTAAGCAAATTTTGCCATAATGAATAAATTGTTTTTTTAAAGTGCATAATATAATTGCAAATTATTTTTTGCAAAAAGGAGTTAATTATGACTGATTGTACACACAAAATTGATTGTAACGTAGAAAGATGCTGTTATAACGAAAACGGTTTAAGATGTAGTAAACGCGAAATTAGCGTTTGTAGATGCTCAGATGGTACTTGTTGCGCAAGCTTTAAAGATTCTTGTGAATGTGAATAAAAATTTGGCTCTGTCACACCTTCTATGGCAGAGCTAAATTTTTTATATTTATGTATGTAGCTATATGAAAAAAGACCGTTTATTAGCAATAAGCGGTCTTTTTTTTGTGTGATAATCAACGTATAGGCGCACTTTTTAATTATTCGTGGTCGCCGTCGTTTAAGTATAAAATACCTAAGCAGTCTTCACCGCAATGGCTTGTAATAGTCCCACCTGCATTTGTTACCATAATATGTTTAAAGCCATGGCTTTCTAAAATTTCTTTAACGCTTTGAATTTGAGCTTCACTTGCGGTTGTTGATGTTATAAAAACTTCACTTTTATCTGGATTATCAAATTTTTGTAAAGTATCGTTTACGTAGTTTACAATACATTTATCCATATTTCCGCGATATTTATTAGATGGGCCCATTTTACCATCTTTAACAAGAATTTGAAGGCGAAGTTTTAAAAGGTTTGCACCAAAGAAGGATAGTGCAGAGCATCTGCCCCCTTTATATAAATAGTCAAGCCTTGCAAGAACAAAACTTACTTGTAAGTGCGGAATACGTGCAGTACACATATCAACTATTGTTTTTGGATCTAAGCCTTTTTTGATAAGTTTTGAAGCGTAAATAGCTAAAAGAGCAATACCGGTTGAAAGAGTTCTGCTATCAACTACGTAAACGTTATCGTAATTTTCAGCACAAGTTTTTGCATTGTGGCAAGCAACTGA
The DNA here is from genome assembly GCA_045589175.1 of Christensenellaceae bacterium. Lineage (GTDB taxonomy): Bacteria > Bacillota > Clostridia > Christensenellales > Borkfalkiaceae > HGM11416. Next base: position 67,655 of record JAZNFS010000073.1, read on the forward strand.
AATTTCAGATGAAAGTGAAAAATGAATAACGGCATCGTAATCTTTTAGTAAATTATCAAAATGTTCTTTAAATTGAAATTGATTTACTGCGCTAGTTTTTGGTAAAACACCTGTTTTATTAACGTATTCAACAATTTGTGGGCAGGTAACTTCACCGTCCAACTTAACTTCATCACCCAACAAAATGGTAAATGGGGTTGTGTGAATATCGTACTCTTTTAATAAATTTGCAGGCATATCAATGGTGCTTTCTGCTGATAATGCAATTCTCATAATAACTCCTATTTTACAAAAATTAAGATAAATTTCGTTTATCAAACTTTTAATTTTAATTTTTTAATATTATATAATAAATAAAATAATTTTGCAATAATTAAGCTTAAATTTGTACTCTATATTAAAAAAACTGTTAGTAGAGAACACTCTACTGACGGTAGAATGATAAAAAACAGGCTAAATTGCTTGATTTTTTTATAAAAAGGTGCTAAACTTTATAATATGGAATTAAAAGAAATTATATCAACAAATTTAATAAAATTAAGAAAGAACGCAGGATTTACGCAAATTGAGTTAGCTGAAAAACTTAATTATTCTGATAAAGCAGTTTCTAAATGGGAAAGAGGGGAGTCTCTACCTGACGTTGAAACGTTAAAGCGTATTGCCGATTTATATCACGTTAGTTTAGATAGTTTGGTTAACGAAAAAACAAATATAATAAAACAAATTCAAAAAAGCAATTTAATTGGTGGCCAAAAATTTTTAATAAGCATTTTATCAGTGATTTTGGTTTGGATAATTGCAACCGTAGTATTTACCATTTTATATTGGTGTGGCGTTGGGGCTAATGCGACCTATTCGTTCATAGTTGCTTTACCAGTTACCTTTGTAGTAATTTTAATTTTTAATACTATGTGGGGAAGGTTGTGGGGTAATTTCATTAGTGCTTCGGCGCTTTTATGGACTATTGCACTATGCGTTTATTTGCCAATAAACATAACGGCAGATTATTTATGTTTTATTATACCCATACCGGTACAAGTAGCATTATTTATTTTTTACGGTTTAAAGCATTTGAACAATTCGGTAAAAAAGAAAACACAAAAAGAAATATCGTAATAAGAGAACAAGAGAAGAACCCCAAAGTTTTGTCTAAACTTTGGGGCTCTTTAATATATACAATTTTTGAGTTTTAAAATATGTTGTATAGCGAATTGCTACTAATTATAACGTCGGAATATTCTGCCCAAAGTTCTTTTGAAATGGCAATTGGAGTGTGGTTATCAAAATATAAAACTAGGGCTGGCGATAAATCGTCGTGTTTTTTTACAGCTTCGAAATAAACTAAATGTCCCGTTTTTATAAGCATTTTTGCGGTTGAATTATCTTTCATACTTTTATTATGCTGTAAAATATTGTTTTTATTCGCTAAAAAGGGCTATTAGTAAAAAATTCTGTTAAAGACTTGACAATTTATCTTTAAATATTATATAATAAAATGGCAAACGGCTTTAAAAGCGGTTTTTTTATGCAAAAAAATTGCTATTATTGTGCAATCGTTGTTTATTATGTGCAGTGATTTACGAAGGAGAAGAATGAAGAAGGTTAAAAGTTTTGATTTTAAAAAACCACCAAAGAACCCTGGTCTTCGTTGGTTGGTTCAATTAATTTGCTCAATTGGTTTAAGTGATAAAAACTTTAAGGTAAGAAAACACAATATGGAAGATCTTGAAAAAGAACCGTATATCTTGCTTTCAAACCATGCATCAATGACCGATTTAATGGTTGCTCAAAAAATCGTTTATCCGCAAAGGCTTAATAACGTGGCTAGTATTGAAGCTTTTCATAACTATACCGCCGTACTATTTAGGCATTTAGGCGTTATTGCAAAAAGAAAATTTATTCAAGATTTACAACTAATTAAAAATATTCGATACAGTTTAAACGAACTTGGTAACGTATTTTGTATTTATCCCGAAGCGCGTTATTCTCTTGACGGTTGTACCTCGTATTTACCCGATTCGCTTGGCAAAATGTTAAAACTTTTTAAAGTACCAGTAGTAGTTTTAAATATGAAGGGTAACTATTTGTGCCATCCACAATGGAATAAATACGGCAAAAAGAAATGCCCTGTTGAAGCGGATATGACGCAAATTATTACAAAAGAAGATCTTGAAACTTTATCGGTGGCCGAAATTAACGAACGCGTTAAAAAAGCTTTTGTTTACGACGATTTTGCTTGGCAGTTAGAAAATAAAATCGTTATTGATCATCCAAAGCGTGCAGAAGGCTTAAACGGTTTATTATATCAATGTCCACATTGTAAAAAAGAATTTGATATGCATTCCGAAGGTGCTCACTTATGGTGTGGCTCTTGCGGTAAGCGTTATTATATGAACGAATATGGGCAACTTTCAGCTGTTGAGGGAGAAACGGAATTTTCACATATTCCAGATTGGTTTAAATGGCAACGCCAAAACGTTAGGGAAGAGGTTAGAAACGGCACTTATCATATTGAAGACGACGTTGAACTTAAAACTCTTCCAAACTCAATTCGTTATATTAAGCAAGGCGTAGCTCATTTCGTACACGACGTTAACGGTATGGTTCTTACGGGTACTGCCTATGGCGAACCTTTAAAAGTAGTAAAAACACCGCTTGAACAAGAAAGTATTCACATTGAATATTCTGCCGTTTACGGTAAGGATTTGTTCGATATTGCCGTGCGTGACGATAGCTATTGGTTTACCCCGTTAAACGCACGCGATATTTTAACAAAGGTTTCTATTGCAACCGAAGAAATATATTTTATGCATAAAGAAAAATTACATAAAGAAAAATAAGCTCATTTAAAAAGAAGAAACACGCCTATACCGCGATAATCGTGTTATAGGCGTATTTTTTGCTAAAATTTAGTCTATTAATCCTTTAGTGATAAAAATTTAAAAACACCGTTTTCAAAAAGAATGAATGAATGTGTACTGTTTTCTTTTGGAATTGAAACAGAACCGGGGTTTAAAAATCTAATTCCGTTTTTTAGTTCATCAATAGGAAGATGTGTATGACCAGATAAAACAACGTCGCCTTGTTTTGCAAACGGTGGAGGGTTGTTTATATCGTAGTTATGCCCGTGTGTGAAGTGCATAGTAACTCCGTCGGCCAATAAAGTGCGTTCTGGGACTAAAACCTCAAAATCTAGTACCATATCGTCAACTTCAGCATCACAATTACCGCGAACACAAATAATATCGTTAGCAATTTTGTTTAACGCTTCAAAAACTTTTTTGGGTGAATAATCCTTGGGAAAATCGTTTCTTGGGCCGTGGTAAAGTATATCGCCTAGCAAAACTAATTTATCGGCTTTTAGGTTGTGAAATTTTTCAATTAACTGCGCGGTATAGTAATATGAACCGTGCAAATCCGATGCAATAATAATTTTCATAAGCCAATTATAACATAACTTTGCTTTTTTAAAAAGCAATTTATTAAGGTTTATAAAAAAACTTGCTTTTTATTTATTTTAATGATACAATCAATAGGCAAAAATTATTAAAAAAATTTTACAGAGGAAAAGTATGAATTTTAAAAAGATATTAGCCTTAATCCTTTTAACATTAACCTTTTTTTGTTCAAGCTGTGCAACTGTAAAAGGCAATCAGTCAACCTCTAACGGTGATAGTTATATACAAGATGATAGTGATATCGATTTAGATAATAGTAGCGATAACTCAAGTGACGATAGAAATGATATTATGGAAATCATTCTTAATATCGACCAAGCGGATAATATTGAAATTGAGGTTAACCAATTGCTATACTTAACCGTTACTACGATGAATTTGAGAGAAAGCGTTAGCTGGCAGGTTTCAAACGATTGTGCATTTGTTACAGATTACGGCTGGTTAATAGGTCAAAAGCCGGGTGAGTGCGAGGTTACCGCTTCATCCTCTGGAATAAGCGATAGTATTTTTGTTACAGTAGTTGAGCCTGAGGTTGTTATTAATCCTTACGAGGATATGACTTCGCAAGAGTTTTATGCAAATTATACTCCTGCAAGCAGTTATCAAGATGCGTTGTTTAGAAGTGAACGTGGTTTTATGTCGGGCGACATAAGTGAGCAAGACCAAGAGCCAACCCTTTCAAGTGTAATGCCAAATCAAAACGGTAAATATTTTAAAAACAGTAATGAGCTTTATTCTGCCGATGGTAACGCCTACTATGTTGTTGATTATTCAGGCAATATTGTAAACGCGGTTTACAAGGGTGGTGCGTACGTTACTTTAGAAGACGTTGCCGCCTACGTTTACGCCTTCGGCAATATTCCTGCTAATTATACGAGCAATAAATCGGGCAGTCCTTCAAGTAATAAGTGGGGTAAATATTTAAGGCTTAACCACAGCAAATTTAGTGGTAGCACCAATAGTTATCCATACGAGCCCGAACTTCCAAATATAAGCGGTTGCGGTGGCAATCTTCAATATTACGAAATAGATATTGGAACTACCGGCACTGACTGCGATCCCAAATACGATAGTGTAATATACAATAACGGTAGCACGATTACTCGTGGAGCGGCAAGAATAGTTTACTCAAGATTTAAAAACAGTTTACCAGTTACCGACGTTAACGATAAATACGTTTTTTATACTTATAACCATTACAACGACTTCCAAGAATACTTAAATTATTTTGGTGGTTGGGGTGAAATGTTTGGAAATATTACGGGTGGCGGTAAGATTTCAAGTAAAACCGACTATAATCCAACGCCTTACGTTTCGGTAATTTTAAAAGATTTTTCTGTTTTAAACGCAACTGCGTTAACGAGTTATTTAAAGCAAAGCGTTGAAAATTATTTTGTAAGTTATGCATGTTAATAAAAAAGCCCTATATAAAGGTGATTATTATGAGTTAATCAACCTATATAGGGCTTTTTTGAATAAATTAGTTTTATAAATTTATCTATTAACGTTGTTCACCAATAAAGAAGAGAGCTACCGTACCGGGACCTGAATGAGAGCCTATAGTTGAGCCAATATCGTATACAAAAACGTTTCCGATTAAATTTTCAAAATAACTTTCAACTTGTTTTTTTAGTTGCTCGGCAAGGGGTAAACAATCGGAGTGAGATATATAACATTTTAAAGAATAATCTTTTCCGTTTAAAGCCTTTGATTTCATTGTGTTAAATAATTCGTTTAATGAATTTTTTGCACCCATTACTTTTTTTCTTACTACAAGTTTACCTAAATTATCCATATTTAAAACGGGGCAAACCTTTAGCATATTTCCAATAAATCCCGCACTTTTTGAGATTCTTCCACCACGAACGTAGTAGGTTAAATCGCTTGAACAAAATTCAAGGCGAACGTTTAATTTTATTTTTTCGGCATAATCGAATAATTGCTTTGCGCTAAATCCTTCATCACGCTTGTCTGCTAAAACATCAACGAGTAACCCGTATCCACTTGAGGCGCATAGCGAATCAACAAGATAAATTTCACTTTCGGGGTGATTTTTTTTAATATCTTCAAGTGCTAAGCGCGCGCTATTATACGAACCAGATAGCCCAGATGATAGTGTTACGTGAACGATTGTGTTGTTTTCTTTTAAAAGGTTTTCAAAGTATTCGTAGTAGGTGTGGGAGTTGATTTGAGAAGTTCTTGTTGCAAACCCAGCGCGCATTTTATCGTAAAATTCCTTTGGCGATTGCCCATCGTACATATCGTCGATAAATTCTTCGTCGTTTACGAAATAGTGATAAAAAAGACATTTAATATTTCTGTCGTTTAGTTGTTTAATGGTAAGATCAACTGGTGAACAACAACTTAAAATATAATTTTGCATAGTAATCTCCTAATGTTTTTTTTGTATTATATCAACTAAAAAAGAATATGTCTACAAGAAACCTTATAATTTTTATATACTATTTAAAAACAAAACGTAGATATGCTTTTTCTTATTGTAGAATTTTATAAAACAGCTCTACATACAGTAGAAATATTGATTAATGAACATATACGTGCATTTATACGTTAAATTATTCTTCAACTAACGTAAATACTTGGGCTGAGGTTAAAGGGTTTATTGGTTATAAAAAGCTAATAATTTTTACTAAAAAATAATAAAAAAGAGCGCAATTTTTTTGCACTCTTTAATATTTTGTGAAATGAAACTTAAATAATTTTAGCCGTTAAAAATATCTTTATAAGCTTTGCTGAATTTAACTGTAGGAGCTTTGCAAGCTGCGATAGAAATTTTTTCACCGGTTTTTGGGTTAACACCATCTCTTTCAGCTTTTTTCTTAACTTCAAAGGTAGCAAAACCTGAAATGTGTACGTATTCACCTTTCTTTAGCGAGTCGGTTAAAGTTTCTACTAATAATTCAAAATTATTTTCTGCTTCTCTAATTGTAACGCCTAATTTGTCGGCATATGCTCTAATAAATTCACTTTTGTTCATAATTTTCCTCCAATTTTAATTATTGTGCGATAGCCTTTAGAATAAAAAGCAACGCAACAACATTTCTTATGCTTATATTATAACATAAAATCAAGATTTTACAAGTGGTTTTTGAAAAAAAGTTGCTTAAAATCAATTTTTTTTTATAATTAATTAAAATTGAGTAAATACATTGACTTTTTTTTAGGTTTAATGTAAAATTAAATAGCAAATGATAAATATAATCTTTGGTGCTACCGCAAGGTTGTGTTAGCCCTAACCGTTAAGGAGATTGTAATGCAAAGCGAAAGATTAATTGAAAAACTGAATAACAAGTTTGCCTTTGTTAGAAAAGCGTCGCTTAAAGAACTAAAAAAACGTGAGCGTTTTGACCACTCTTTAGTGCCAGATCAAAATTTGCACGAAGTTAATATGAATATTCACACTCACTATTCTTTTTCGCCTTATTCTGCAACTTTAGCAGCTTATATGGCGTATAAGAGCGGTATTAAAATTGCTTGCGATTGCGACTACGGTACTTTGAATGGTAAAGATGAGTTTGAATATGCGTGTAAATTTTTAAATATTAGTACCGTTAACGGATTTGAGGTAACTTTAGTTAACAATAAGGGTGAAGAAGGTATTTACGCTTTTTATGGAATAACTAAAGATGCCGAGGCGGAATTTTTGCCTATGCTTGAAGAGTTTAGAAAAGTTGGTTTTAAACGAGTTAGCAACGTTTGCGAAAAAATTAATAAAAAATTGACTAAGTTTGATATTGTTGTTGACTTTGAAAAGGAAGTTTGCAAAATTGCTAACATTAAAAAAGGCGCAACGCTTACTTTAAAACATTTATACAAAGCAACTAGCGAAAAACTTATTGAAAAATTTAATAAAGGTAGAGCATTAGCCGACTTTTTAAGAAATACTTTATGTTTAGATATTGAAGAGGGTTCTTATAATCTTTTATGCGACCCAAACAATCCTTTTTACGTTTACGATTTGATTAGCGCGCTAAGAAATAATTTTAGTTCGGTTGAAGGGGGGCTTACTCCACCCGCATTGAGCGATTATTTGTCAGTTGCTTCAAAAAACAGCGTAATTGCTTGTTATGAATATCACGCACCTAATAATTGGCTTAAAAACCAAACCGAAAGCCAAAAGACGATTGCTGATTTTGAAAATTTATTAAAAGAACTTAATGACGAGGATATACACGCCGTTTCTATTAGTGGTAATAATTTAAGTGAAAAGATACTTGAAGAGTTTATTAAACTTGCTGAAAGTAACCAAATGCTTGTAATATTTAACGAAAGAATTGAATACCCACGTAACCATTTTGAAAGTTCTGCTCCAGAAAGTATTAAGCCATATCTTGAAAAGTGCGCATATGCCTTGCTTGGAAATTACATAAGTGCTTCAAACAATTTAGAAGATGGTTTATATACTCAAAAAACTATTAATAAGGTTACCGATTTTAAGCAAAGATTATTAATTTATGCTCAAATTGGTAAAAAACAATTATAATATGAAAAACGATTTTACTTTTGCGGTGGAAAATTCTACCGCAAATTTTATACCAAAAAATAATCTTATTTGCGGTAACGTTAGCGAGCTTATACCCTCGCTCGTAAACCAAAACGGAGCGATTATAAATATTTGTTTTAACAGCGGTTGGTTTGCATTAGCAAGCAGTATAAAAAAATTGCTTAGCCCGCGCGAAGTAGTTAGTTTTTGTTTAAACGAGGGCAAAATTAACGAAAACGAACTTGAAGTTCTTTTGCGTTCGGTAAATAACGTTGGAACGATTATAGTAACTGCAAGTGAAGACCTTGCAATGCTTATAAGTAAAAAATATGAAAATAGTAAGGTTAAAATTATTTATTTACCACTTGATTTTGACTACGAATTTTTTATAAAACACGCCCTTTCAAGCGGATTAGATAGAGCAATTATATTAGATGAAAAGTTGCTTGCAAAATGCAATCGAAGTGCCTTTGTGGACTGTGTTAGAAGGATTTTTGCGCGTAAACTTATAAAGGTTGAAATGGCTGTTAATCGCGCTATAACAGGGGATAATAGTAAAAAACAAGTAGCAGACGTGCTTGAAGAAAGCCAAAAGTACTTGCAAAAATATTTACAAACTCATTTAATAGTGTATCTTGTAATTTCGCACCTTTTAAGTATAGTGAGCGAAGTTCTTTCAGGCTTTGACTACATTCCTAGCATTGCAGGCGAAATTTTAAGCAAATTAAACGCAAACCTATCACTTCGTGGTGAAAGGGAATATTTAATTTATAAAATGATTTTAAGGCTTTATAAATTTTATTTTACAAACGACACTTCATTCCTTTTAAAAAGATGTGGTATAGCAAGACAAGAAGAGCAAATTAATAAGCTTATGGGAGATTGCTATTTACTTGATTATTCTCTTCCCAAAACGGTTGATTTAAGTTGTGAAGAGTTGGATGAACTTAAAGAAAAGGTTTATAGTGATGAAACAGTTATAAAGCTAATAGATGGTTATTTAATGGAACTTGATAATGAGGCTCAAATTTTTAAAAAAGAGTTTGGCGGAAGAAAATATACGGTAGAACATTACAATGCTAAAGAACGCGCAACTGCGCTTACTTTAACCCCATATCTTTTAAAAAATAAAAGCGCTTACGAATTACTATTTGCAAGCGGAATAATTGAATATTTTAATTAACTAAAAAAATATAAGCAATAAAAAACCGCGCTAATTGATATATAGCGCGGTTTTTGTATTGTTTTTTAAAAAGGATAAGCAAATATTATTCGCTTCTAAGTGCAATAACAGGGTCTTTTTTAGAAGCCATATTTGATGGAATAATACCTGCAACTATGGTTAATGCAACGCTTATTAATACCAAAGCTATACCGCCTGCAAGTGGAAGTGAGGCAACGTTTGCAATAGCCGTTAGCGATTTAATAATTAAACTTATAGGGATGTTTAATAAAACGGTAATAATAATACCAAGCATACCCGAAGCAAAACCAATAATAGCGGTTTCGGCGTTGAACACTCTTGCAACGTCGCGCTTTGAAGCACCCATTGCACGAAGAACACCAATTTCTTTTGTTCTTTCAAGAACTGAAATATAAGTGATAACGCCTATCATAATTGAAGAAACTATTAACGAAATTGAAACGAACGCGATTAAAACGTAGGTTATTGCGTTAATAATAACGGTAATTGAATCCATCATCATACCTAAATAGTCGGTATATTTAATTTGTTCGCTTTCATCTTTACCCTTGTTGTAATCGTTGATTATTTGAATTACGTAATCCTTATCTTCAAAGGTTGAAGGATAAATAGAGATGCTTGATGGGTTTGTTTTATCTGCAATACCTAATTTGTAAAGGGTGTTTGCAAGCTCGGCATTATTATCAATCGTAAAGGTGTTTTGTAATATATCCCACGAGCCTTTAATATCGCTAATAGTTATATCGATAAGTGAAAGTTGAGCTTTAACAGCATCCAGTGTTTGAGTTTTATCAAGTAAATATTCGGTAAGTGCAGGGGTGTAGTACATATTTTTTGAAAGCGAGCCACCTGCAGCCCCCTCTTTTAAACGAACAACACCAACTATTTCAAGGGTAACTTCTTGTTTGTCAAGTAAAGTTTTTACATCGTCTACTGAAATTGTCTTATATGCAGTTACGTCAACTCCCGAGATATTTTGTTTCTTTTCTTCATCTTCAGTGTAAAGTTCACCATTTAAAAGAACGTTATACTTTTTACCGATTACATCATTAAAAGATAATGAAGTTGTAAGCTGGTAATTTGGGAAGGTTTCTTTTAACTTGGCATCAACAAGTTCTTTATTGTTTGCATACTGCATATTGTACGCCATTCTTGTAAAGATATATCTAACGTCGTCGTCGCTTAAAAGACCCATCATATAAAGAGAGTAGTCTGGTATGCGGTTATATTCGTCAACAACAACTAAAAGAGGCCAGTTTTTACCGTTTGTTGGTCTTTGCATTGTTGGCCAGTCGCCTGCAAGCAAATCGTATTGAGCCTTTAAAAGTTTATCGCTACCAAGCATTTCAGCCCAACTATTATTTGTGCTCATCATAGCTTTGAAGCTTGTGTAATAAGGTTGGAATAAGTTTGTTAAACCAGAACCGATATTTTCCGGCATATAGTTTTCCATTGGGGCAATTTCATTTACCTGTTTATATGAAGCACCCTCTTTTTGGAATAAATTTAAATTAAAGCTATAGCCGTATTGAATAGTGCTTATTCGGTTGCTATCAAGCAGTTCTTTCTTTTCGTCAAGATATTTTTTAAATGAAGAAAGGTCATTTGAGCCTAAGCTTTGCGAATAACCGCTCATTAACGTTTCAAGCATAGGGTTAGGTGTTAAACTTTCTGTTTCAGGATATTTTTCAAGGTTGTTTACGTTTTCAGCTTCGCCCATAAAGGCAGTTACGAAGCTAGTCATATCCATTGAAGCGTTACTAATAGTTACTGGGTAGTTTGACAAAGTATCGCGCTGAACGTTGTTAATATAGGTTGAAAAACCTGCCGAAAGCGATAAAATTAATGCAATACCTATAATACCTATCGAGCCAGCGAAGGAAGTTAGTAGAGTTCTTGCCTTTTTAGTGCCTAAGTTTTTAAGTGAAAGTTGAAGGGCGGTTTTAAAACTCATAGAACGGTTAGGTTTAGTTTTTTTCGCATCTTCAAGGCTCTTTTCTTGCTCGCTGTTACGCTCTTCATTAGTGTAGGCAAAAGCATTAGTATCGTCTTTAACAAGCCCGTCTTTTAAATTGATAATACGCGTTGAATATTCCTTTGCAAGGTCGGGGTTGTGAGTTACCATAATAACTAACCTTTCGCTTGCAAGTTCTTTTAAAATATTCATTATTTGAACGCTCGTTTCGGTATCGAGCGCGCCGGTAGGCTCATCGGCTAAAATAATTTCGGGATCGTTAACTATTGCACGGGCAATAGCAACCCTTTGCATTTGCCCACCCGAAAGTTGGGCGGGTAATTTTTTGATTTGGTCGGCAAGTCCAACCTTTTCAAGCGCCTTAATCGCGCGTTCACGCCTTTCTGCAGGAGCAACGCCCGAAAGAGTAAGTGCAAGCTCAACGTTTGCAAGTACCGTTTGGTGAGGAATTAGGTTGTAACTTTGAAAAACGAAGCCGATAGAGTGGTTACGGTAGGTATCCCAATCTTTATCTAAATAAAGCTTAGTGGAAATGCCATCGATAATAATATCGCCTGCGGTGTAACGATCTAACCCACCGATAATATTAAGAAGGGTAGTTTTGCCACAGCCTGAAGGACCTAAAATTGAAACGAACTCGCTTTTTCTAAATGAAAGCGAAACGCCCTTTAAGGCTTCAACAACGGTATCGCCAACGTAATAGTTTTTAGTAACGTTTTTTAATTCTAACATAAAATAAACCTATTTTAAAAAAAATTTTTACTTAAAAAGTTTAACTTAAGTACAGTAAATTTTTGGTAAACACATTTGCAATTATTGCCTATCTTTTACACATTTATAAATATATTATACTAAATTATACTAATATTAGCAAATCTTTTAATATTAGTTGACAGTTTTTTAAGCATTTGGTAAACTAAATTATAGGATTTAATACCTAATATCTTATGTTTTATTTGGATGCAAAATGAGCGATAATTTTATTTGTGATTTATATATTTGTTGCGCTGGAAATTTTGGCAATAAAAAAATATACGAAAAATCAACGGATTTATTTAATTTTCTTAGCGAAAAAGGAATAAACTGTAAGTCGAATTTTAATAAGTTAGTTCACGATAAAGATATGGCTGAAATAGCATCTAAAAGTAGGCTGTTTTTACTACTTACCGATGGTGAAATTAAAGTTGATAATGCTTGCGCGATTTTAAAAACCGCAACCGTTTATCAAGTTATAAACGGCTTTTATCAAAGATTTTTTAGTGGAGCTAACTTTGGATATGCAAAGGTTTTTTGTTTAAATGAATGTGCTCTTTTACCCCAAAGAATGCACGTTATTTTTCAAAACACCAACCATTTTAATGAAAACGATAGTTTTGAGCTTATTTTAAACTGGGTAAAAGATATTCTTTTAAAGGAACACCAACAAAATAACGAGCAAAAAGTTATTAAAAAAGTTGAAGAAGATAATTATCTTTTAAAAAATGATAACGAGTTTAATCAAATTAAAATACAAAAAACGAGTGATTTTGTAATCGAAAATAATAATCTTATAAAATACAAGGGAAGTGAAAGCGTAGTTATTATTCCTAATGGAATAAAAAAAATAGAAGATAGGGCATTTTATAACAATAGTAGTTTGCTATGTGTTTGTTTACCAAGTAGTGTTCAAACAATTTGTGAGTACGCTTTTGCAAACTGTAAAAATTTAGTTGATATTAACTTTCCAAGTTCACTTAAACGTATTGAGCGAGGGGCTTTTTCTGGTTGTGAAAGTATAAAGATGCTTGATTTTAACAATTCTTCGATTGAATATATTGGGGAAAACGCATTTTGGGGTTGTAATTTATTATTCCCCGTTCTTATTCCGTTGTCGGTAAAAGAAATTGGTCGAGGTGCGTTTGAGGGTATAAAAGATTTTATAGTAAGATGTGAACACACCTTCGAGCCTAAGGGCTTTGAAGATGGATGGGAAGGGATGGGCGATCCATTCTGGCTTGCAAAGGATGCGAACCCCGCCGAAATTGCGCAGGAAGATGATTGGGTAGCTCGAGTTTTGGCTATGCCTATGAAACCCTCGAAAAGTAGAGGGAAAGACGGGATGAATTATTTTAGTAATGATTTTCACGTTATAAACGGAGAGTTGGTTTACGTTAGCCGTGAAATTGAAAGGGTTGAAATTCCAAGCGGAACGAAGTCGCTTGCTCCCCATTTGTTTTGCGATAGAGCCGATTTAAAAGAAGTTGTTTTTCCTGCTACTTTAATAAAAATTGGTGCGGGTGCGTTTGCTAAAACGGGAATTGAAAATTTAGTTATACCAGCAAACGTAAAAATAATTGATGAATACGCATTTTTTGGCTGTAAAAATTTAAAGAGCGTTAAATTTTCAAAAGGAGTACAATCTTTAGAAAATAATCTTTTTGCAAATTGTAATCAGCTTTGTGAAATTAATATTCCAAATAGCGTTGAAATAATTAAAGACGCTGTTTTTCAAGGTTGTAAACAGCTAACTCAAATTAAAATACCAAACTCGGTTAAAGAGTTTGGAAAAAGGGTTTTTATGGGCGCTGAAAATTGCGTTATAAGCTTAAGCGAGGGTATAGATAATAACTTTAAAGCCGGCTGGAATGGTAATTGCAAGGTTGTTAAGAAAAATAAAAAGTAAACGTTTAAGAAATGGTGAAAGTGCCGATAATCAATCTATAGACTAACTAAAAAACGCAAAACAAGAAAAATTTATTGTTTTGCGTTTTTAATTTTTATTTTTTATTAAAAGTTTTACCTTGCACTACGTTAAGTTCATTAAAGCGCTTAGTTATTGAATTTAAAACCAATTTTTTATTTGCCGACCATTCGGGCGCTACCAAGATATTTTTTGGTGCGTCGCCAGTTAATCTATGAATAACCATATTTGGTGGTAAAAGTTCAACGCATTTTGCAAGCAAATCGATATATTCGTTTAACGATAAAGTGCTAAAGTCCCCATTTTTATAAAGTTCGTTTAGGTCAGTGTTTTTTAAAACGTGTAAAAGTTGAAGTTTTACGCCGTGGATATTTAATTTTGAAATATGTTCAACCGATTGCAAAATCATTTGTTCGTTTTCGTAAGGTAAACCTAAAATCAAGTGAACTACAACTTTAGCGTTAACTGCATTTAATTTTTGCACTGCTTTATCAAAAACTTCGGTTTTATAACCGCGCCTTATAAATTTTGCGGTGCTTTCGTGGATTGACTGAAGCCCAAGTTCAACAAAAACGGGCTTTATTTTACAAAGCTCGCCAATAAAAGAAATAACGTCATCGGGTAAACAGTCGGGCCTTGTGCCTATAGAAAGAGCAACTATTTCTTCGCGATTAATTAGTGGTAAAAACAGTTCTTTTAACCTTTCAACGCTGGCGTAAGTGTTTGTATAGCTTTGAAAATAAGCAATATAACCACTATCGTTTGTGGTTTTGCCTGCTACCTTTTTCTTTGCTTCTTCAATGGCGCAAGAAATATCACGGTTTAAATTAACTGCAAAGTCACCGCTACCGCCTTCACTACAAAAAATACAGCCCTTAGTGCCTATTTTTCCATCGCGATTAGGGCAGGTCATACCACCGTTGAAGCTAAGCTTATAAATTTTTTTACCAAAAGTTTGTTTTAAATAGTTTGAGAATGAATAATACCTTTCGGGTTGTGTCATTTTATTTTTTTTGCGCATATATATAATAAGTATAACAATTTAAAGTCATTTTTGCAAATAAAAAAGCGCACATCTGCGCGCTTAAAAAAAGTTTTGTAAAAAAATCTTTAGTTGTGAATAAAATTTATTGCAATTAATATTTTCGCTTGAAGTTAACCACTCGTAAAAGTTCACGGTTAACGAATTAGTTAAAAAGGTTAAATTTAAGTTGTCGCTTTTACACTTAGCGTTTGTAAGCAACTTAAGTAAATAATTTTTAAAAGCGGTTATAAAATCGGGTTGCTCGCTGAAAGAAAAGAGTTTTTTATAAACGGTTTTGTTGTTTTCAAAATAAAAGCAAAGACGTTCAAGCTCTTCAAAAAGTGTTAAGTTTTCTTTATTTACTAAATTTATAAACTCGTTTTCAAAAAGATAAATTGCAAGTTTATATTTATCTTCAAAGTTATTATAAAAGGTTTTGCGGTTAATTTTACACTCAATGCAAAGTGATGAAACCGTAATATCTTTAAAAGCATTAGTGCATAATCTTTTTTTGAACGTTTCACATACGCATTCTTTTAAATTTGTTGAACGTGACATATTAAACCTCTTAAATGATATTTTTTTGCAAAAATAAAAGACCTATTTGCTTTTAGATGCAAAAGCAGATAAGTCTCGTCATTTAAGATGAAGCCAGGATAAACCGAGCTGTTGACAACATCACACCATTAGTGCCGACTATTCCCTTAACTTGTTGATAAAGCATAACCTTAATATATAATAGGGTGCTTTAAAAAATAAAAATAATTATAAATTGCTTTATAAGCTTATAATTACAATTATACAAAGTGGTATTATACACATCATTGTTTAAAATTACCTTAAATTTTTATTAAATTTTTGAAAAAAAATTAAAAAATTACAATTTTTTTAAATTCAGGGTTATTTTGCTTGACTTTATGCGTTCAAGTGATATAATAGAACAGTAACCTAAAGGTTATAGTAAATAATAAACTTTGTAAATCATTCGTCTTCGCTCCGACGATAAAAAACTTACGAAGTAAAAAATAGGAGAAGAAATATGTTAAAAAAGATTGGACAATATTATGCTAAAACTTTTAAAAAGTTTGGTTGGATCATTCCTGCAGTTGTTGTAGCTGTTGCTTACGGTATTTTAATCACTTTAGAAGCTACTGATGCTTTTAGCGCTTTAATCCGCAATGTTGCACCTTTATTCTGGGTATTATTTGCTGTTGGTTGTGCTGCTGTTGTTGCAGGCGTTGTATTCACAGTTTTAAAACTTAAAAAAGCAGAAGTTTGCATCATCGACGTATGCTTAGCATGTATCGCTGCTGCTGCTTTATTAGTACTTATCATGTTCTGCTTTGCACCTGGTGCAGGTTGGTTTAGCGCTGTTAAGTGGAGCGTTACTGCTGCTATTTTAGTTGCATCTTTAGTTCTTACTTATTTCAGAGTTCAAAACGTTAAGTAATTATCGTATAGATAATCGGTAAGGAGCGACCGAAAAACAAAACATAAAAAATAACCGTCGGTTTTAAACCGGCGGTTTTTTTGTTTGTTAAGATTTTTCTTTTCGTTTTAAAGAAAGTGAACGATATGCATTTACGAAAATAGTTGTAATTGCATAAATTTTTTCTTCACTAATTTCAGCCGTTGAATAACTTTTAATAAGTTCGCTTATTTTTAGCGTAATAAGTGACTCGTCTTCTTCGCTCATAATTCCGTTTATAATTTCTTCGGTTACCTTAGATATTTGATTTTCGTGTAGTACCGATTTCAAAATAGTGTTCATAAGCTTTTTAAGTTCTTCTTCTTTAGTTAGCGAATATCCGCCTAAAAATGCGTAAAGCACGGTGGAAAGACCACCGGCAGTCATACTTTTATTCATTACGCTATTAATATCGATTAAATTAAATAGTGAAGATAGTGCATATACTAAAAATGCAACCAAAAAAGGAAGCAGTCTATTCGCTTTTTCTGGTAAAGCATAATTTTTTTTAACCGCTAATATTATAATTGCGCTAAAGATAGCGGTTGCAACACAGTCAACGCTGTATTTCGATAGTAAATTGATTATTTCCATTAATACCCCCTTTTACCAAACGCAATATAATTATAACATGAAAGTAGCAATTTTGTTTTAGAGTACTGCCACTTTTTTGCGTACTATATAAGGGAATTAAAATTTTTATTTGTAATAATCAATATATTTTTACAACTATTACGGTCATATCGTCTTTTGCTATACCACCGTACTGTTCAAGTGCGTAAGAAATAAGTTTATTTGCCAAAGTTTGTGGGTTTTTACTTTTGTTTGCGGTTAAAAAATCAACAGTGTCAGTGCTTGAAAAGAAGGCGTCGGCAACTCCATCTGAAATAACTACTAGTTGGTCGCCCGAGTTTAAAGGTAGAGTGTAATAATTGGGGGTAATTTCTTCTAAAATACCCAGCGGTAGTGAGCTATTTTCTAATATACGAACTTCGTTTTCTCCTATTAAAAAACCATAACTCGCCCCTATTTTTATTACGGTAAGATTTTTTTCATACAAATCAAAAAGGGCGCAGTCAAGGGTAGAAAAACTTTCACTAGCACAGATTGAAAGTAATTTATTGCATAAATCAAGCGCACTTTGGTTACTAATACCAATTTTATAAAGGTTTTCAAACAGTGAAATTGCTAAACTTGAGTTCGTTTGTGCTCGCTTACCGCTACCCATTCCGTCACAAAGCGAAATCATAAACTTGCCGTTATCTATCTTTGTAAGAAGATGGCAATCTCCACTGTAATCAGATCCCTCTTTTGTTTTTGTAGCAATACCAAAGCAAGCGTCAAGGTCTGGGGATTTTGCAAAAGTAGTAAAAACTTCGTTTCCTATATCGCTTTTAGTTATTAGTGAAATAGGTTGGTTTAGTGACGAAGAAAGTATTTTAGCTACGCTTGAAAAAATTATTTTTTGTTTGTTGAAAACGATATGATATTTGTCGCCTATAAAAGCTATTTGTCTTGGAATCACCCCAACGTTTACTAAGCTTTCAAATATCTCGCGCTCCTTTTGATGGTCGAACTCGATTTTATGTGAAAGCTCGAAAGCTAACTGTTTTAGCGCCTCGCTAACAGCGTGTGATTCAATCTGTAAGGTGTTTTTTAAGGTTGATATATCATCAACTTCTTTTGCCTTTTCTTTGTATAGTTCAAGCAGTTTATTAATTTGGTTGAGCATATTGGTTGCAGAATAACAATACTCTGAAAAATCGCGCGATAGGTCGATTAACGTAACTTTTTCCTTTAAACAACCTACGTTTATAAGTTTGATTAAATGCTCTCTACTAGGCTTATTTTTTTTCTTACATTGCTTGTAATAACTACATTCACTACAAACGGTAAGCAAAATTTCATCGGCAATTTTTTCAACTAAATTTTCTTTAGTTAGAAAAATTTTATCAAACCCTTCGAGGGTACATTCCAACTCGTTAAATACTTGAGATAGATTGTTTAATTTTAACGAAAGTTCTCCGCGCTCGCTATTAATTATTTCGCGGGTAATAAGCGGTTCGCCAAACTTCGTAAGGTTTTCCTTGAACGAAGATATAATTTTTTGTGGCGTAAATAAAAATATTAAGATTGGTGCAAAAGAATAAAAATAATCGATAAATTTAAAGGCTTGCAATTCGCCTGTAAAATAGAAAATTGCAAACTGAACAAGAATAACGCTTATGCCCGACCATAATTGACTAAGCCTTATAAATAATAATGAGGCAACGCATAAAATTTCAAATATTGCAAGGGACTCAAAGTCACCTTTAAAAATCGATAGTGCAAGCGAAAGAACAAAGGTTGGTATAAGCGCTTTTGTATTTTTGTAAAAACCACAAAAGAATAAAGTGGCGGTTAATGCAATAAATTGATAAAAGTTATAAGAAGTTACCGTAATTAAACCAAATGATAAAATTACGGTTGAAATAGCAAATGCCACTCTTTCGTAAAGGTCGCTTTTTAGTTGAAAACGGTTAACGAAAATAACTTTAACAAAAAGATTAAAAATAACTGCAAAAGCATAGATAATCGCACTATAGGCAAGTTTTGTATAAATATTTTCAGCAAAATCAAAGACTAAATAAGGGATTAGTGCAATGGCAAGATACAATATAAGTTCGCCTTTAACGGTAGATTTTTTTCTTTTATATAAAGAAAATACAACAACTAAAAATAATGCGCTAATAAATAACAAAAGCGCTTGCGTGGGCGAAAATGATAAAAAATTAACTACACAAAAAATTACTGCTACCGTAAAAAGAGAAAAGTTATAATTTAAAAATGCAGTTAGTAGGCTAATTGAAAAAGGAACACCCTTTATTATGCTATTAGCAAAATAAAAAACAATAGCGCAAAATGTATATTTTAAAATACTTTTGTAAGTTAAATTTTTCATAAAAAAAACCGCCACGTAAATTATATATTGATTATATAATAAAAGCGTGGCGACCTTTTGTCGAATATTGAATTTTTTTGTAGAAAAATGTAATTTATAATTTAAAACCGCAAGTGCCAGTGCTTCTTATTTGTGCGGTAAACACGTTTTCGCTACCGAAAACTTTTTTCATGATTGCAAGGTAATCTTCAAGTTCATCGTTATGAATAAAGGCTAAAATCGAGCCTGCGAATCCACCGCCGTGCACTCTAAAATAGCTTTTTTTAGTAATCTGTTTACCAAGCTCGATGGCTAACATAACTGGTTGCTCGTTTTGACCGGGAACGTAGCAGTTTTGTAAAACAGATGCACTACTTTGCCCACTTGCAGATACTTGAGCCAAAAATGCTAAGTTATCGCCTGCTTCAATCGCTTGCTGGGCCAAATCAACTCGTTTATTTTCGCTATAAAAGTGCATTGCCCGTAAAATAGCTCGTGATGAAAATTTTTGTTTTAAAAGATGTACGTTGTTTAAAAATTCATTTTCTTCAACTTCGCGAAGAACTTTTTTGCCAAAAAAACCTGCGATTTGTTCCATTTCGCTTCTAATCGCTGCATAGTGGGGTGTAAGTTTTGCATGGTCGCCACCAGTGTTGGTAATAACTAAAGTATAGCCGGCAGGTGGTAAAAAAGTTTTAATTTCGGGTTTCGTTGGATTTTTAAAATCAAGTTTAGAAAGAGAACCTAAAGCGATACCACTTTGGTCGAGCAGTCCACAAGGTTTGCCGAAGAAAACGTTTTCAGCATATTGTGAAACGACAGCTTTAGTCATAGGGTCTAATTTTCCGTCAAGGTAAAGGAGATTAATAATTTCACATATTAAAACCTCGAAAGCTGCTGAAGAAGATACACCGGCCCCCTTAAATATATTAGAAGTGTTACAAGCAACGAATCCACCAAAATCATATCCTAATTCTCTAAGTTTGCTACAAACGCCTTTAACTAAGGCTAAAGAAGTTCCATATTCGCTTGCATTCACTTGATTATCGGTTACGCAAGTTTTTATTGGCGGATAACCTTCAGAGTGAATAACTATGGTTTGATCGTTAGTTTTTGATGCAAAGCACAAAATATCACAGTTGATCGAGGCAACCATCACTTTTCCGTGATTATGGTCGGTATGATTGCCTAAAATTTCAGCTCTGCCGGGTGAAGATAATATGTATTCAGGTGCTTTTCCTTGCAATTTTACAAAAGAATCATAAAGTTCATTTGCCCTATTATTTTTTTCTTGAGGATAATTTTTTCCGTAAAAAAGTGAAAGATCCATAACTCTATCCCAAAAATTTTTATTTTTTTTAAAATATTATAGCATTTTAAATGCCTTTTGTAAACAAATATGGTACAATATAAAGTATGAAAAGAAAAAATTTTTTTGCGATACTTCTCGCAATAACAACCTTTTTACTATTATTTCCGTTAAACAAAGCTGAAGTAATAGCAGAAGAGAATATTCAAAAAGTTAAATTACAAAATTCGGTTGTATTTTTAACCTTTAACGAAGAGCCTTCCTTTGAAGAAAATTTTGAAGACGATATAAAAGCAATGTATGAAACTTCTTCGGTTAGCGTTAAAAATTATTTACTTTATCAAAGCAGGGAAAAAGTTGAACTTTTTACTAATATATTAAAACCTGAAAATGCAGATTTTGTTCGATCTAATATGTCGGTTGCTTATTATAAGCCACGCTATAAATGGACTGATGAGGAATATTTAGAGATTAACCCAGAGGGATATGATAATCGATATTTTAACGATAAAGGCGAGCCGGTAGCTTCGGAAACAATAGGGGCGAAAGTACATATCGATGAAGCTTACCGCGAGCAACTTTTATTAAACGAAATAGTTAATTCTTTGAAAATTGATTCGGATTACGATAGTGATTTAAACGGTGATGGAATTGTTGATAGTTTAGTAATTATTACCGATTTTAAGGATGAAGCTGAAAGGGGTGAAATTTTGTGGCCACATATGGGCAACAGTCGTTCTTTTGACGACAAAAAGCTTATGAGTTATTACTATTACGAATCTGGTAACGAGGAAGAATATAGAGTGAAAGCGGGTAAGTCCCTAAAGTTGGGGGATGCTTCGGTACACGCCTATAATATTATCTCTGCACAGAGTATTACTTCAGAGCGCATAAATAATAACCTCATTTTAAATGAAGAAGGTAATTTATACAACGTTGGTGTTTTAGCACATGAAATGATGCATACTTTAGGGCTTTCCGATTATTATTCTGATAAAAATTCAGCATACCAATCGGTTGGCGAGTTTGATTTAATGGGAAGTTCAACCGTAATTCCGCAAAATATGCTCGGTTATTTACGTTATAAAATGGGTTGGCTTGATTATAGCGATATACTTTATATTAACGATAGCGGTGAATATAGCCTACCTTTAACTTACAGCGATAAAGAAAAAACGATTGCTAAAATAGTTTTATCCGATTATCATCAAACGGGCGATTATTTTATGCTAGAGTTTAGGTCGAAATCACTTGCAACAGCACAAGATCCGTTTGACTGTGGGCTTTCGGGTGACGGTCTTATAGTTTACAGGGTTAATCGCTCTTCTGCATATTATAATAAAGCAGGCGAACTTGGAAACACGGATTACGGCAATATGTACGGAAAAGATGAGATTTACGTTTATAGGGTTGGAGATCCTAATACGACAAAAGCTCTTAGTTCTCCAACTGGTATTTCGTATGCACTTTTAGGAAATAACGAACCAGTTTACAGTATAGAATACCCAAGAAAAAAGTACAGTCTAACCACTTTCGGTAACGCTGATAAAAATAAAACGGCAGACACCTTAATTTCAAGTGAGTTAAACGATAGCGAAACTGCATTATTTTATTCCGACGGAAAAAATAGTGGTATAGTTATATCAAACGTGACTATAGATTTGAAAGAAGAGCGTGTTAAATTTAGCATTACTTTACCCGAAAAACAAAGCACGATATTTAAAAACTTCACACCAGAAAGTGTCGAGATTGATAAATTTTTAGATGGTAACGATTACTTATTATGGAATAGTGACGTTAAATCGGGAACAGCTCATATTTTAGCCGTACGCTCAACCGATAGACTCAGACGGCTTGCTGAAACCGGCAAATCTGGTATAACTATTGAAGATTTTAAAAACGGGCAGTTTAAACATTACGACACGATAAAGTCATTTAGTGTTCCACTTGCTGAAAAGAGCATTAAACTCCCTAAATTTGAAGATGAAACCTTGCTTTTTATTGCGCTTGAGTCGCAAAGTGGAAGCTGTGTATATAGATACGTTGGCTGTATTGAAAGTTTAGATCTTAACTTTAGCCAGTATTTATATTTAAAAATAGATAAAATTTATTACGTTTATTTCTTTTCGTTTGTGATTTTAATAACTTTAATCGTGACTTTCATATATTATAGAAAAAAGATCACGCAAAAAAATAAACGAAGATAAAGTGTTTTAAAATACTAAAGAAAATTCGCCTTAATAGGTGCTTATAGGAGTTTTTATGGAAGAATTTAGAAACAAAAATCAATTTGAAGAAAAACCCGAAGATTTTAAGGGTGGTACACCTGAAAATAACCAGGAAGATCAAAATGCAAATAACAATGACACTAATTCGCCTTACGCCGACGTTAATCCTTACGAAAATACAAACCCATATACTTCAAGTTTTAATCCTTATACCTCTAGCGGTAATAATTACTCAAGTGATTATGGCGTTAACAATCAAAGAAAGGAAAGAAAGGGCTTGGGTATTGCCGGCATGGTTTTGGGTATTATAAGTATGGTTCTTTGCTGTGCTTGGTATATTGCTCTACCTTGCTCGTTAATAGGCTTGATTTTTAGTATAGTTTCTCAAAAATCAAAGGCTAACGGATTTGCCTTGGCTGGTATTATTCTTTGCTCATTTTCTTTAGCTTTTGCGCTATTAATTTGCCTTTCAGTAGTATCTTTGTTCAGCGCCTTCTTTGAGGAGTTTATGAAAGCTTTTGAAAGTGCGTTAGAGAGTGCTTCTGACGGTTTATCGGGCAGTGATAGTTCAAGTTTTGATCACAATAACGGTGCGATTATAAACATATTTAACTTTGTTAAAGGTATTTTTAAGCGCTAATGAAATCAAACAAAAAAATTATTGCAATAAGATCCGCGATAGTTGCTTTTTACTTGCTTTGTATCGCATTTGCAATATACGTTTATTTTTCTAATCCCTTTGAAAAAGATATTTACGGGTTTTTAATACATCAAAAGAGCAAAATACACTGTCCTTCGTGTGGGCTTACGCGTAGCGTTTATTCTCTTATGCATTTTGATTTTAAAAAAGCATTTTACTATCACGCTTTTTTTGTTTGTACCTTGCCTATACTTGGGTATATACTATTAACGCTTACCGTTAATTTGTTTTGCGATAAAAAGATAATACCTTATCCAAAAGGTTATTCGCTATTTTTATACGCGTATTTATTTGCGTTAATTGCTTTTACAATTTTTAGAAATTTTACAAGCGTAATTTATTAAACTTGTGTTATCGGGCGATTTTTTTGCTAAAAGGCTAAAAAGTCGCTTTATTTTAGTCAAAAAGCTTATTTATTTTATAAATAAAGGCAAAAAACAGTTGCAAATTGTTTTTTAATATGTTAATATAATTAGGTTGAAAATTCACACTCGCGTTTCGGTGATTTCGTTGTTCCAAAATTCACTATCAAACGGGAATTCGATCACCCACGTCCTGTCCGTTGCCACGGAAAAGGGAAATTCGAGGAGGATTAAACGGAGGAAAACATTATGGCAGTAACAAGCATGAAACAACTTCTTGAAGCTGGTGTTCACTTTGGTCACCAAACAAGAAGATGGAACCCAAAAATGCGTAAGTACATTTACGGCGAAAGAAACGGTATTCACATTATCGACCTACAAATTACTGTTGGTTTAATTGAAGAAGCTTACAAATTCGTTGTAGATGCAGTTAAGCAAGACAAGACAGTTCTTTTCGTAGGAACTAAGAAACAAGCTCAAGAAGCTATTCAACAAGAAGCTGAAAGATGTGGTATGTACTACATCAACTCAAGATGGTTAGGTGGTACTTTAACTAACTTCAAAACTATCCGTTCAAGAGTTGAAAGACTTAACAAGCTTGACCAAATGGAAAAAATGGGCGATTTCGATTTACTTCCAAAGAAAGAAGTTATCGCCTTAAAAACTGAAAGAGACAAATTACAAACAAACTTAGGCGGTATCAGAGAAATGAGAACTCTTCCTGGCGTTATGTTCGTAGTTGACCCTAACTGTGAAGATATTGCTGTTAAGGAAGCTAGAAAACTTGGTATCCCTGTAGTTGCTGTAACTGATACAAACTGTGATCCTGATATGGTTGATTACGTTATCTCTGGTAACGACGACGCTATCCGCGCAGTAAAATTACTTGCTTCAATCATTGCTGATGCCGTTATTGAAGCTAAACAAGGTGAAGATGCTGTTAAGCGTTCACACGAAGAAGTTTCTTCTATGGAACAAGTTGAAGTAAGTGCTGAAGAAGTTGCTGCTGAAGACGCTGTTGCTGAAGAAGCTGTTGCAGCTAAAGAAGCTAAAGAATCTAAGTAATTTATATTTAAAGGAGTAAAAATAATGAGTTTTACCGCTAAAGACGTAATGACACTTCGCCAAAGAACTGGCGCAGGTATGATGGATTGTAAAGCCGCTTTAAACGAAACCAACGGCGATATGGAAAAAGCTATTGACTATCTTCGCGAAAAGGGTATTGCTAAGGCTGCTAAAAAGGCTGGAAGAATTGCTGCTGAAGGTATCGTTGACAGCTACATTCACATGAATGGTAACATCGGTGTTTTAGTTGAAGTTAACTGCGAAACTGACTTCGTTGCTCGTGGCGATCAATTCAAAGCTTTAGTTCACGATATCGCTATGCACATTGCTGCTGCTAAGCCTGAATATCTTGCACCAGAAGACGTTCCAGCTTCAGTTTTAGAACACGAAAAAGATATTCTTCGCGCTCAAGCAATTGCTGAAGGTAAGCCTGCTCAAATCGTTGATAGAATGGTTGAAGGTAGAATTAAAAGCTACTATGAAGATAACTGCTTATTAAACCAAAAATTTGTTAAAGATCCTGCTAAAACAATCAATCAATTAGTTGTTGATGCAACTGCTCAAATTGGTGAAAAGATTGCTATTAGAAGATTCGTTCGTTACGAAATGGGTGAAGGTTTAGAAAAGAAGAGTGAAAACCTTGCTGATGAAGTAGCAGCTCAAGTTGCTAAAATGAAAGGCTAATAACTTTTTATAAAAACAAAATTTAAACGCAAAGATTTGTTTCTTTGCGTTTTTTTTGATAATTTTTTAGTTAATATATTTGATTTAGATTTAAACCTGTGCTATACTCTATTTGTTAATAAAAAAAAGGAGATGTCTTTATATTATGCCAGCTCTTATAATAACATTTATTGTTTTACTAATTATTGTAGTTGTACTAAAAAAATATTTTAATAGTCCTGAAACAATTGGTAAAATGGGGGAATTTGAAGTTAAAAGTGTTATAGGAAAAACAATTGAAAATAAAAAATATGTTATAAACGATTTAACTGTTTTAAATAATGAAATGACCTGCCAGATAGACCATATTGTGATAAACCGTCGTGGTATATTTGTAATAGAAACTAAAAATTATACTGGGATAATATATGGTTCTGAAAATCAGCGTGAGTGGACTCAGGTTTTAGCCTATGGAAAGAAGAAATATAAATTTTATAATCCTGTTAAGCAAAATGCAACGCACGTTTATAACGTAAGTAGAATAGTGGGTAATTTGCCAATTTATTCGTTAGTCGTGTTTGTTCAAAATAATACACATCACATTGAAGCGGATAATGTAATACCACTTAATAAATTAAGAATGGTTCTTCGTAACGGTGATGATGTTTTAAACCAAGAGCAAATGAAATTTGCATACCAAACATTATTGGCAAATAAAGTTGAAAAGACAGTAAAAGAGCATATTGAGAATATACAAGAACAGCAAAGAAATATAAAAAATTGTATTTGTCCAAGGTGTGGTGGAAATTTAACTTTAAAAAAGGGAAAATATGGTAAATTTTATGGTTGTTCTAATTATCCAAAGTGTAAGTTTACTAAAAAAATATAATATAAAGGTTAATGCATTATAAAAACAAAATTAAAACGCAAAGATTTATGTCTTTGCGTTTTTTTGTTGCTGTATTAAGCTTGAAAGTTAACAAAATTTCAATCATATTATATAAATGTATATAATTGTGGCAAAATTAGTAAATTGTAACATATATTAGAATGAATAGATATATTTATTCGGAGGTAAAAAAATGTCATTTTTTTCTAATTTTCAGTCGGACCGCTGTCCTTGTCAAATAACGGGAAATCCTTTAAACGGGCTTTGCGAAAAGGTGTGTATACAAACAAAAAAAGTTTTTGATGCGTGCATTAAGCAAACACAGGAAGAGGGAATTATTTTAACACCAACTTCATTCACGCCCGAAAATCCTACATACCCTTTAACTTTCGTTTCAGCTAAAAGCACAACAACGCGCGCTACAGTAACTTCGGTGCAAATTGATAGACTTACCGATAGACCTAACTTTGCAAGGGTACAGGTAACTTTGTCAGTTCCAATGGAAGTTGTTTATACGGACGCAAACGGTGTTGCTGGAACGGCAGAAAGCACAACCACTTTAACAGGTGACGTTATTATGTTCGTTCCAGAGCCATCAATAATTCCATATTTTGTTGAGGGAGTTGTTTCTATCGTTGCACCTGAAGGCACTTTTGACGAGGAAACGGGAACGTTTACGGTTAGCTGTTGTGTTACCGTTATTTTAAAAATGGTAATGGAAGTTGAACTTTTAGTTCCTTCTTACGGATATGCAACTATTCCGCCTTGCCAAGAATATACACAAGAAGTTTGCGCGGGATTTTTTGAATTGCCACTTTTCCCAAACGGTAACTAAAGTTGTGTTAATCAACCTATAGACGTGGTTTTAAGTAATTTTATGGGCTTTTGAATTTTCAAAAGCCCTATTTTTACTTTAAGGTTTACTTATAGTATATCAACCGTTTGACAATCACGATGAAATGTATTAAAATAGTAGCGTAATATAATTAAAATATACGGTAGGTATATTATGGCAGGATATAGAAGATTTTTCGTTGATAAAATTGATAGTGAACTTATTATCGAGGGCGAAGAGTTTCGCCACGCGGTAAGCGTTTTAAGAATAAAAGAAGGCGAAACGATAATAGTTTGCGATAATTCGGGCGACGAGTATATATCTAAAATAACTAAAATTGAAAAGAAAAGTTTTAAAGCCGAAATAATTGAAAAACAGGTAAATAATTGCGAAGCAAAAAGTGAAGTTATACTTATTTGCGGTTATTTAAAGGGTGATAAAACCGAGCTTATAGTTCAAAAAGCGGTTGAGTTAGGCGTTAAAAAGATAGTAACCTTTTCTTCAGAATACAGCTCGGCTTATATGAACGAAAATAAGTTGTTACGCCTTAATAGAGTTTCGGTTGAAAGCGCAAAACAATGCGGAAGAGCAATTGCACCTGCGGTTGAATATGCCGAAACTTTTGAAAAAGCTTTAGCTTTTGGTGAAAATGCAAACAGTAAAATTTTTGCCTGCGAGTTTGCTGATAAAAGCGATATGAGTTTGAGCGAAGTTAACGGAACTACGGCGATTGTCGTTGGTAGCGAGGGCGGTTTTTCAAAAGAAGAAAGTGATATAGCCGTGCAAAAGGGTTATAAAAGAGTGTTTTTAGGAAATCGCATTTTGCGTGCTGAAACAGCTTGTATTACTCTTTGTTCAATAGTTATGCACTCTCTCGGTGAGTTAAAATAGGCATTTTTTGCCTATTTTTTTATTTTTTCAATCAAAAATATATTAAAAGATATTGAAAAAATATTAAACTTATGTTATAATGAAAAAAAGTGAAAGTGCCGATAATCAATCTAACGGCTAACTTTTGATAAAAACGATAAAATTTATTTCGCTTATGATGGCGAAAATTTAAAGGAATAATATGATTAAAGAAAAATTTAAAAACGTAGCGGTACTGCCAGAGAATCCTAATTATCAAAAACTTATTGAAAGAGAAATACCGATTACTGAAAGTTTAAACGATTTACGTTCGCCATTTGAACGTGATTATAATCGTATTTTACATTCAACGGCATTTCGTAGATTAAAGCACAAAACACAAGTGTTTTACAATATTGAAAGCGACCATATTTGTACTAGAATGGAACACGTATGGCACGTTGAATCGGTAAGTTACACTATAGCTAAAGCTTTAGGACTTAATACAGAGCTTACTCGCGCAATTGCAGTAGGGCACGACTTAGGGCACGCGCCATTCGGTCATTACGGTGAAAGCGTTATTAATAAACTACACTTAAAATATTTAGGCACTAAATTTTGGCACGAAAAAAATAGTTTGTATTTTTGCGACAATATCGAGCTTTTACCAAACCACGCTAACGTAAATAAAAATTTAAATTTAACTTACGCTGTACGTGACGGTATTATTTCACATTGTGGCGAAAAGGATATAAACCAAATTGTGCCACGAAAAAACTTTATAGATCTTAAAGATTTTAATCTTCCGGGTGAATATAATCCTGCAACTTTTGAGGGGTGCGTTGTTAAAATTTCAGATAAAATCGCCTACGTTGGTAGGGATATTGAAGATGCTATAAATTTAAATTTTTTAAACGAAAATACCTTAAAAGAACTTTCAAAAATCGTTAAACTTAATGAAGACGGGGTTATTAACACAAGTTCGATTATGAGAAATATGATTTACGATATTTGCGAACAAAGTGCTCCTGAAAAGGGTATTTGTTTATCGGAAGAAATGTCGTATACTCTTAACGAAATTAAAAAGTTTAACTATAAGTATATTTACGACAACGAAAGATTTAACTCATTTAAAAAATACGCCGAGCTTATTTTAAACGATATTTTTGAACTTTTATATAGCGCGTATTCGCCAGACAACGTATTTACTTCTCTTAAAGCAAAAGAAAAGAAATATCCTATTTTGATGAGTGGATTTGCAAGTTTCTTGGCTAAATATATTCCAAAGGATAAAGTTCCTGCAAAATATTTATCTAAACTTGAACAATATGGCAACAAAATGATTTATGAAGATATTCAAGATGAAAAGGTATACGTTCAAGCAATATTTGATTATATCGCTGGTATGACCGATAAATACGCAGTTAAATTATTTGAAGAATTAATTAATTACTAAACTTTTATAACCAACAAAAATCCGTCTTTAAAGGGCGGATTTTTTAATGCAAAAAAGCCGTTAATCGCGTTATAGAGGCATTTTTGATTTTTGTGTTAAATATTTAAAGCCAAATTTATTAATTTTTTTTGTTTTGGCTTGATTTTCAGTGCGTATTGTGCTATTATATATATAATTTATTTTTTAAATAGTGGGAGAAAACTATGAAAAAGC
Organism: Christensenellaceae bacterium; assembly: GCA_045589175.1. Classification (GTDB taxonomy): domain Bacteria; phylum Bacillota; class Clostridia; order Christensenellales; family Borkfalkiaceae; genus HGM11416. The sequence continues at coordinate 97,457 of JAZNFS010000073.1, forward strand.
TATTTTCATTTTTATTGGTTTTAACTCTTTCGTTTAGCTTGCTATTTTCTTTTGGATGTAAAGAAAGGGGGCCAAAAGCACCGGGGCATAAGGTGATTTTATTTATCGGCGACGGTATGGGGGAAAATCATATTGCAAACACCGAACTTTATTACGATATAAAACTAAGTTTTACTTCTTTTGAAACTAAAACTATGGTTGATACAAGTTCACGCACAACGTTAAATAACGGTTATACGCCAACCGATAGCGCAGCAGCTGCTACTGCAATGGCTACAGGAACAAGAGTTTTAAACGACGTAGTTGCTGTTGATGCGTGGGGTGAGCCATTACCTTCAATTACCGAACTTGCTAAAAAAGACGGGTATGGCACGGGTGTTGTTACTTCAGACGACGTTACGGGGGCAACCCCTGCAGGTTTTTCGGGTCATGCGAAGAAAAGAACGAACAGCGCCGAAATTATGATTTCGCAAATTGAAGGGACAATTGATTTATTGATGGGTTCTGGTTCTTATCTTGAATATGCCGATACCATGAATCAAAAGGGTATTACAAGGATTACAAAATATAGCAATTTAAGTTATAGAAAGCCAAGAATTTTTGCTGTTTTTAACGATGTTGAGCCTAAAAACAATGACGATTCAACACCAAATCTCGTTCAACTTACAACCTTTGCTATTAATTATATGGAGAAAAATTTTCCAGACGGGTATTTCTTAATGATTGAAGGTGCAAAGATCGATAAAAAGTCACATTCAAATCTTATTTTTGATATGATGGAAAACGTTGTTGATTTTTCAAATGCTATAGAAAAGGCAAAAACCCTTATTAAAGGAGATTATACTTTTATAGTTACTGCCGATCACGAAACTGGCGCGCTTGAACTTGCTGAAAGTGCTGACCAAATCAATAATTCGTTGTATAACTCAACCAATCATTCAACCGCAAACGTTCCACTTTACTATTACTCAACCAAGGGCGACGTTCATTCTATGTTAAATAATGACGTTATTTTAAACACTAATATTTTTGATTTGTGCTGTTATTTATTAGAAATAGAAGTTGCATAGTGTTTGGTATAAATATTTAATAATCAACCTATAGCCACACTTTACTGAAATATTTAAATATAAATATCCTAAAAATGAGGAGCTTTTAATATGCAAATTTGTAAACTAATCCCCGAATGTAAAGATAATATTTGGGGTGGAAATAAACTTAAAACAAGTTACGGCAAACTAACCGATAAAACCCCTTGTGCTGAAAGTTGGGAACTTTCTTTTCATAAGGACGGACCTTGTAAGCTTGAAAATGGCAAAACCTTAGCCGAATGTGTTAGTGAAAAGGATTTAGGAACTAACTTAAAAGATTTTACCTTTTTCCCAACCTTAATTAAATTTATCGACGCTCAAGGTGATTTGTCAGTTCAAGTTCACCCATCTGATGATTATGCCTTAGAAAACGAAAACAGCTTTGGTAAAACCGAAATGTGGTATATCGTTGAAGCCGAAGAGGGGGCGGGTATTTACTTGGGCTTTAATCGCAAGGTTACAAAAGCCGAATATGAAAATGCTATTAAAAACAACTCACTTACCCAGCTTTTAAACTTTTATCCCGTTAAAGCAGGCGATTGTTATTTTATTCCATCGGGAACTATTCACGCTATCGGTAAGGGGTGTTTGATTTGCGAAATTCAACAAAACAGCAACTTAACTTATAGGGTTTACGACTACGGTAGAGTTGATAAAAACGGCAAACAACGCGAACTACACGTTGATAAAGCGTTAAAGGTAACGACTTTAGAAAGCTATAAACCCATAGTTTTAAATGACTTACTTGGTGTAAGCAAATATTTTACGGTTAAAAAAGTAAACCTTAACGGTGAGCAAAAATTTGAAACCGACGGTTCAACCTTTAACTGTTTAACTTGTATTAGTGGTTTAGCTGAAATAAATGGTGAGAAGATGCAAAAGGGCGATAGTTATTTTGTTTCGGCAAATAACGTTAAATATACATTATCGGGGAGCGCGGAAATTATTATGACTGAGATTAGAAAATATTATCTTGGAATCGACCTTGGCGGAACTTTTATTAAAGGCGGTATCGTTGACGATAAGGGCAATATTATAATAAAAGATAAAACTCCAACTCAAAGCGAAGGCGGTGCAGGGGTAGTTGCTAAAAATATAGCAAATCTTTGTCTTTCGCTCCTTGAAAGGGTTGGTATGAGACCAAGCGACGTTGTTGGTGTTGGAATGGGCGTGCCTGGAATGATTGATAGCGAAAGAGGCGAAGTGGTTTATTCAAACAACCTTAACTGGGAGCACTTCTTTATTTCCGAAGCTGTTGAAAAACTAACGGGAATTAAGGTTAAAATTGCAAACGACGCTAACGTTGCTGCTCTTGGTGAAACAAAATTTGGTTGTGGTAAAGATTATTCTAACACAGTTTTAATTACTTTAGGCACGGGCGTTGGTGGCGGTATCGTTATTGACGGCAAACTTTTTGAAGGTAATCGCTCGGCTGGCGCAGAACTTGGACACAGCGTTATAGTTGCAGGCGGTGAACAATGTACTTGCGGTAGAAAAGGGTGTTTAGAAGCCTATGCTTCGGCTACCGCGCTTATTCGCGACACAAAACGCGCTATGCAGGCAAATAAAAACAGTTTGATGTGGCAGGTTGGCTCGCTTGATAAGGTTGACGGAAAAACTTCGTTCGACTATTATCACACCGATAGTAGCGCGAAGGCGGTTGTTGACGGTTATATCGAAAAACTTGGCGTTGGGCTTACTAACATCGCAAACGAATTCCGCCCAGAAGCGATTATGCTTGGTGGCGGTGTATGTGCTCAAGGCGATAACTTAATTAAACCTTTACAAGCATTTTTAAACGCTGAAATATTTGCTGGCAATAAAGGCCCTGCCGTAAAACTTTTAATTGCAACACTTGGAAACGACGCAGGCTTACTTGGCGCAGCTGCATTATTTATGTAATTTGATTGATATAATTTAACCAATAAAAAAGCCCACCAAAGTTTGTTTTTACAAACGTTGGTGGGTTAATTTTTTAATTGTAATTAATTTTAGTAAATGAATAAATGTTTACGATTGTTAAAATACTTAAAGTTAATAAGAAGCCAAATAAGTGTTACAACAACTGAACCTATGATTCCAGCAAATGATCTTATTCCCGTAGTAGCAGATAATACTACGTTATATACTATTATAAGTATAATGTTAAAAATATAAATGCGATATAACATAGAAGGGCCATTGCTTTTAAATTTTGCTAAAGCAAATCTTGTCGATACTTGATAAACGGCAAGAGCGCAAAGTGCTACCCCGTATAATACGTTTAACCACTTTGGTCCAATAAGTGCGTTTGAACCGGGGATAAAGTGTTGAATACCAACTACTAAATTAGAAATTGCGCCAATCCATAAAGCAAAGTTAATCATGAATTTAAACCATTTCATGCCTAATTGTGGTTGTTCGTAGTATTGATTAAAGAAAACAAAAGAGATAGTTTAAAATAATCGCTATCTCTTTCAATTTATTTTTAAAATAAAGATTTTGTGCGTTAGAAAATAATATGCGAATTGGCTTATTTTATTTCCAACAATTGGTCAAAGTTATAAATATAAAAATCGCAAGCAGATTTCATTTGCTCTACGTAATCGGCAGAAGATTCATCAAAAACGCCACAAACCTTCATTCCTGCAGATTTAGCCGTTAAGTTAGCATTTAAGTTATCATCTAAAAACAACACGTCGTTAACGTTTACGTTAAGTTTTTTTGCTACTGATTTATAAATTTGAGGATTTGCTTTTGTTGTTGAAAAGTCATCGCAAGACCATACGTTATCAAACAAATCAAATATATTCAATCGCTTTAAGCAGGCATCAAGAGTAACGTGTGGGCTTGCAGTTAAAACGTTTAAACTTGCACCACCATCTTTTAATTTATTTAAAACCTTTATAACGTTACTTTTTGCAGGTATGGTGTAAAAATAATCATTTGTCATATTATTTTTAAAAGCTTGAATAAGTTCTTCTACGCTCGTATTCAAGCCAAAAGTTTTAATAAAATAATCGGCAGTACCAGCAAAACCTAAAGGCGTTATTATTTTTATTAGATCGCTATTGTATTTACAATTATTTTTATCTAATTCTTTAATAACCCCTGCGGTGAAAGATGGCATAGAATCTACAAGTGTGCCATCAAAATCAAATAGATAAGTTTTCATTATTATTTCCCCAATTTTGATTTTAAGCGGTTTGTTTTATTTTTCTAATGTTGGGTCGTGGGTTTCTTCGCGTAGGTTTATATCTTCGCTTTTTGCTTTGCGTTTTGCTATTATAAATTTAATTAGCACTATTAAATAGTTAACTATAAGACCAACCGCAATTGCCTTTACAAGGTCGAATATTACGGTTAGGGCAAAGGTAAGCAGTAATACGAGTATATCGCTTAATTTTTTGGTTTTGATTATTGTGACAAATTGTCGCCATTCGCTCATATTATAGGCAACCATTATTAAAATAGCTGCGATAATAGGCATAGGAATATAAGATGCAAGTGGCATTAACATAACAAGCACAAGTAAAAGCACTAAAGCGTGCACCATTCCAGATATTGGCGATTTACCACCATTTTTAACGTTTGCTGCTGTTCTTGCAATTGCGCCAGTTGCTGGTATTCCGCCCAAGAAACCAACTAAAATATTGCTTGTACCAAGCGCGATAAGTTCTGTGTTCGAGTTGTGTTTATCATCAATCATTTTATCCGAAACAACACAAGATAAAAGTGATTCAATGCCTGCAAGTAGGGCGATTGTAAAGGCGTTTGGAAGTAAGGCAAGTATGCGCTCTAAACTAATTTCGGGAATATTAAATTTTGGCAAAGAGGATGAGATGCTATAAAGCGAGCCTATGGTGCTTGCGTTAATTATAGGAATTAGGCAAACTAACGCGCCAACGATTACGGCTATTAGCGAAGCTGGTACTTTTTTTAATAGTCTTGGACAAACGATAAGTATTAAAAGACCTAATACCCCAACTGCAAACGCCCAAGGGTTTGCGCTTGAAAAATATTTAATAATAAGTTCAAGTTTTTCGATGGTTTCAATGGCCACCGTACCGGCAGGGTAGGTTAGCCCTAAAAAGTCCTTTAATTGACCTATAGCAAGGGTTACGGCTATTCCTGAAGTGAAACCAACGGTGATTGTGTGGGGTATATATTTAATAAGTGAACCCACGCGTAGTAGCCCCATTAAAACAAGCAAAATACCTGCCATAATGGTTGCAAGAAAAAGCCCGTCCATCCCTTGCGTTAGTATTATGCCGGCAACTATTGTTGCAAACGCTGCTGTTGGACCAGTTATGTTTACTTTGCTACCACCTAAAAACGAAGTTACAAAGCCTGCTATAATAGCGGTAAAAAGCCCGGTTTCAGGGCTTGCTCCCGAAGCTATTGCGAGCGCGATAGATAGTGGAAGCGCTATAATTGCAACTATTACGCCTGCAACTATATCTGAAGCGTAGTCTTTGGGTTTATGCGTTTTTAAGGTTGTTAAAATTTTTGGCTCAAATAATCTCATAATTCTTTTTCCTTTGTGCGATAGTTATTATATACCAATTAAAAATAAAAGGCAATAAAACGCAATGTCAAAAACGCAAAAAAATAGTTGTAATTACAAAAAAATACGCGTTGGTAATAAAGGTGTTACCAACGCGTTAAAATTATAATTTTATTGTTGATCAGAATTTGATTTAACGTAGTTAATTAAATTAGCAATTTTTGTTGCTACTTCAGTTTCGTTAAGGTTATGGATATATAATTGCATATCAATTTCTAATGGCATAGCAAAATATTGAAACAAATGTAATTTTGTGATGCCATATATTTTAATTAGTTCAATCTCACCAGTTTTAACGTTGCAATATGCTTCTTGAGTTATAGAATCGTTAGAACTTGAAATCGTTGCGTGAATAATAGCAGTCTGGGAATCGTTATGACCGTTAATGCAAGTATTTAAAAAAGGCGCAGTTTGTTTAAATACAATATAATTTTCGTAAAGCTTATATTCCCTTGTCACAAATTCGTTATAATCAAAGGTTGTATCGCCAGATCCGAATGGCTCATAGTTTGCAAAGAAAGCTGTTGATGCAAGAAGATCTCTTAGTCTAATAGAGCGAGATTGCATTTCGTTAAGTTCAGTGCCGTATTCTGGCATTGTGGGATAGTTGCTTGAAGTATATTCAACACGCCCATTTTTATCGCTTACACCACCAATAAATGCTTTTTCATCTTTATATGTGTATCTTGCGAAGGCTAAATAGCGTAAACTGCCATCTTCTTCATTTGCAGAATATTGATATTCTTCAATCGCAGAAACAGCATCGTCGCCTTCTTTTTTAGCTCTAAACTCATCAAATTCTGCATTATCATAGTAATAGCAATTCATATTTACAAATGTTTTGCTTTCATCGTTTAATTTCGTTTGGGCGCTACTTGAATATTTTTTGCCTTCTTCGCCAAAAGTAAAACCAACGTTGTTAAATATTTCGTAAAATTCAGCAGTAGTATCAAAAGTTAATTGTTCACCTTGTTTGGTTGTAAGAACAACTGAATTAACTTCGTTTCCTAAAACTATATTTCTTGTTTGAACAATATTATAATTGTTTGCATCCGCAAAATCATCGGGTGTGGTTGGTTTTTTATCACAAGCAGTTGATGATAAAATTACTAAAATCAGGGTTAAAATGGCTATAATTTTTTTCATATTTAAATAACTCCATTATATATTCAGTAAAAAAATTATATTAAAATAATATTATAAAGCCAATAATTAATAGTGGTTATAGTAAAATAATCTGTTTTTTTGTGTATCAAAATAAAAAAAATCACTTATATTAGATTTTTGCTTTAGTAAGCGGATAAGCCGTAGCGTTATTGTTATACTGTTTTTTACCATATATTCTTTGTTGAGCAATGCATTTTAACAAAATAGGCAAAGTGTCCTTTTGTGCCCAATATGTAAAATTGAGTGTCCTTTTGTGTAAAATATAAAGCCAAAAAAATTGTCTTTTTATGTTATTGACAAATAAAAAAAAGTATGCTAAAATTTGCTTGCAAAATTAAAATAAAGGAGAACGATTATGTTAAAAATTGCTAAGAAATTAACTAGATTTGTTTGCGCACTGATAATTGCAATTACTTCTGTTTTATGTGTATCATGCAGTAAAGATAATACTGCTGATAATGCTAAAAACAAAGTTATGGCATTGGGATTTAACCCACAAATAGAGTTCGTATTAGATGCAGATAATAAAGTTATATCGGTTACGGCTCTTAACGAAGAAGGTAATTTAATTATTAGCGCAACGGCGTTTCAGTCAATTGAAGGTAAGAGTGCAGAAGATGCAGTAAAAATCTTCCTTGAAGTATCTGAAGAATACGGCTTTTTAGTTTCGGGTTCAGCTAGCGTAGACGGTACGACAAATGAGTTTTCCATCTCTATCTCGGGCGAAACTGTAAAAGAACTTTACGACAATGTAAAAGGTGAAATCCAATCTTATTGTTCATCTTTAGATATTCAAGCGACTGTTGCTGATTTAAAACAAATTACAAAAGAAGAACTAGAAGCGCTCGTTGCAGAATGCGCTCCTTACTTAAAAGCTGCTGAAATTAAAGCAATGGAATATGCAGAGCTTGTTAAGGAATTAGAAAAATCGCACAAAGAAACTGCTGAACTTTACTCACAAGAATTGAAAAAAGCTTATTACGAAGCAAAAACGTTTGCTATTCAACAAGCAGAAATAGAACTTCTTAAGAGTAAAGCAAACGCGATTGCACAATACGCTATAGACGCTGTGAATGGCGTTTACGTATCTGCAATTGAAAACGTAGAAAAAATTAGAAATGAAATGCTTTTAGATGAAGATTCTATTTATCAAAAAGCACTTGAATCATTCCGCGTAGCAAAAGCAGAATACCTAAATTACAGAAATTACGTTGCAGGCTTAGAACAAAATGAAATTACTACACAAATTTCTACTGCTTTAGCAAGCTATCAAGCTTTAGTAGATAGCACTGAACAAGCTCTTTTACAAGCTGGTGTTACTGCAAACACTGCTTTAGATACAGCAAAAGCTGGCCTAACAACAGCTTATGATGCAGTATTAGATGCAATTGAACAGGCATCTGTAAAAGCAAGTGATTTTGCCCTTGAACTTTCTGTTGCAAAAACTTTAGCGGTTGAAGCTCTTGCAACTGCTTTTGAAACTCAATATAACGAAGTTGTTACAAGAATCGAAGCAGATTGGAACGAAATGCGTACACTTTTACAGCAAGGATATCAAGTAGCTGAATAGTTGAAATTTTAAAAGAAACATATATTTTAAGCGATTGATAATAAATTAGTATCAAATAAAATTACGTGTTTTGTAAAACAAAACGAAAGGATAGCAAATTAGTGCTTATCCCATAGGGATTTATAATATTATATAATTGCACTTTCAAGCGGAGAAATAATCAGATTCCATTACGGAGTCTGATTTTTCTTTTTATATAATTTTTTTCAAGGAAATCAAAACGACTTGAAAATTTATTACTTTTTTGGTATAATTATCTTACTTATAAAAGAGGTTTTTAAGGATAAATATAGCTAATAGCGAGGTTATAATATGGATTATATAGAATATGATGGTGAAATAATATACTACAGTAT
>JAZNFS010000074.1:0-11355 GCA_045589175.1 Christensenellaceae bacterium
ATCTATACCTTTATTATAAAAACAAACCTTGTTTGCTACCTCTTCACTTCTTTTTTTAGCATCTTCTAAAACGTCGTTATATAAATTTTTATCTGCAACGTAAATATTTTCAATTTCAGAAGTATAAACGTCACGTAACATTCTAACTGCAAGATTACCCTCACTATAAATCATTTCGCCAGCAGGTGTAATTTCATATTTTTTTAAAACTTCGCGATACAAGCCAACTAAATATTTTGCCTCATCTATTAAGTCTTCTTCCTTAGCGAACTCTGCAGCAGTTCTTACAACAAAACCGCCTTCTACGTGTAAACTTTCAATAAGAGAAGTAAGCCTTTCTCTATTTTTCTCGTTGGTAATCTTTCTTGAAATACCTATTAAAGTAAAATTAGGCATATATACCAAAAATCTACCCGCAAAAGAAAGATAGGAACTAAGCCTTGCGCCCTTTGACCCAAATGGATCTTTAATAGCTTGCACCATTATTTCATCACCCGGATGTAAACTTAAGGTGTTTGGAATTTCAAGAGGTAAATCCTTATGATCGGTTAAAATATCTCCTGCGTAAAGATAAGCGTTTTTATCAATACCAATATCAACAAAAGCAGCTTGCATGCCTTCTAAAACGTTTTTCACTACGCCCTTGTAGATACTGCCAACTATAACTTTACTATTACGTTTTTCAATATGATATTCAAGTAATTTTTGATCCTCGGCAAGTGCTGCAATAATGCTACCGCAGTAACTGTCGACGTAAATACTTTTTGACATAAATCTTCCTTTGGGTTGTTTAAAACACCGTTTAACACCCTATTTTTTTATCTGTAAGTGCCGATAATCGAGTTAGAGCTGACCTTCTTGAACTTTCTCGCTAAGATAATTTTCAAAAGTTTTTTCATCAACGTGAGCGCTTATTTTTGTTACTGATAGAACTTCGCCCCCATAAAGAGCAACTAACTCTTTTGCAAAAAAGTCAGGTCGTAAACCATCGTTACCAAAAGCAAGCGTAGCGATTAAATCATTTTCTTCCCAGCATAGATTATATATTTTTTGTCTTATTTCTTTTCTTTCGCCTTTTTTATTTGTAAAATAAAATTCGCTTGATTTTAAAATTTCTTTTTCGTCGAACTTTTCAAGCCCTTGAACGCGATAGGTGGCTCTATTTATAAGCCCTGCCACGCTAACTTTTTTGGTGGTGGCAATAGCAAAAGAACATTTTACACCCTTAATCGTATATTTGTTAAACTCAGTTAAAAATTCGTTTGCTTGCATACTGGTTTCAACCAAACAAAATTCGGCATGCGAAGTTATGCCAACCCCAATAGGAGCAGACATATAAATGCTCATTCGCGGATTAAAACCCTTTGAATATTCGGTTGGAACGTTTGCTCTACGTAAAATTTTATTTAAATGGCGAAGCATATCTAAATGAGCAAGAAATTCTGCCCCGTCGGTTTTGGTATATTTAAAAACTATCATTTGATATCACACTTATAAACCTTTTGCATTCCGCACGCTTTACAACCCGAAAGACAACCGCCAGTTACCTTAAAATCGTGTGCTTTGTGTCTTTCATTTAATAGGAACTTTTTATCAACGAATATATCAATAAAATCCCAAGGCAAAATTTCATCTTCTGCAAATTCACGAGTATAATCTTCAGCTGAAAGATTACAATCTTTTAAAGCCTTTATCCATAAATCGTGTTTAAAATACTGTTGCCATCCATCAAAAACACAACCCCTTTCGTAAGCTTTTTGAATAACCGCACCAAGTCGTCTATCCCCTCTTGCTAAAACGGCTTCGATTTGAGATAAACCAAAATCATTCCAACTGCAAGTAACGCCTTTCATAAACAACTCATTTTTTAAAACTTCAAGCTTATGTAAAACTTCTTCTTCGCTAATTTGTCTTTCATATTGGAAAGGAGTGAAAGGCTTTGGTATGAACGTTGAAACACTAACTGAAACCTTCAACGCGCGAGCCTTTGAAGGGATTTTGCCGTATATACCCTTAATCTTACGAACGATATTAGCAATACCCTTTAAATCTTCATCCGTTTCAGTTGGTAGCCCCATCATAAAATACAGTTTTATGTTAGTATAGCCTAATCTAAAGGCATTTTCTGCACCCCTCATAATTTCTTCTTCGCTAATGTCTTTATTTATTACGTCACGAAGTCTTTGCGTACCTGCCTCGGGAGCAAAAGTAATAGAACTTTGGCGTGCAAATTTAGCATAATTACTTTCAAAACTGTCAACCCTTAAAGAAGGTAACGACATCTTTATATCTGGTAAATTTGCATTTATATTATCTAGTAGTTCGCTTAAATGGCAGTAATCGCCTGTTGATAAACTGTTTAATGAAAGTTCGGCAAAACCGCCGTGACGAACTATTGAACAAGCTTGTTTAGTTAAGGTATCAACGCTTCTGCGCCTTACAGGACGGTATAAAAAACCTGCTTGACAAAAACGACATCCTCTATAACAACCGCGCATTACTTCAATAATACCACGGTCAAAAACAGCTTCGGTATTTGCAACGGCAAAATTCTTTGGAAAAACTGCGCTATCAAGATTATTAACAAGTGCTTTTTTAACCTTGCTTTTACCGCTAAAACCTGCTACTTTACCATCGCTAGTGTATTCAACGTTCATAAAAGCAGGAACGTAAACACCATCGAGCTCGCTCGCTCTTTGTAAAAACTCTGCTTTTGATGAGCAAACAAGTTTTAATTTAGCAAGTTCTGCCATCACCTCTTCCCCATCGCCGATAGTAAAAATGTCGATAAAATCAGCCATAGGCTCAGGATTACATACGCAAGGGCCACCGGCTTGAACGATAGGATATTCTTCACCCCTGTCACACGCTTTTAAAGGAATATTTGCTAAATCAAGCATATAAAGCACAGCCGTGTAACTCATTTCGTATTGAAGAGAAAAGCCTATCATATCAAATTTGCTTAACTTCCACTTTAAACCTAAGGAATAAAGCGGAATTTGATTTTCCTTTAATTGCACCCCAAAATCAGGCCATGGTGCAAAACATCTATCAACACAAGTACCCGGTACGCTTCTTATAGCTTCGGCAACGATTTTAATACCTAGGTTACTCATTCCAACTTCATAAACGTCGGGAAAGCAAATACAATAATTAAATTTTGAAGGCGTTAGTTCGGGTTCTCCCCATTCTCCACCCGTATAGCGTGAAGGTTTTTCAACTAACGGTAATATTTCTTTTAAAGTTTTCAAATTAAGCACCTAACCTTTTATTTTCCTATCATTTTATCAAACTCTTCTTCACTTATGATTTTAATCCCTAAAGCCTTTGCTTTATCAAGCTTACTGCCTGCATCTTCTCCGGCAAGCACCATAGTAGTGAGTTTTGAAACAGAGCCACTAACTTCGCCACCGAAAGATTCTATTATCTTTTGAGCTTCGGCTCTTTTATATTTTTGTAACGTACCCGTTAAAACAACCTTTGCTCCCCTAAAAACGTCGCCAAGTATTTGTTCTTCGTATTCTGGGTCTATTCCTAAAAAACGAAGCTGTAAAATTTGCATACGGTTAGCAGGATTTTTAAAATAGTTAACTATATTACTTGCTATAATATCACCAACTTCAGGCGTTTCAAGAATTTCTTCAAAGGTAGCGTTTGATAAACGCTCAACGTTTTTAAATCTTTTTGCTAAATCTTTAGCAGTTTTTTTACCAACCCCGTCGATACCTAAAGCAAAAATATAATTTTCTAAACTCGCTGAAAGTGTTTTTTGTATAGATTCAAGTAAATTTACGGCCTTTCTATCTTGAAAGCCCTCGAGCGATAAAAGTTGTTCTTTAGTAAGAGTATAAAAATCGCTAAACTTTCTAACACCTAAGTTATCGTAAAGGGTTTCAGCAGTCATTTCTGAAAAACCCTCTATATTCATGGCGTCTTTGCAAGCATAGTTTACTAAATTTAAAATTACTCGCCTTCTACAATCGACGTTTTGACAAAAAATATTTGCTCCAACTTCTACTATACTTGAACCGCATTCTGGGCAAACGGTAGGAGTTAATACCTCGCTACTGTTATCAAAATACTCAGTTGTCCCTAAAATTTCGGGAATAACCTCGTTGCTTCTTCTTATTAAAACACGGCTGTTGAGTTTTACACCCTTTCTAACTATATCGCCAGGATTATTAAGCGTGGCTTTTTTTACGGTTACGCCACATAATTCAACGGGCTCGAGTATTGCAAGCGGAGTAAGTTTTCCCGTTCTGCCCACCTGCCAAATTACGTCGTTTAAAATGGTAGTCGTTTCTTCTGCCTCAAACTTGTAAGCTATAGCCCAACGCGGAAATTTTTCGGTTGCACCAAGTCTATCTCTAAGATTAAAATCGTTAACCTTTATTACAACACCGTCGGTTAAAACGTCTAAATGCTTTCTACCCTTTTCAATCTCTGCAATATATGAAATAACCTCTTCAGGAGTTTTTGCAATACGCAAATAATCGAAAACTTTAAATCCGTTTTGCTTTAAAAACTCAAAACATTCGGCTTGTGTTTTCACATTATTTTCAGCGATATAATTAATATCGTAAAATAATATTTCGGGTTTTCTTTTTTCAGTTTCCTTTGGATCTAAGTTTCTAATCGCACCTGCTACCGCGTTACGCGCATTTTTAAGCTGTTCAGTTGCCGTTTGATTATATTTTTCAAGTACCGAAAGACGAATTACCGCCTCCCCTTTTACTTCTACAAGCCCTTTATATGGAATACTTAAAGGAAAACTTTTTATAGTTAACACTTGAGCAGTAACGTCCTCTCCAATAATACCGTTACCTCTCGTTGTTGCTCGAACAAAACGCCCCTCATCATAAGTAAGACAAATTGTAAGCCCGTCAAACTTATACTCAATAGTAAACTCGGGAAATTTTGAAGAAACCTTTAAAAGCCTTGTAAAAAAGGCCTGTAACTCCTCTTCACTAGTAGCTTTATCAAGGCTGTAAAGTTTTTCAATATGCGTATGTTTTTCAAATGCTGATATAGGGTCGCCACCAACTCTTTTCGTTGGTGAATCAAACAACACAACGCCAGTTTCTTGCTCAAGAGTGCGAAGCTCGTCGTATATTTTATCGTACTGACCGTCGGCAATCGTTGGCTTATCAAGCACGTAATATTCGTATGCATATTTATTTAATGCGTCAACCAATTCGCGCATTCTAATTTCTTTCATATATCTACCTTAATCGATTAATTTTATGGGTGCAAATCTCACTGCAAGCGATTTTATTCCAACACCGGGGAATGCAACGTCGATAATTAAATTATCACCCGATCCTTTTAGCATTATAATAGTGCCTATCCCAAATTTTGCGTGTTCAACCTTTTTACCTGATTTATACGCACCTGTAACTACAGTTTTAGGCTGTGGCTTTGGTTGAGTAAAACTTCTTATTGCAGAAGATGAATAACCCATTGAAGAACTTGGAGCTGGCATATCATCTCTCTCATCAAGATAAGAATTCCATACTTTACGTTCAGCAGGTGCAGGGCGTGGGCGAACTAACCCCAACTTTGGCGCTAGTTCGTTTAAAAAGGTACTTTGAGAAGTAGGCGTTCTATTTCCGTATAAAAAGCGACTGCGCGCGCGAGTTAAAAATAGTTTTCTTTGCGCTCTTGTTATGGCTACGTACATAAGCCTACGCTCTTCTTCCATATCGTTTTCATCACTTTGAGCACGCGAAACAGGAAATACGCTTTCATCTAAACCGCTTATAAATACGCAAGGAAATTCAAGCCCTTTTACCGAATGTATGGTTGCAATTGAAACAAAATTACCCTCGTCAATCTCGTCGGTATCCGAACTTAAGGTAATTGAATTTAAATAATCGGCAAGTGTTGCTCCGTCGTTGTGTTTTGCAAACTCTTCAATCGCGCTTTGATATTCGTTAACGTTCATTTTCTTACCGTAATTTTCTTCGGTATCAGCTTCAAATTGTGACATAAACGCCGTTTTTTCAACCACCGTTGAAAACACTTCGGTAAGTGGTTTATTTTCACATTCTATCATAAGCGAAGATATTAATTTTTTAAAGGTATGAAGTTTCGCTCGCGACCCGGAATTTAGTGGCAACATATCGCAATCAACTATTCCGTCGAATACGCTTAATCCGTACTGTTCAGAATAATTTATCAATGTTTCAATTGTTTTATCGCCAATACCACGGCGCGGAGTATTGATTATTCGTAAAACGCTTTCATTATCAAGCGGGTTGATAAGTATGCGCATATATGCCGTTAAGTCTTTTATTTCTTTACGCTCGAAGAACTTAAAACCGCCAAATACTTTAAAGGGGATTGCATACTTGGTAAATTCTTGTTCGTATGCACGGGAAATAGCGTTTATTCGCATAAGCACAGCAAAATCGCTAGCCTTTGCTCCTTGAGCCATAAGCTGTTTTATCTTAAAAGCAGTAAAAGCAGCCTCTTCGTTTTCGGTTTCAGCAATCTTAACTTCAATTTTATCGCCCTCACCATTTTCCGTCCATAACTTTTTACTCTTACGATTATTATTACCAGCAATTATAGTGTTTGCAAGGTCTAAAATCTTTTTTGTTGAACGATAGTTTTGTTCGAGCTTATGTATTTTTGCACCGCTAAAGTTCTTTTCAAAATCTAAAATATTTTTAATTTCAGCGCCACGCCAACTATAAATACTTTGATCGTCGTCGCCTACAACGAATAGATTTTTGTGATAAGAACAAAGAAGTGAAGCTATATCCATTTGAATGGTGTTTGTATCTTGAAACTCGTCGATATGAATATATTCAAACTTGGTTGCATAGTGGTTTAAAACTTCTGCGTCTTCGCTTAATAAATGATATGTTACAAGCAACAAATCGTCAAAATCAAGTGCATTTGCTTTTTTTAACTGTTCATTGTAACGGCTAAAAATTTGAGAATAAATTGATATATCTCTAACGTCGGTGCGAAGTGCAAACTGTTCGGGTGAAATATCTTTATTTTTGCAATCCGATATAAAATATTTTGCATTTTTTAGATATTTTTCATTTTTGTCGGTTGGTAAATTCATTGCCGAAATTATTCGTTTTATAACGTTTGTTTTATCAATTTCGCTATAAATTGAAAAATTACTGTTATAACCTTCTATTCTTTCAATATTGCTTCGTAAAATACGCACGCACATACTATGAATTGTTGAAACCCACATTCTTTCAACGCCCAAAACCATGCTTGATAGTCTTTCACGCATTTCGTCAGCAGCTTTGTTCGTAAAGGTTATAGCTAAAATATTTTCTGGATAAACCCCTTTTTCATTTACTAAATATGCAACGCGTGTGGTTAAAACCCTTGTTTTACCACTACCCGCCCCAGCAAATACTAAAACGTAGCCTTCGGTATCGAGTATAGCTTCTCGTTGCTTATCGTTAAGACCATTCATATATTCGCGCATCTCTTTACCTCCTAGCTAATAATATATAACTTTTATATTATAACATATAAAAAGTTGTTTGTAAACAAAAAAGGCAAACAAATTAATCTGTATGCCCTTTTTTATGTGTTACGTTGTCCTTAATATTAATTTTTCTTTTTAAAGAGCAACCTACGCGCCCTTTTCTTCAAAAGAAAATTTTTTTTCTTCTTCATAGCGCTCTCTTGCAGTTCTATACTTAGAAGCAATATCGCTTAAATATCGTTCTCTTTGCTGAAAATTAAGTTCTTTCATATATTCAAGGTCGCATAGTCTTCCTATAATATCGCTCGTGTCGCCAAAAGTATCTAAGATATATTTAACCTTTTGATAAAACTCCTCATCTACTATGTTGTTACCCTGTATTACCTTTGATGCTTGGTTTTTGTAATATCTTATTACGTTAGAGGTGTTTTCACCCTCTTCTTTAGCTTTAACTACCTTTTGAGTTAAATTTTCTTTATAATCTTCCCAAAAATGATTTTTTAAACGTTCTTTTGCTTGCTTTGCTAAATTTTTTATTTGTTTTTTATTTTCTTTCATCTTCACTCTCCCGAATATATAAAATTAGTTAAAGTTTTTTAATCGACAAAATTCGACAAAAAAAATACCCGATAAGCGTTTAACTTATCGGGTGTAAAAATTAACCTTTAACGTTTCTTTTTCTAGCAGCTTCTGCTTTCTTTTTGCGTCTAACTGAAGGTTTTTCATAATGTTCTTTACGGCGCATATCACCGATAATACCGTCACGAGAACATTTTCTCTTAAAACGGCGAAGTGCATTATCTAAAGATTCGTTTTCGCCTACTCTTACTGTTGACATTCTTCAACCCTCCCTTGCCCTAAAGGCACAAAATTTTCAAAAGCGTTATGATTATAACAAACGCACATAAATTAGTCAACTAATTTTTAGCACTTTTTTGCTTTTTATTATAGATTTTCAGCAATTATTAGCTATGCCGGTTGCCAACCCATTTTTTGACCAGACAAAATATGTATATGCAAATGGAATACAGTTTGCCCAGCATCATCGCCTTGATTAATAACCAAGCGATAACCATTTTCAAGTTCAAGCAACTTAGATAAAGTAGCAATCTTTTTTAAAATTCTGCCAAGCATTAAAGAATGTTCTTCAGTCATTTCGGCAAGAAGTTTAAAATGTATTTTTGGAATAGCAAGAAAATGATTTTTTGCCTGTGGTGCAATATCGCGTATGATTATAAAGTCATCATCTTCATATACTTTGTTTACTGGTATTTCTCCGCTTACAAATTTACAAAATAAACAATCCATTTTTATTCTCCCTTTTATTTTTTATGTATTTTTTAAAATGTTGGGCTATAACTGCGTTAACGCACTTATTCAACAATTTCAGCAAGAGCTCCATCTCTAAATAACTCGGTTAATTTAACCTTATAAAACCTATTTGTATTGCCTTTTAAAAGGTATACTCGTAAATAATTTTCGGTGTATCCAACGGTGTACCCATCAATTTCTTCTTCACAAATAACCGTTAAAGTTTTACCTAAATATTTTTTCAAATATTCTTCTTTAAGTTGATACTTCTTTTGAAGAAGCCTGTCAAGTCTTTGTTTTTTTAGGTTATCTGGTAGTGTCTTAAGTTTAGCACCTGCAGTACCTTCACGAACACTATAAGGAAAACAATGTATATCACTAAATCCTACCTTATCGCAAAACTCAAGGGTTTCGTTAAAATTTTCTTCGCTTTCAGTACTATATCCAACTATTATGTCGGTCGTAATTGCAGCGTCGGGATAATACTCGCGAATTAGCTCAACCTTTTTATAAAATTCTTGAGTTGTATAGTGGCGGTTCATACTCTTTAAAACCGCGTCGCTTCCCGATTGAAGCGATAGGTGAAAATGCGGTGCAAAGTTTTTAAGCTCTTTAGTTGCGTCGAGCAATTCTTTATTTATTGAACATACTTCTAATGAACCAAATCTAAACCTACAATCAAATTTTTTAAATGCCCTTAAAAGTTCTGGAAGCCCCTTTCCTTGGTCGTTAAAGGCTGAAACGTTAATACCCGTTATAACGGCTTCTTGAGGAGATAAAGCTTCAATCTCAGCTACGACGTTTTCAATTTTTCTCGAGCGCGAACGACCACGTAAATAAGGTATGATACAGTAAGAACAAAAATTATTGCAACCATCTTGTATTTTTATATATTCGCGAACTCTTGAGCTCTTTGCCGGCATATATTTTTCGTAATAGTCATTACCCTGCTCGATAAAAATACCTTCACTATCGATATAGTCTATTAGTTTATCTTTTGCTTTAGCACCTGCTATAACCTTAACACCTTTATCGGCAAAGGCTTTTGGATTTTTTTGTGAAGCACAACCGCAAACCACAATCTTCGCGTCTTTATTAAATTTTAAAGCGCGAGATATCGCCTGCCTCGACTTTTTTTCAGCCTCGGCAGTAACGGCGCAAGTATTTATAACGTAAAGGTCTGCATACTCTAAATTGTCAGAAGTTTCAAATCCTTTTTCCTTAAGCCCCGTAATAATCGAAGCACTTTCACGGCTGTTAACTTTACAACCAAGCGTAAAAACAACTGCTTTCATTTTAACTCCAAATAGCAAATAATAGGCTTATAGCCCAATATTTTGCATTACAACGGCGTGCCATTCGCCTTTATCTAAAGTTTTTATGTGCTTAAATCCGCACGCCGAAAAACTTTCAATTACAAAACTTAATTTACTTTTTATAATACCACTCATTATAAGATATCCACCTTTTTTGAGCTGAGTTGATATATCATTAGTAAGCCTTACCAAAATTTCGGCAGTAATATTCGCTACGGCTAAATCGCCTATATCGCTAACGCCGTTTAACAAATCTGAACGCCAAACTTCAATCTTTGCACTAACACCGTTAATTTCCGCATTATGATTAGCCGATAAAACCGCAACTTGATCGATATCGGTCATTACCGCTCTTTTCGCCCCAAGCTTAACGGCAGAGATACCTAACACTCCACTGCCTGTTCCGATATCTAATACCGTAGTGTTTTCTTCAACGTATTCTTCAAGCAAGGTTATGCACATTGAAGTGGTTTCGTGCTCACCTGTACCAAACGCCATATTAGAATCAATATAAATAACCCTTTCTTCCGGCTTTTCTCGATATTCAATCCATTTTGGGCATATTACTATTTTTCCGTAATGAATAGGTCTAAAATGTTTTTTCCAAATTTCAATCCAGTCATCCCCCTCAACTACCCTTCGAGTAGTTTCAAGCGAGCCGACTAAAATATTTCCTTTCGCATTTTTTTCAAGAGCTTCAAGATCGGCATTCATTTGTTTTGCAACAACGTCAGTTTCGCTAAGTTCAACGTATGCCTTAACAAGCGCTCCGCTAAAGCCTTGAGTTTGAAGCTCGTCTTCTAAATAATCAAAAGTATCGCGCCTATTTTCAATAAGCTCGATAACGTCTTTATAATCGCAAACAGCAACGCCGTAAGTTGTATATTGCCATAAAATATCAGCAACGAGTTCAGATGCTTCCGATGTAGTTGAAATTGTAAATTCAGTAAACTTCATAATTTTCTCCTGTTTGTTTAATTATATCATAAACAAACGCAATGAGCAATTTTTATAAGGCAAAATTATTGCTTTACTTATATTTTTTTTATTTTTTATTTAAACCGCTTATTTTTATAATTCAAAAACAATTAAAAGGTTTTTTCAAAACCTTTCAAAATATGCTTAAAAAAATCGCTTAAAATTTAAAAAAGTAGCCCTATAACGCCGTAAACGGTACTTTGAAAAATATTAAAAAAGGATAAACAACCCGTTTACCCTTAAATAGTATCTAATTTAAATAATCCTTTAAACCTACCGAAACAAATG
>JAZNFS010000075.1:0-27722 GCA_045589175.1 Christensenellaceae bacterium
TTTCTTTCTTAGTGTTGCTGATATAAACAGCAAGACCTTCATCTGTAGCCGAAGAGATAGTAGCCGTAATCTTCTGCCCCTTTCTGAATTTTGTTTGTTTTTCATCCATTTTTGCGACAGCTTCTTCCATCGTTTCAGCAGCTGCTACTGCTTCTTCTACTACTGGTGTGGTAACTTCCACAACTTCAGCTTCAGTGTGCTTTTCCATACTAAAGAAAACCTCCATACCTTGTTCAGACGGTGTTGACGCGCCTGATACAATACCCAACTTTTTAAATGATACTAATTTTTTTATTTCAGACTCGCAAAGGTTGCTCATCATAAAAACGTTACTACAATGCTCTTTACAAATTGAAAAAAGCTTACGAGTATTACTGCTTTTTTCACTACCAAGAACTAACATACAGTCACAAATTTTTGATAAGTTTGCCGTTTCGCTTTGTCTTTCCTTAGTAGTATAGCAAATTGTATCAAAAACTTCAACTGTTTTGAAGCGACTTTTATCAAATTTTTTTAAAAAATATGCAAATTTTTCGTCTGAAAAGGTAGTTTGAGCAACAATACATACTTTTTTTTCGGTTAATGCTCCGTAATTAACAGTATTTCCATCACTTACAATAGCTTTACCGTTAGCCCAACCTAAAAGGCCTAAAACTTCGGGATGGTCTTGTTCCCCTACTATAACGATTGAAAACCCATTTACGGAATTTTCAGCAATTATTCTTTGAGTGCGTTTTACGAAAGGGCAAGTGCAATCGATAATCTCGCAATGCTTACTTTCAAGCTTTTGATAAACTTCTTTTTCAATACCGTGCGACCTAATAATTACCTTACTACCATTTGGAATTTGCTCAACAGAATAAGCGGTAATAGTGCCCGTTTGTTCAATCTGTTTTATAACGCTTTCGTTATGTATAAGTTCGCCTAAAATATAAACGCCCTTTCCGCAAATTTTTTTAGCGGTTTCAACAGCGTTTTTAACACCCTTACAAAAACCGCTATTTTTCGCAATATAAATTTGCATTCTATTTTTTATCCTTTACTTTTTTCTTGCTTTGCAAAATTTCTTCAAGATCTATTTTTGCCTTACACAATTCGTCGTACATTTTTTGCGTAAGTTTGTCGTTAAGCTCAGAATCGTATTTTTGGCCGTAAAACTCACTAAAATCAAAAGGCTTACCTACGTAAACGTAGTTTTTTCCAAATAATTTTGCTTTATGATGTATATTTATTGGAATAATTTTTGCTTTAGTTTTAAAAGCAAACATTCCTGCGCCACCGTGTAGCGGTTGAATTTCCGTGCTTTCGCGGTTTCTTGTTCCTTCGGGAAAAATACATAATCTTTTACCCGATTTTAAAACGGATAAGGCCTTTTTAGTAGAAGCCATATCTACTTTATCTCTGTCAAGTGGAATACCACCCATTTTGTCAAAAATCCAGGCGATAAATTTATTTTTAAACCATTCTTTTTTTGCAAGATAATAGGTTTTTCCCTTAAAAATATATCCAACGTAAGGAACGTCCATCTTGCATAAATGATTACAAATAACAACAACGTTACCATCGTGAATAACGTTTTCTTTGCCAAAAACCTTTACGGGATAAAAAATCCAAAGAAAAAGAGTAAGTATGGGGCGCAAGATAGCGAAAAACATACTATTTTTCCTCCCTTTTGTTAACTTCGGCAATAATTATATCAACAACTTGCTCGGCAGTTAAATCAGTAGTATCTATAACCGTTGCGTCTGGCGCAATAGCTAATGGAGCAAAGGCCCTATGACTATCGTTATAATCGCGCTCGTTAATTTCACGTAAAAGATCGTTAAAAGATACGTTTTGATCTTTTGATAGAAGTTCTTTATATCTACGGTCTGCACGAACTTCAGGATTTGCAGTCATAAAAAATTTGTAATTAGCGTTTGGTAAAACGTACATACAAATATCTCTGCCATCTAAAACACAAGACTGTTTTGAAGCAACTTCACGTTGCATTTCAAGCATTTTTTCACGAACGATAGAAAGTGAAGAAATTTGAGAAGCAAGCATTGAAACTTCGTTTTTTCTAATTTCGTTTGATACGTCTTCCCCATCAAGATATACGTGTTGTGCCCCGTTTTCATATTTTACTTGCAAATCAATATTATTAATAAAGGAAGCTACACCCCTTTCATCTAAACAGCTAATACCTAAACGCTTAGCTTTTAAACCGCAAGCGCGATACATAGCCCCCGTATCAAGATATAATATATTAAGCTTTTTCGACAATAATTTTGCGACCGTTGATTTTCCACTACTTGACGGCCCGTCAATCGCTATATTAATCATTATATATATTTCCTTTGGTTTTTAGAAATCTTTAGTGAATATTCAAATTCATTATTTACGTTTTAATCGTTTTTGTTTGCGTTTCCTGCCAAATATCCGGTAGAAAAGGCGCATTGTAAATTAAATCCCCCCGTTAAAGCATCAACGTCTAATACTTCACCAGCAAAATATAATCCGCTTATGATTTTGCTTTCCATAGTTTTTGGATTGATTTCTTTAACGTTTACACCACCTGCCGTTACTATACATTCTTCAAGTGGGCGTAATTTTAAAACCTTATAACGTAAGTCTTTTAACGTGCTTAAAATCTTTTGCCTTGAAAGTGCGTTAAGTTCGCTAACGTTAGCACTTTCGTCAACTTTAGCGTGGCTGATAAGTTCACCTATTAAACTTTTTGGCAATAAGTCAACTAAGGCGTTTTTAAGGTTTTTATTTTTGTATTGTGCAAAATCGCGCAACAATCTTGCGTCAAGCGTTTTTTCATCTAAAGCAGGTTTTAAATCGATAGATATTTCAAAATTACCTGCACCTTCTTTGCTTATATAACTCGACGCGGAAATAATTACTGGGCCCGAAACCCCAACGTGTGTAAATAAAAGTTCGCCAAAATCAGTATAAACCGTTTTACCGTTTTTTAATACTTTTATTGAAATATTTTTTAAAGTAAGCCCTGCAAGGCTGGCAAAATTATCGCCAACTAATTCTATTCCGCATAGGGCGGGGCGCAAAGGCATAAGTGTATGCCCTGCCTCTTTTGCAAAGCGATATCCATCGCCCGTACTACCCGTAGAAGTATAACTTTTACCACCCGTACAAACAACAACTTTATCACATTTTATCTCGCCAAGTGAGCAAGAAACGCCAACAACTGAGCTATCATTAATTATAATGTCGTAAACTTTGCAGTTAAGATTGATATCAACCCCAACTGAAAGCATTGCTTTTTGTAAGCATTTTATAACGTCGGAAGATTTATCCGATAAAGGAAAAACTCTGTTACCGCGCTCGCACTTTATTGCAAGCCCGTTATTTTGCAAAAATTCCATCATATCGGCGGGTGAAAAGGACCAAATCGCACTACTTAAAAAACGAGCGTTGGTCACAACGTTAGTTAAAAACTCTTGCTCGTCACAGTCGTTGGTTACGTTACACCTACCCTTGCCTGTGATATAAAGTTTTTTCCCTAGTTTTTCATTTTGTTCAAGCAGTATGGTTTCAGCACCCGTAAGTGCGCTATAATAAGCGCAAATCATCCCGGATGCCCCCCCACCGATAACAACAGTTTTCATAATTAATTACCTTTCAATTTTTCCAAAACAGAATAAGCCGTTCTATCACACAATATTGGAGTTATGGTAACAAACTTTTTCTTTATAAGTTCAACGTCACAGTCTTCGGGATTATCCCAATCAATAGGATCTCCCGTAAGCATAAATACTCCTTCTCGAACGAACTCGTAAACGTCGGTATACATACTTACGCCTAAAGGCGTAATTTTAACACCCAAAGGACTTTCGTTTTCTGTAAGAGGAGGAACGTTAACGTTTAAAGTAAATTCAGGTGAAAGAGTAGCATAAAATTTCTCAATTATTTGATAGCAAACTTCAGCCACCCATTTCATATTAGCTTGCTTATAGTTTAAACAAGAAAATGCCATAGATTTATACCCCAAACAGTTAGCCTCAGTACCTATTGCAACCGTGCCGGAATATAAAACTTCAGTTCCTAAATTCGAGCCGTTATTAATACCACCCAAAACAAGGTCAAACTTTTTACCTAATTGAGTAATCCCATATTTTGCGCAGTCGGCAGGCGTTCCAGATAAAGAATACGCCTCAATTCCTTCGCTAAATTGTACTTTTTTAATAGCAACCTCGCGATAAAAAGTGGTTGAATGAGCAAATCCCGAACGATTTGATTCGGGTGCAACCACAGTTACGTTATGCCCGTTTTTTAAAAGCACTAAAGCGAGAGCAATAATACCCTCGCTATTTATGCCGTCGTCGTTACAAACTAAAACGTTCATAATTATTATACAGGATAAACCTTATCGGCTTTATCTGCTAAATCTTTATCGATACCTTTGTTTTTAGCAAGGCGGAACTTAAAGAAGTTTAAAGATACTTGTGGGAACATTGCGTATGAAAGAACGTCTTCTTCTTGAGTGTAATATTCTTTCATTTCTTCTTTAAACTTGTCGTATTCAGGGTCAAGTAAATCTGCAGGACGGCAAGTAATAATAGGTTCGTCACCAACAACCTTTTTAACAACTTCTGGGTTTGGTTCAGCAGGTAATTTACCATATTCCCCCTTAAGTAAAGCCTTAAACTCGTTAGTTTTCATTTTGTATCTTTCGCCACATAATACGTTTAATACAGCTTGAGTACCAACGATTTGGCTTGATGGAGTTACAAGTGGTGGGAAGCCTGCATCCGCTCTTACTCTTGGAACTTCGGCTAAAACTTCATCTAACTTATCAAGTTTACCTTGTTGTTTTAGTTGGTTCATAAGGTTAGAAAGCATACCGCCTGGAACTTGGTAAATTAAAGTATTAACGTCAACCTTTCTTACGTTAGGGTTTAAAATACCGCTTATTTCAAGTTCGTTAGCAACCTTTTTGAAGTGATTTGTAATAGGAATCATCTTTTCAAGGTCTAAATCTGTATCGTATTCAGTACCGCGTAAAGTGGCGATAAATGGTTCGGTTGCAGGTTGAGAAGTACCGTTACCTAATGCAGAAAGTGCTGTATCAACGATATCGCAACCAGCTTCGATAGCCTTAAGGTTAACCATGTCACCGGTACCGGTTGTATTGTGAGTATGAAGGTGAATTTTAGTTTCTGGCTTTAATTCTTTTTTAAGCGCAGTAATTAAATCGTATGCAGTATATGGTAATAATAAGTTTGCCATATCTTTAACGCAAATATTATCAGCGCCCATACCTTCTAATTCTTTAGCAAGTTTAACGAAATATTCGTTAGTATGAACTGGGCTTGTTGTATAACAAATAGTTGCTTCACAAATACCGCCGTATTTCTTAATTGCCTTAATTGCTGTTTCAAGGTTTCTTGGGTCGTTTAAAGCATCGAATACTCTTATAACTGTAACGCCGTTTGAAATTGCTTTTTCAACGAATTTTTCAACAACGTCGTCTGAATAATGCTTATAACCTAATAAGTTTTGACCACGAAGAAGCATTTGAATAGGTGTTTTTGGCATATGTTTCTTTAAAGTTCTTAATCTTTCCCATGGATCTTCGTTTAAGAAACGAAGGCATGAGTCGAAAGTAGCGCCACCCCAACCTTCAAGAGAATAGTAACCTATATCGTCAAGTTGTTCAAGCATAGGAAGCATTTGTTCCATAGTCATTCTTGTTGCTGCTTGAGATTGGTGTGCGTCACGTAATATTGTTTCTGTTATTAAAACTTTTCTACTCATTTTTTAATAAATCTCCTTAAAAATTAGCCGAATAGCGCAAGTAAAACACCTGCCGCAATAGCTGAACCGATAACGCCGGCAACGTTTGGCCCCATAGCGTGCATCAATAGATGATTGTTAGGGTCGTATTCTCTACCAACGTCTTGTGATATACGAGCTGCCATTGGAACTGCAGAAACACCTGCCGAACCGATAAGCGGATTGATTTTGCCACCAGATAGTTTGCACATTAGTTTCGCAACTAATAAACCACCTGTAGTACCCATACAGAAGGCAAGTAAACCGAGTAAAATAATACCTAAGGTTTGGAAATTTAAGAATAACGCACCTGTTGCCTTTGAACCAACCATTACACCAAGGAAGATTGTAACTGTGTTCATTAATCCGTTTTGTGCAGTATCAACAAGTCTGCCACAAACGCCTGATTCTTTTAATAGGTTACCAAGCATAAGCATACCAAGTAGTGGTAACGCGTCTGGTAATAATACGCCAACAACTAAAGTAACTAAAAGTGGGAAAACAATCTTTTCAAGTTTAGTAACTTTACGAAGTTGTTTCATTTTGATTTTTCTTTCTTTTTCGGTAGTTAAAAGGCGCATAATTGGCTTTTGAATTACTGGAATTAAAGCCATGTACGAATATGCTGCTATTGCAATTGCAGGCAATAAATGTTCTGCAAGTTTTTTAGTAACGTAAATTGCAGTAGGACCATCTGCACCGCCTATAATACCGATTGCGGCTGATTCTTGTGGTGTAAAGCCAAGCAAGCAAAGAGCGCCAAAGAAGGTGATAAAAATACCTAATTGTGCTGCTGCACCGATAATCATACTCCTAGGGTTAGCAATTAACGGACCAAAATCGGTCATAACGCCGATACCAAGGAAGATAATTGGTGGGAAAATAACCCAGTCAACACCCTTGTAAATGTAATAGAATAAACCAAAATCTCTAATAACCGTTTCAGATGAAATTACTAACTGTCCAGCCAAATAGGGAACTCTATTGATAGAATAAATTACGCCACTATATTCCCTAAAAGCATCAAGATTTTCAAATAATACATACTCGTTAATTGTGAATAGATTAAACGTCTCCGCACCGTTACTCGAAATTACGGCATTCAAACTACTCACTACTTGATATGCACCAGTATTTGTATCTAAAATAAGCTTAAGTTCTCCAATTTGATAAGTTATACCATTAACAGTTAAAGCTACAGTATTAAGCGAAGTTTCTTGAGCAAAAACAGCTTTAAATGCTTCAAAATTTTCAAATTCTGTAACTGATAATCTACTGAAATATGAGAGTATTTCTTGTTCATTACCACGAAGAACTTCTACATCGGCATAAGAATCGCTAATAATAAATCCCTTTGTACCGAACAAAATATTGTAAGCACCCGGAATATTTACGATAAACATACCAAAGGCAATAGGTAAAAGTAACAACGGTTCAAATTTTTTAACGATTGCAAGATAAACCAATAGAAATGATATTGCAATCATTATTAAATTTTGCCAACCACCGCTAGTAAAATTGTTAACAAGGTTGGAAAGCCCAGTTTGATTCCAAAGGTCGGTTAAACCTTTAACGATATCAAGACCAAGCATATTTAATGAAAAGTTCATGTTATACACCTACCTTATTAGCCAATAACTGCCATTAAAGCGCCGGTATCAACGTTTGAACCCTTTGTAGTTTTGTAAGAAATAGTACCTGAACATGGAGCAGTAATGTCGTTATCCATTTTCATTGCTTCTAAAACAAGAATAACGTCGCCTTCTTTAACTTGGCTACCTTCAGGCTTGCATAAATCTTTAATAAGACCTGGCATTGGAGCTTCAACTTTAGTTCCGTTTACCGGGCCAGCTTTTACAGCAGGAGCAGGTGTAGCTACTGGTGCAGCAGGTGCAGCTGCTACTGGTGCAGATGCAACAGGCTTAATTTCGCTTACAACAGGGGCGTTAGTTGCGCCAACTTCTTGAACGCCTACTTGATATTGTTTTCCATCGATAGTAACTATAAAATTACGCATAATATTTAATCTCCTATTTTCAAACTTAATTTCTTAATTTTTTAATTTTTCTAACCGTAAACTCGTGTTTAGGTTGGTTATTGTTTTCATAATACATTGCAATTGCTGCAATAATTGCCACTCTTACGTCTTCAGAAATTTCACCATCTTCAACTACTGGAGCAGGAGCGCTTTCTACTACTGGTTTAACTTCAACCGTTTTTTCTTCTTTTACTTCGTCGCTTGGCTTATTAATAACTTTACCAACTAACGAAACGAAGAAAACGATTATTAGCATACCTACGAAAACCACTGCTATTCCTAATAAGAAGGTAAATAATCCGTCTGGCCAATCGGATAACGCTAATAGATTATTAATCATAACGTTACCTCATAACAAGTTGTAACGCAGAAATTAAATGAGCGCGTACGAATTGTGGTTCAATAATATCGTCAATGTAACCGTTCTTTGCTGCGTTGATAGGATCTTGAACTTCATCAGCATATTTAGCTTCAGCTTGAGCGTTATTTTCTTCGGTAACGCCTGCAAGTTCAATCATAGCACCTGCCTTTGTATCAAATAAAGAAATTTTTGAAGTTGCAAGTGCGTAAGAATATTCAGCCCCTAAAGCCTTTGATGCAAATAAAGTGTAACCAAGACCTACTGCTTTGCCGTAAACTAAGTTAATTCTTGGAACTTGTAAGTTATATAAAGCGTAAACTAGGTTTGAAACTTCCTTCATAATAGGGCTTGAAGCAGTTGCCAAGTCGGCTTTAATACCAAGCGTGTTAACTAAGGTTACAACAGGTAAATTGCTTTCGTCACAGAAATATAAAAATTCTTTAATTTTTGCAACGTTTTCTCTGCTTAATTCAACGCCTTTATCTCCACCGTCAAAAATGATTGCACCAACAGCCATACCACCAAGACGAGCCATACCGGTAATAACTTCAGGAGCAAAGCTCTTGTTCATTTCAATAAAGTAATCGGCATCAAAAACAGCTGATTTAATGCATTTTGCACAAACTTTATCGTTTAAAGAAGGGGTTGCTCTATTAAAATCGTCCATAGTTTCAACGTCGCCGTTAAACATAGGAAGAGTATCTAATAGCTTAATAACGCCGTCACGCACTTCAGCTACGTCGGCAACCTCAAATGTGCAAGCGCCTGTTTTTGCATTTGCTTTTGCTCCACCAATTTGTTCTTTAGCTATAACCTTGTTAGCTGATGCGCTTAACACTACTGGGCTTGTATATGATACGCAAGCAGAAGCAGTCATATAAGTAAAGTCACAAGAAGCTGCTAGTAAAGCAAAAGAACCTAATAGGTCGCCTGTTGCAACGCAAATTTGAACGCATTCACCCTTTAATTCTTGAGCCATAGCTAAAACTTCGCCAATGCCTTCAAGTGCACAAACGCCTTCGCCTACTGCAACACCCATGCTATCTAAAAGATATAAAACGGGAGCGCCAGCTCTTAAAGCCTTTTGTTGACATTTAACAATCTTCTTGCAGTTTGCATCGGTAATACCACCAGATAAAACAGCTTTGTTTTGAGCAATAACGTAAACAAGGTTATCATTTATCGTTGCACTACCGGTGATAACTCCTTCGCCGCCCATTCCATCGTAAAACTCATTTTTAGAAAATGAGTATGAATCAAATTCTACAAAACTTTCTTCATCAACTAGTTGGTGAATTTTTTTGCGAATTTCACTGCCGGCTTGAAGTATTTCTGCCCTGCGTGCTTTGAGTAAATCAATTTTATTCATAAAATCCTCCATGATAATTTAACGCTATCAATTATATACCTAAATTAAATAAATTGCAACTATATTTTTAATTTTTTTAACCTTTTTATCATTTAAAATTTCTTTTGTGTCCTAATATACAAATCTAAGAAGTTTTTTTAATAAAAAAACAACCTGCAAATCATTTGGACTGCAGGTTGTAAGATTTTAAATTGTTTTACTCATCATTTAATGTCAAGAGTAGCTAAGAATTTCGTAAGCGCAACTTTGCCATTTTCATCTTGTTTAAATACCGCTGTATTTTTCAAAATTTCAACGCAAACCTTATTAACGTAATTAGTTACGATATCTTTTGCCTTATTATCGTCGCGAACTACTGGATGCTCACTAACTAATTTTGCAATCATATCGCGATGAACGTATAGCGAATGCTCTGGCTTTTCAAATTCTTCTTTAACGTACGGATTTTTGCCTGTTAAAACATCTTGGATTTCAGCAAGTTGGCGTTTTAAACGAGCCGGTAAAATATATAAACCCATGGCTTCAATCAAACCGATACCCTCTTTTTTAATATTGTGAAATTCGGGATGAGCGTGAAAAATACCATCTGGATATTGTTCATTAGTGCGGTTGTTACGTAAAATAATGTCAACGCTGTATCTATTATCCGGTAGAAAACGAGCGATAGTAGTACAAGTGTTGTGACGAACACCCTTTTCGTTTATACCGATTACGTCAACGCTTGGATCTGAATATCTTTTCCAACGTTCAATGATAGTACCTGCAAGTTCGGCAACCGTATTACGGTTGTATCCTGAAAGTCTAATAGCAGTATTATACCAATTTACTTGGCCAATTTCAACGTCGGGATATTGTTCGTTTTTAAAACGTTTTAAAATTTTTGCCTTATGCATAGGCATTTCGTGTAAACCACCTTGATAATGTTCGTGATTTAATATAGAACCGCCTACGATAGGTAAATCGGAGTTACTACCTACGAAATAATGAGGTGCGATTTCAATAAAATCAAACAATTTTTCTACTGTATCGCGAGTCATTTGCATAGGAACGTGATTATCAGAAAGCAAAATACAATGTTGATAAAAATATGCGTATGGTGAGTATTGCATATACCATTTTTCGCCGTTTAGCTCAACCGACAAAGTTCTTAAATTAGTTCTTGCAGGATGAGTTAAAGTTCCCCTATATCCCTCGTTTTGACGGCATAGTAAGCAAAGTGGATATTTAGTAGTATCCTTTGGTGCACTAACTAATTTTGCAATATCTTTATTATCTTTTTCGGGTTTTGATAGATTGATTGTAATCTCTAAAACTCTATCTCCATCTTTATATTCCCAACCAATATTTTTATCGATTGCAGATTTTCTTATATAGTTGTTTTTGATAGAAATGTTGTAAAGATATTCACAAGCGACTTTTGCCCCCATCGACTCGCGAAGTGAACGCATTGTATTGTTTATTTCAGATGGCTTTGGCGTTAAAATACCAAAAATATATGTAGCAAAAATTTCTTCGTATCCTTCGTCACACAAAGCGTTTTCTTTTGCATACTGCATAACCTCGTCAAACAATTCGTCTGGAACTGCCATTTTAGCTATTTTATCAACGTCGATTTTAGGATTAACTTCTGCTGAAGTAAGCTTAAATTCGCCTAAAAGAACGTTTCTTGTGTAAACTTCATCAATTTCGGCAAGATATAAAAAGCATTTTGCATAGACAATTAGTTTTTCAACAAGAATTTTTCCGTTTATCATCATACACCTCTTAATATTTCGCATTTATGTTATCATAAGCAAAAAAAATTTGCAACCCTTTTACAGGATTTTGATTTATTTTTTTTGTTATTATTATGTTTTTCCTACGATTAGCGATTTTCGTCGCTTTCTGTAGAATTATGAACCTTAATTATCCCATTGTCGTGGGGATGAACGCTTCTACCAAATTCTGTATCACAAAGAGTAATTCCCTTACGAATAGTATTACCACCGTATTTTTTTCTTAAGCTACTAACCCTCTTTTCAAGCTCCACCTTTTTTTCATATTTTACGGTATCTTGTTCAAAACTCAACTGCTCTGCATTTTCAATAAAATCACTTACTGAAACGCCTATACTTCTAATAGAAGAATGCCAATTATAATTGCATTCAAACAAAGCAACTGCGCTTTTGAAAAAATCTTCAGACAAAGTGCTTGGATATGGCAGTTTGCATTGACGAGTAACCCAATTTAACGAAGAATCCCGCACCGAAATAGATAAAGTAGTTGCCTTTCCTATTCCGTACGAAACAAGTCTTTCGGCAACGCTTTCGCATAAATAGGTAAGTACCATTTTTACGTCGCGCAAGTTTTCTAAATCGCGATAAGTAGTTACGCTATTACCAACCGACTTTGCTTTTTCTTCTTCGTCAATCTTTCTAACGGGAGAATCATCCTTTCCGTTAGCATACATCCACAAGATTTCACCCCATTTTCCAAGCTTAGAATTTAAAAATTCGGGGGAAGTGTTTGCTAAATCACCTATGGTAAATATATTATATCGATTTAACTTCAAACTCGTTGACTTACCAACAAAAAGCAGGTCGTTAACGGGTAATCGCCATACGGTTTTTATATAATTTTCGTTATTTATAACGGTTGTTGCATCGGGTTTTTTCATATCAGAGGCAAGTTTTGCAAAAACCTTGTTAAAACTTACCCCCACCGAACAAGTTAAGCCTAATTCTTCTTTTACTTGCTTTCTTATACGGTCGGCAATCTCTTTTCCGCTTCCAAAAATTGAAGAATGAGTTACGTCAAGCCACGCTTCATCTATACCAAAAGGTTCTATTCTATCAGTATAGCGTTCGTATATTTTTCTTACTTTTTTTGAGTATTCCTCATATAAATCGTGATGAGACTGAACGGTTACAAGATTTGGGCAAAGTTTTTTTGCTTCGATAATGGTCATTGCTGTTTTTACGCCCTGCTTCTTTGCAAGTTCGCTTTTAGCAAGCACTATTCCGTGCCTTTCTTCAGCATTTCCACAAACAGCAACGGGCTTTCCAACTAAAGAAGGGTCAAGAGCCATTTCAACGCTTGCAAAAAAATTATTAAGATCGGAATGTAAAATAACTTTTTGCTTTTCCATGATGAAATTCCTCCCACAAACATTATTTTACCCTTGATTATAAAAAATATTTACCAATGCTAACCAATAGTTGGTATTTGAAGCAATCAGCCTTTTTTATTTTCGTATTTTTCTAAGATATCTTCAATTATCCTTGCATCTAACTTCCATTCACTAACCTTATTAAGTCTTTGATGAGTTTCGTTGGCTATCTTTAAGGCTCTGCGATAATCTGCATAATTACATTCATTTACCTTACAAAAATGCTTAATCGCCCTGTCCTCATCCCCCACAAGTTGCGTTCTACCTATATGAATAACTCCGTGACAGTTATGACAAATAGCTAAAATCCCTTCAAGCTTTTGAATATTGTTCAATTCATCATACGACCAGTCTTCATGAGCTTCAAGCCTTTTTACCTTAGCACCACAAATCATACACTTACCTTCAGCTTTAGCGTAGGCATCTTTTCTTATAACGTCCCAAATTTTATTAGGCAATATAGTTCTTAAGTTTGAATACCAACAACTATCGGGTACGGGGCTCATCATTAGTTTAAATTCGGTTTTTTCTTTAAACATATTTTTATAATTTTTTATAAATTTTGTATTTTTTTATTTTGTAGTTTATAACGCTATAAAAAGCGACACTAAATAAAAGTGTCGCCTCGTTATTTTTTAGTTTTTAGGTTGAGTTTGAATGTATTCAAGTGGGAACTTTTCTTGTTCGTCAATAAGATTAAAAGCGTAATTTCCATTTTTATCGTAAGCATATTCGCTATCAGCTAAAGCTTCAAGTTCACTTTGTGTATAAAGCTTACCTAAACTGCCAGCCATAACCCCAGCCTTAGAGAAAGTAAGAGTTGCAAGCATGCCATTTTCTTTTACAAAACAAACTTCGTTAACACGCATTTTATCTACAACCGATATTGTAACCGTTTTAGCCTCAACGGCAGTTTCGCTAAAATAAATTTGTACCCAACCATCCTTTGAATTTTTCAAATCATCTGCACTAACCTTACAAGGTAAAACGGTTGGAGTTGCCGTAGAACTAGATTTTAATAGTTTAACAGAAATAGTTGTTTCTTTAGAAGATGGGTTAAAATCAACGTTTGAAAGGTTGATCCAAATTTCAGTAACTTTTATATTTGAACTACCGAATGAAATTTCAGCGGTATATTCAAGTAAAGTTGAACCTGCAGCCTTTCTATCAGTTTGCCAGTAAGTATATTCTTCTTTTGAGCAAGCCGTAAAAGTAAGCGATAGGCAAATAATAGCGCATAAAATAGCAAAAATTTTAGTGAGTTTTTTCATTCTTATTCTCCTTAAGTAGTAACCTATAATTTTTTATTTTGAACAATTTTGCTGTTAACCAAAATTGAATAATCCAAGCTTAGGGTTTGTTTTTAGCTAAAGTTTGTTTTAACTTTTCAAGTTCTTGCATAAAAGTAGAAACGTCTTTAAACTGACGGTAAACAGACGCAAATCTAACGTATGCAACTTCATCAAGAAGAACTATTCTTTCCATAACCATTTCACCAATTTGCTTGGTCGTAACCTCTTGATCCATTGAGTTGTTTATTTGTTTTTGTATATCGTTTACAAGCTCGTCGATTTTATGCATCGGAACGGGGCGCTTTTCGCACGCTTTAATAACACCAGCTTTTATTTTTGATGGATCAAAGGTTTGCCTTATTCCATTTGACTTTACAACTAAAATAGGCGTAGTTTCAATAGTTTCGTATGTTGTAAAACGTTTTCCGCAGTTAATACATTCACGGCGTCTTCTTATAGCATTCCCTTCTTCGGCAGAACGCGAGTCGATAACTTTACTATCAGTATGTCCGCAATAGATACACTTCATATTTTGCCTTCCTTAAACGTAATTATGAATATTATTTGCAAAAAAACACACAATTAAGGTATGTTAGTTTTTATAAGAATTTTAGCATCTGTTTATTTTTTATCGGTAAATTTTTACGGTTTTTTACTTATCAAGTTCCAAAAGAAAAAACGCGTTGAAGATTGCAAAAATAAAATAAAAGAAGAAAATGAAAATAATCAAGTTAAATGCGAAGTTAATAATACAAACGAAAATGAAACAGCGCCTCAAGAAAATAGCCCACAAAAAGACACTGCATTATTAGATGATAATTCTAAACCCCAAGAAAAAACAACGCAATGCCCACAAAAAGATTATAAAGATTGTGAAAATCAATTAAGCAAAGTAAGCGATGGAAAAATAGTTTTGGCTGGTGCGTTAGGTGGTGCGTTGGGCGTTTATATCGCTATGTTCGTTTACAAACATCGCCTAACAAACTTTTTATTTATGGTAATAATGCCTATTTTTATTACGATTTACGTTTACCTTTTAATTATAGGTTTTAGCAATAATTTTTGGATTATAAAAGAGGGAATTTAAGGCATTAGTTAAAAAGATTACGCCTTATTAACGGCATACCACAATAACGATACTAAAGTTTTACCATCCTTTATCTTACCGCTTTTTGCAAGATTTAGCGCCCTGTTTTTATCAAGCCATTCAACTTCAATTTTTTCATCATCATCAAAATTCTGAGTTGAAAGAACAAAATCGTTTGCGTAATACAAATATATAATTTCATCCGTGTAGCCTGGAGAAACTGCGTATTCACAAATAAATTCAAGGCTATTAGGCTTAAGCCCACACTCTTCTTCTAATTCGCGAGAAGCAGTTATATCAACTGGTTCACCAACCTCACGCTTTCCCGCAGGGATTTCAAAAAAGTTTTCGCCAAAAGGATGACGATACTGCTTTACGAAAGCAAACTTACCATCTTTTTCAGCTAAAACGGCGCAACCACCGCTGTGACGAACGATTTCACGCTTTAAAAGCATACCGTCAACTTCAACTTCGTCAAATAAAACCTTTAGTATTCTTCCGTCGTATAATAATTTACTTGATAAAATTTTTTTCATAATATGTTTTTATAATTTTTTTATATGTTTTTATAAAATCCGTTAAAACTATATAGCTGAACAAAACTTTAAAATTCTTTCAATATCTTCAACTTCGCTTTCAATCCTTTTAAAAGCCAAAATTGCATATTTATAGCTTACAAAAGAAGTTTTAATATTTTCTTTTTTACCCAAAAACAAACAGTCTTTAAAATTATTGAGTAAAATTATAAGATCGTTTTTTTCTTCATCTTTTAAATGCTTATTATGGATTATCTTGCCCTTTTCGCTTATAAGTATTTTTTGTATATCCTTATAGCAAGTTAAATACTTCTTTTGGTCTCCCTCAAACTTTGGTTGAGCATTTTCTTCAACTGTTGTTTTAATAGGCGTACTTTCAGTAGGTAAAGTTACTACCGTAGTTTTTACAGTAGATGCAGGGATTAAATTACTGCTATGCATTTCATTTGCTACTATCAAGGTTATATCTTTAAAAGGAATTAAAAAATTATCAACGAATAGTTTATAGCTTATTTCAAAATTTTCACTTGGATAGTAAGTTTTTAAAATCTTTAAAAGGTCTTGTTGCTTAGTGTCAATTGATAAAAGTAATGAAAAAGCAAAAGCTATTAAATTCTTTTTGTCATCAGTAGGAAAATACTGCCCTTCTGGAAGTTTGCAAAAATAATCTTCGTAATCAAAACCTTCAGAGCAAAATGAAATTAACTCATAAAAAAGTTTAGAAGTAGTTACCGTCTTTAAAAGGTCGGTAATTTTTTTATCCGCCAATATATAACTTGAAGTTATCAAGTTAGAAATGCGAATATCAAAATATTCGATTGATTGTTTTGCAGTTACCATAACGCACCTAAAAATAAAAAATGACCTTAATTATTACTATTGTAACATATTTTAAATAATTTTACAATTTAATTAGCGTAAAACTATTGATTTTTTAAAAATTTTCGTTTATAATATTGCTTGTTAAGATAAAATTCGAGGTTTAGTAATGAAGTCTGTACAAATTTTTCTGCAAATGGCATCACAAGTTAAAAAATTCGTAACAATTGTGCAGGATTATTCTTTTGATATCGATTTACGTAGTGACCGCTACGTGGTTGACGCAAAGTCAATACTCGGAATATTTAGTTTAGACCTTTCAAAACCTATTAACGTTGAAATTCACTCCTCAAGCGAGCAAGAAAGCGAATGCGAACGCTTAATTGAGCAAATAAGTGAATTTGCTATTTAACAACGGGTATCTATTAGAAAAATTTACAAAGGGGAAAGGGTATGCAGGTCAAAGGCGATGCACTACTTAACAAGTTAATATTGCTTTTCGTTTTTGACAAGATGGAGTGTCCGCTTACCGAAAACACCATTATCGATATGTGTTGTTCTTCAAACAACTGGATTTCGTATATGGATTGCAAACCCATAATAAACCAACTTCTTGATAACGGGTTTATTTACAGTTTAAACCAAAGTTGGGGGGAACAACTTTATAGCATTACCCCTAACGGAAGAGTTTGTTTGGCCGATTTCTTCGTACAAATTCCAACCTCTATCCGCGAAAATATTTCACAATTCGTAAAAGCAAACAGCTTAAAATATAGAAGAAAACAAGAATTTATAGCAGATTATTATATGAATAAAGACGGAACTTACACCGTTAATTTAAAAATAGTTGAGCCCGGTCACCCTGTTTTAGAACTTAAAATGGTTGTTCCAAGCCGTTTAACTGCTAAAAACATATACAAAAATTGGGAAGAAAAAGGTTCAGACGTTTTAGAACTTTTATATGATAATTTGGTTAACTAAGGAGGTATTTTATGCAAACTTACAGCACTAAGGGAACTTGTTCTCGCCAAATTCTATTTAATGTAACTGAAGACGGTAAGGTTTACGACGTAAAATTTATCGGCGGTTGTAGCGGTAACTTACAAGGTATTGCTAAACTTGTTAACAATCAATCAATCGACGACGTAATCACGAAATTAAAAGGTATTAAATGTAGAGGCAACACTTCTTGCCCAGATCAACTCGCAACTGCCCTAATGGAATACAAAACTGCAAATAACTTGTAATAACTTGTGATTTACAAACCAAAATAAAAATTTTTCAAGCTCACACTCATACGAGTGTGTTTTTGGCTTGCTTTTTCCTTAAAAAACTAAAAAATATTACTTTATAGTCTTAAAAAACCAAAATTCCCAACAGCTCATAATGACTGTTGGGGATATTTTTTTATTGTAATTTTAAAACTATTTTGAGATAATAGATAACAAGTCGCTTACGATTAAATCTTCACGAATTCTATTTTCGGCAAGTTTTTCGCTTAAATCAAACCTATCCATAAATTCTTTTTTATAGCCATAACATAAAGTTTTCACACCGTATTTTGATAGGTATGCGCTAACCTTTTGTGAAAAACCGCCCTGCAAAACACCATCCTCAATCACAACGAAATATTTATGTTCTTTTACTAACTCGTCTAAAGTTTTTTCATCAACAAAATCAGCGTATAAAGCATTGATTAAAGTGGCTTTTATTCCTTGTTCTTTTAATAAATCAACACTCTTTTGTGCTATTTCAAAGTGATTACCAAGAGCAATGAAGGCAATTTCTCTCGCCTTGTTTACTATTTGATAAGCCTTTTTGCTAAAATCGATACAGCTTTCGCCTTTGACAAATTTAGTCATGGGAAGTCTAATCATAACAGGCGAGGAATTTTGATTTAAGGCAAAATCTAAACAATCTTTAAACTCGTTTGCGTTAGTAGGACACAAATATGTTAGATTAGGAATACTTGAAGTATAAGCTATATCAAAAACGCCCATGTGTGTAGCATCACGCATAGGATAAATACCTGAAGAATACACGATAATAACGGCAGGACTATTATTTAAAGCTAAATCTTGAAGGAGTTGGTCGTAGCATCTTTGTAAAAATGAACTTTGAACGCAAAAAATAGGCTTACCACCCGCCTTTGCCATTCCCGAAGCTAAAGCTACGGCGTGTTCTTCAGCAATACCAACGTCGATAAAACGCCCCTCAACTTTTGCTCTATATTCCGGAAAAAAACCAATTGCTCCAGGCGTTCCTGCACATAAAATAGTTATTTTCTCGTTTACGTTTATTCGCTCTATCAATAAATCCCTTGCATATTGAACAAAACCGTAAGGCGCTTGCACCGTATTTTGAGAGCTTTTCATATCAAAAGGAGCGTGCCAATGCCAACGCTCTTTATCATTTTCAGCAAGAGAATACCCTTTACCTTTTTGTGTGCAAATATGAACAACCGTTGGATGATTAACGTCTTTTACTTTAGAAAAAACTTGTATTAAAGCGTTTAAGTCGTTGCCATCAGCTACAAAATAATAATCAAGCCCCAAATCTTTAAAAATATTTTGTTCAGCCCTTCCGGCGCTTTCTCTTAGCAACTTAAGATTTTTATAAATACCACCGTGATTTTCAGCAATAGACATTTGATTATCGTTTACAACAATAATTAAATTATTTTTATATTCTCCTGCAAAATCAAGCCCTTCAAGCGCTTCACCGCCCGAAAGTGAACCATCGCCGATAACCGCAATAACATTATAATTTTCTTTTAACAAATCTCTTCCCAAACATAACCCCGTTGCTAAGCTTATCGAAGTTGAAGTATGCCCCACACAAAAGTGATCGTGTTCACTTTCGGCTGTAGTAGTATATCCCGAAACGGTGGATAACTTCTCTTCGTTAAAAAAGCCATCTTTACGTCCCGTAAGAATTTTATGTGCATAACATTGATGCGACACGTCGAAAACAATTTTGTCTTTAGGTGAATTAAAAACGTAGTGCATTGCGATAGTACATTCAACTATACCCAAGTTTGAACCTACGTGCCCCCCTATTTTTGAAGTTCTATTTATTATTCCAAAACGTATTTCATCGGCTAATCTATTAAGTTCGTCAGCCGAAAGACCTTTTAAATCGTAAGGCTGATTTATTTTATCAATTAACATATAAACCCCATATTAATATTAATATTCAACTTGATACAAATACAATCCACAAGCAGGCATTTTGTCGCCAACAAATTGTTTATCTCCATTTTTAATAGCACTACTTACTTGTTCTAAACTAAGTTTATTTTCTCCAACGTCAAGCAAAGTTCCTACTATTATCCTTACCATGCTATATAAAAAACCCTTTCCTTTTACGTAAAAATATAGTTCGTCTTTTTTTCTTATAACTTCGATTGATATAATTTCACGTTCAAAACTCTCGCTATCACCACCTGAAAGGCAAAAGGCTTTAAAATTATGCTTTCCTTTAAAAATTTTTGCACATTCTTTCATTTTTTCAAGGTTTAATACGGCAGGATAATGTGCGTATAGACCATTTTTTAAAGGGCTTGAAACAGTCGAAGTATAGCATTTATATAAATAAGTTTTTGATTTTACGTTATAACGAGCGTGAAACTTATCAGATACTTCTTTAGCACTAATTACCCTTATATCGCAAGGAAGTTCTTTGTTTATATTTTTTACCAAATTTTTACAAGTTAACGGGCAATTATTCGGCAAATCAAGATGCGCAACTTGTGCGTAAGCGTGAACGCCCGCGTCCGTTCTACCACTTGCAACAACTTTTACATCACTACCCGTTAAAGATAATAACGCTTTTTCAAGTTCGTTGCAAATGCTTTTATTTTCGCCGTTTTTTTGCCAACCTAAATAATTTGCTCCGTTATATTCTATACTAATAGCTATTCTCATTATCTTTTTGAATTTTTCAATACGTATTCACGGTTAAGACGCATCATTTCACTTTTATAAAATACAATTTTTCTTTTTATCATAGGAACTAAAAATGCAAACCAAACTACCGACCAAATAATAGTTAACCCTGTAATTACAAATAAAATTATCGACCAAGTTTCAATTTTTTCGGGCTTGGTTGCAATAATTGCATATAAAAACAGAGCAGAAAGCAAACCGAACGAAACGAGTGAAAATATGGTTGAAAATCTTACTGGTTTTAAAATATCGTTATAAAATGATAATTTCTTTGCGTAATACGCCCTTTCACCCATTTCTTTTATTTTTTTATTCGCTTTTTTATTAATAATATTTTTATCGGCGTTTTTAAATTCGTCTCTTATCATTATTTTTCTCCTGCGTAAAAATTTTGTTTAAAAAATGACCGGTATAACTGCCTTTAACCATTGCGACTTCTTCGGGCGTTCCGCTAGCAACTATCATACCGCCCTTATCTCCACCTTCAGGCCCTAAATCAACTATATAGTCCGCTACTTTTATTACGTCAAGATTGTGCTCTATAACGATTATCGTATTACCACTCTCCCTTAACTTATATAAAATAGCGATTAATTTTTCAACGTCGTAGGTTGATAGTCCGGTTGTAGGTTCATCTAAAATATATATCGTTTTACCCGTTGAACGCTTTGATAGTTCGGTTGCAAGCTTAACGCGTTGTGCTTCTCCACCCGAAAGAGTAGTTGCTGGTTGACCAAGTTTGATGTAGCCAAGTCCAACGTCTTTTAAACTTTTAATCTTATTGTAAACTCTTGGAATATTTTCAAAGAAATCAACGGCTTCATCAACCGTCATTTCTAAAACGTCACTAATATTTTTACCCTTATATTTAACGGCAAGCGTTTCGCGATTGTATCTTGCTCCCTTACACACCTCACAAGGAACGTAAACGTCGGGTAAGAAATGCATTTCAATCTCAATTATGCCATCACCGCTACAATGCTCGCATCTTCCACCTGCCACGTTAAATGAAAATCTACCCGCCGTAAATCCACGTTCCTTTGCATCGGGAGTTTGAGCAAATAGTTCGCGAATTGGTGTAAACGCGCCCGTATATGTTGCTGGGTTGCTTCTTGGAGTTCTGCCTATAGGAGATTGATCGATTGCAATAATCTTATCAAAATATTCAATACCTAAAATCTCGTCATATTTTCCCTCTCTAACTTTCGCACCGTTAAGCTTGTTTGCAAGAGTAGGATACAAAATTTCATTTATAAGAGAACTTTTACCGCTACCAGAAACACCAGTTACTACTGTTAATAAACCGACCGGGAATTTAGCGCTTAGATTTTTAAGGTTATTTTGTCTTCCACCTTTAACTTCTAACCATTTATCTCCTATAGGTACTCTAACCGAAGGAATTTCTATCTTTTTTCTACCAGATAGATAATCGCCCGTTATAGAACGAGGCTGAGCAATAATATCTTCTAAAGTACCATTTGCAACTATTTCGCCCCCCCAAGCCCCTGCTTTAGGTCCTATATCTACTATATGGTCAGCACTACGTATAGTATCTTCATCATGCTCAACAACTATTAATGTGTTACCGATATCCCTTAAATGAAATAAAGTTTGAAGCAGTTTTTCATTATCTCTTTGGTGCAAACCTATACTCGGTTCATCTAAAATGTATAAAACACCCGTAAGTCCGCTACCGATTTGGGTAGCAAGCCTAATTCTTTGTGCTTCACCACCCGATAAGGTTGCCGACATTCTTGAAAGCGATAAATATTCAAGACCAACGTTTCTTAAAAAATTAATTCGAGCTATAATCTCTTTTAAAATAGGCTCGGCTATAGCACTTTGAGTTGAAGTTAAAGTTAAATTAGTTATAAATTCATATAAGTTTTCAACCGATAATTCACACGCTTCGTGGATATTTATACCGCCAACGGTAACTGCAAGAGCCTCTTTTTTAAGCCGTTTACCACCACAAGTAGAACAAGGGCGCTGTACCATATAACGCTCGATTTCACTCTTCGTGTAGTCGCTTGTAGTTTCACGGTATCGCCTTTCAAGATTTGGAATTACACCTTCGTACGACGACATATAATCGCCCTTAAAAGTGCGCGTATCGTAACTCATCTTTATTTTTTCGCCACCGTTACCGTAAAGCAAAATATTTAAAATATCTTTTGGTAAATCTTTAATCGGTGTGTTTAAGTCAAAATTATAATGCTTTGATAAAGCTTTAAAATACATTTGCGTAATTTTACTGCTATCTAAATTCCAACCGGAAACACACAAAGCACCTTCAGCCAAAGTTCGATTCGTATCACCTAAAATTTTAGCTTCGTCAATTTCGTTTCTAAAACCTATTCCCTTACATTCTTCGCAAGCACCAAATGGATTATTAAATGAAAATAATCGTGGTTCTAATTCTTCAATATTAATACCGCAATCAGGGCAAGAGTATTTTGTAGAAAACAATATATTTTCTTCTTCGTGTTTAATAAGAACTAATCCCGAAGCTAATTTAATAGCGTTTTCTAAACTATCGCTAAGCCTTTTTTGTATGCCGTCTTTAACAACAAGTCGGTCTATAACAACGTTAATGGTATGTTTTATATTTTTATCAAGCTTTATATCTTCTTCTAAATCATATAAAATGCCGTCGATTTCAACCCTAACGTAACCGCTTTTTTTATATCCTTCAAGTTCCTTTTTATATTCACCCTTTTTTCCGCGAGCAATGGGAGCGCAAACGTAAATTCTTGCGCCTTCCCCTAACGACATAACCTTGTCGCAAATTTCATCTATAGTTTGTTTCCTTATTTCCTTTCCGCAAACAGGACAATGAGGAACACCTATCCTTGCATATAGCAATCTAAAATAATCGTATATTTCAGTAACCGTTCCAACGGTAGAACGTGGATTATTATTTGTAGTTTTTTGATCTATAGAAATTGCAGGTGAAAGCCCCTCAATCTTTTCAACGTCGGGTTTTTGCATTTGACCTAAAAACATTCTTGCATAGCTTGATAAACTTTCCATATACCGCCTTTGCCCTTCGGCAAAAATGGTATCAAATGCTAAGGTCGATTTTCCACTACCCGAAACTCCCGTAAAAACCACTAACTTATCGCGTGGAATTACGAGATCAACGTTTTTTAAATTATTTTCTTTTGCACCAAAAATTTTAATTTTATCTTGCATAATCTCTTTTAACTGCGCATTTTTAACTTTAGTTTAGCAATCGTATCTCGAATCTCAATACATTTTTCAAAATCAAGATTATTTTGCGCAACTTTCATTAGCGCTTTTAATTTTTCAATTTCTTCTGGTATATCAGCCTTTTTAATATCTTTAGTTCTATCAACCTTTTTAGTTATTTCAAGGCTATTAACTATCGGTTTAATTATAGTTTGCGGAATAATACCGTGTTCTTTATTATAATCACTTTGAATTTGCCTTCTACGATTAGTTTCGTCAATCGCGCGCTTCATACTTCCCGTTATATTATCGGCATACATAATTACACGACCTTCGCTGTTTCTTGCCGTTCTACCAATAGTTTGCACGAGTGAGGTATCTGAACGTAAAAATCCCTCTTTATCAGCATCTAAAATAGCTACTAATTTAACCTCTGGAATATCTAACCCCTCTCTTAATAGGTTGATACCAACCAAAACGTCAATATCCCCACGTCTAAGTTCGTTTATTATTTCAATCCGCTCAAGGGTATCAACGTCGGAGTGCATATATCTAACTTTTTTGTGTTGCTCTTTTAAGTAATCAGTTAAACTTTCAGCCATTTTTTTAGTTAAGGTAGTAACTAAAACCCTACCTTGCGCCTTAACGACTGTGTTTATCTGCCCGAGTAAATCGTCTATTTGCCCTTTAACGGGTTTTACTTCAACAGGTGGGTCTATAAGCCCCGTTGGTCTAATAATTTGTTCAACCACCTGCCCCGCATTTTTAAGTTCATACTCTGCAGGCGTTGCAGAAATACAAACCATTTGACCTACTCT
Source organism: Christensenellaceae bacterium (assembly GCA_045589175.1). Classification (GTDB taxonomy): domain Bacteria; phylum Bacillota; class Clostridia; order Christensenellales; family Borkfalkiaceae; genus HGM11416. The sequence continues at coordinate 24,389 of JAZNFS010000075.1, forward strand.
CGCATCGAACTCTTCAAAAGTAAGTGGGCGGTTATCGTAAGCAGAATTTAAACGAAAACCGTAATCAACAAGATTTTTCTTTCTTGACCTATCTCCGTTATACATAGCCCTAATTTGAGGTATAGTCATGTGACTTTCATCAATAAATAATATGAAATCATCTGGGAAATAATCTAAAAGAGTGAAAGGAGGATCTCCTGGACTGCGCCCGTCGAAATAGCGACTGTAGTTTTCAACACCGCTACAATATCCTATTTCACTCATCATTTCAAGGTCGTAAGTAGTTCTTTGCCTTAAACGTTGAGCTTCTAACAGTTTACCATCGCTTTCTAACGTGCTAACTTCTTCGTTCATATCTTTTTCAATTTGAACCAAGGCATCGTTTAATTTTTTAGTACCAACTGCATAGTGGCTTGCAGGAAATATAACCGCATGCTTCAAAACTGAAACGATCTTGCCAGTAACGTACTCTGCTTCACATATTCTATCAATTTCATCGCCAAAAAACTCAACGCGAATAATATGTTCAGAGTTAGATGCCGGAAAAATATCAACGGTATCGCCACGCACACGAAAAGAAGAACGCTGAAAATCAACGTCTTTTCGCTCGTATTGAATTGCAACGAGCTTGCGCATAAGGTCGTCACGCTCTAAAATCATACCGGGACGCAATGATATTGCTAAATTAAAATATTCTTCTGGAGCGCCTAATCCGTAAATACAAGAAACTGATGCAACCACTATAACGTCGCGCCTTTCTGATAGAGCAAAGGTAGCACTATGGCGAAGTTTATCTATTTCGTCGTTGATTGAAAGGTCTTTTTCAATATAGGTATCGGTTTGCGGTAAATATGATTCGGGTTGATAATAATCATAATAAGAAACAAAGTATTCTACCCTATTTTCGGGAAAAAACTCGCGAAATTCATTACATAACTGAGCAGCAAGCGTTTTATTATGCGCAATAACTAACGCAGGGCGTTGAATGTTGTTTATAATATTCGCCATAGTAAAAGTTTTACCGCTACCCGTAACGCCTAAAAGAACTTGCTCTCTTAATCCGTTTTCAAAGCCCTCGGTAAGCTTTTGTATTGCCTGTGGCTGATCGCCCGTTGGTTTAAATTTTGAACGTAATATAAACTTTCTATCTTCCATAATCGTTAGTTACTATACTTTTGTATCTATGAAAAAAATGCGTATAAAATTTTACCAAAAATAAAGGTAATCGTTGCACTAAAAAACGCAAGAATAATTTTTAAGCAAACTTCCTTTTTTCTATTCTTTTTATCGCGTAAAAAATCAGCTCCAGCCTTTAATAAAACCATATAAACGAATGGAGCTCCACGCTTATCGGTAAAAATTAGTTCAATATAACCTGCCTTTTGTAACCTTTTTAATAAATCTTCTGCCTTTTGATTTTCAACTGCTAAGTGCGAAGCTATATTTTCTATTTTATCAAGAGGCACAAGTACTCTTTCACTTTCAAAAAAACTTGCTATCCTAACAAAAAATCGTTTATCAATTTTATTTAACATAATGCCGTTCCTAATAAGAAAGCGATTATGCTAGCAATAAAACCACCCAAAAACCCGCCTATAAATGCGTAAACGGCACTTTTAAACAGAATATCTTTCCTAAAATTATTTTGATACTTTTCATTATCAAAGTAATTTTTACCTCGCGGTAATAAACAAATAAGATACTCACCGTTTAAACTGTATTTTATATTTATAAGCCCGTTTTCAGCTAAATAAAAGAGTTCATCATCTATGCTTATTTCGTTAAAATCTTCACAAGTGACCAGTTTGTATCCACTTGGACATATCTCAATTATACGCTTTAAAATTTGTTCGTGATTTTTCTTTAACATAATCACAACTATTTTGCGTATTTTATGTGTTTTTATTTATAAATAAAATCTTATAAATGATACACGACTTTGGATCTTCTTGTCAAATCGCGCTCGCTTAAATCTTGGTCGGGATAGCCAAGAGCCATCATACCGCCTAAATCGTGATTTTCAGGAACACCCAACTCAGTTAACACTTCACGCACCTTCACGTCGTTACAGCAAACAACAAGTTGATTAATCCAAACGCTACCTATACCAACTGAGTGTGCGTATAAAAACATATTTTGAAGAGCACAAGAAGTATCTTCTTTAATAAATTTGCTATCGTTTGGACAAGAAGTTAAAATTATTGCAGTTGGTTTATAGAAGTTGTAATCACTGTTTAAACCAAGTGCGTTAGCTACTACTTTGGCAAGTTTTTCAATTAATTCAGCTTTTGCAACAACGGTAAATTGAGTAAGTTGACGATTTCTTGCCGTTGGAGCAAACATTCCTGCAGTAACTATATCTTCAAGTATGCTTTTTTCAACTTTTTTATCTTGATCAAAGGCTCTAACGCTTCTTCTTGTAATAATGTTTTCAAAAATCTCGTTCATAAAAAACAATTCCCCTTATACAAATACTACATTATATATATGATAACATATTTTTAAAAATTTATCAATAATATATATAAATTTTCTTGACTTATTTAAAAAATAATTGTATTATATAAAAGCAAAATTTGTCGGGATGGCGGAATCGGCAGACGCGTACGTTTGAGGGGCGTATGGTATTACCGTGTGAGTTCAAGTCTCATTCTCGACACCAAAAAAACACTGCAGAACTATTTTCTGCAGTGTTTTTTTATTAAACGTTTAGGTCTTTTCATTTTTATAAAGGACTATTCCAATTATTACGCTCCTTAAATTCTTTTAATTCAGTTTGTATATTTTTAGTATTAGCAACTGCCATCGTACACACATCTTCAACGTATTTTTTATCTGGTGTAAATATATAAAATATTGTATATACGTAATTTACTTTTATTTTATCATAATAATCAGAAAATTCAGCTAAAGATGCCAAAAGCTCTCTTCCGTATTTATCGCGAGCAACAAAGTCTACCCACGGCGATACAACCAAATTATGATCTTGTTTATGAATAGTATAACCCATCTTAACAAGTTCTTTAACGCCAAGTTCTTCCAATACGTAGCCTTTAATTTTTATTTTTTCTCTCGGCTTGTTTTCAACGAATTTTGAACTTTCAAGTTTTTGCTCATTAATCGGGTTTCCCCAGTCGTTAACCCTTTTTAACGCCTCTATTTCCTCAAAATATTTTTTTTCAATCTTATCAACCGCTATCGCATCAAAACTTTGTTCACCATTACTAATTTCCATTCTCTCTTCGATTGAAAGAGTAATTGAAAATGCCCAATAACTATAATCGGGATAATAATAAGTTGTTTCACCTTCAAATTTTTGATTTATTAATAAAAA
>JAZNFS010000076.1:0-9232 GCA_045589175.1 Christensenellaceae bacterium
TATAATTTGAATTAGATTGGTTTAATAGGTTTTTTAAACAAAATTTAAAGTATGTGCCAGCAACAGGGTGTTGGAATCTTGTTGGGTTAGTAGAGTTACCAGTAATAGAAACGCCAACTTTTTCAAGTTGCATGATAGCAGCGCCTTTTATCCTTCTTCAATAACTACGGTGTATTTTACAGGCAAATCAACTTGGGAACAAATGATAGCACTTAACAGCGCTTACAGCTATATTTCGGGAACTAAAACTTACGTTTCTACATATTCGCTTGATTAAAATTATGTAATCTTTATAAAAATAAAAAGGCTTGTGCTTTAGTTAAAGCGCAAGCCTTTTAAGTTTGATTTTAAGTGTTTTTTAGTGCGATTGCTAAAATAGGTAGCAATAAGCGCATTAGTCAATATTTTCCGACCAAGCAAGGCATGGATAACCGGCAGGGCCGTACTCTCTGTCGCAAGTGCTATAACCGTCACAGTTACTGCAAGAACAACCATTGCTCTTTAATGAGCGCACGTCGTGACCGCAACTTGGGCAAGTCCAAGCAGATTCTGCAACTCTTCTTCCACAGCAACCACAAATAATTGAATTGTATTCGTTTAGCATAAAAAATCTCCTAAAATTTTATCGTAAAGTTAGTGTAGTACAATTAATTTTGCTTATCAATATCAAAATTAAGCAATTTTCAGTTTGATTATAAAAAGCTTTATTTATTTTTCATTTCGGCAAGAATTTGTTTAAGCAAATCTTCAGTGGTTGGATTAAGCTCTCTTTCGCGAAGTAAAAGTTCTTTTTCCTTAGCTTCTTTTTCGGCTTTTTGTTTAGCTTGTTCAATAGCCTTGTTTTCAAGAAAAGCTTTAATAGCTTTCTTATCGCGAACGTTAGCGCCAGTAGCACGAAGTTCAGCTTTTTCTTCTTTAGTAAGTTTAGTGCTGTTAATACGTTCGTCAACACTCTTTTGAAGATCACGGAAACTATTAATAATTTTTACAATACTAAATAAAACGAATGCAACTATTAAGAAATTAATTATAGTGTTAATAAATTCGCCCCAGTTAATGTAAATAGAGTTTGCAAGGTCAATGTTACCATCAACGTCATAACTGGTTTTAAGCATAGTGAATACGTCACTTAACGAGTTTGCACCAAAAATTAGGGCAAGAAGCCAGTTGATTATGGGTTTTAAAATATAGTTACTCATACCGTTTACAACTGCAGTAAACGAACTACCAACTATAACACCAACAGCCATATCAACAACGTTACCGCGTGTTATAAATTTTTTAAACTCTTCAAAAAATTTTTTCATAGGTTATCCATCCTTTTATAAATAAATACAAGTCAAGTATAACATATTTTTTATTGCTTGTAAAGTTTTTTTAAAAATTAATAACCAAATAAGTGTAACTTTATAATTAAATTAGTTTAAAATAAATTTTAATTTAAACTTTTTAAAACTTTCGCGCGGTTACTAAACAAACTAAAAAATGGTTTATTTTTATACAAAAAGCCTTGCTAATCGACTTATAGCAAGGCTTTTTGTGTTGGATTTAGTTAAAATCAATGGCGAAGTCACAACAATCGATTTGTTTTTTAATAAAATAAATATACTTAGATTAAAGCGTATTTTGTGACAGAGCCTAATAAATTAATCGTCGTAACGTTCTTCCCAAGCAAGGCAAGGGTAGCCGGCTGGGCCGTATTCTTTGTCGCAACTCCAATATCCGTCACAGTTACTGCAAGAACAACCGTTACTTTTTAAAGAGCGCACGTCGTGACCGCAACTTGGGCAAGTCCAGGCGGATTCTGCAACTCTTCTTCCACAGCAACCGCAAATAATTGAATTGTATTCGTTTAACATAAAAATTCTCCTTAAAATTTAATTGTAAAAGTATTATAACACATTTGATTTTTGCTGTCAATGCTCAAAAAACAAACAAATTTAAATATTTAAAGGCAAAGTGATAGTTATAAAGTATTTTTTAAAAAAGTGAAAGTTTTTAAAGTTTTTTATTAAAATTAATCTTTTTGCAAATCATCGCTGGGTTTTCGTTGAAAAAAACTTACGTAATTACGATAAAAAACTGAATAATCGTTATAACCTAAATCTTGAGCAATAGCGGTGATTGCTTCCTTTTTATTTGTAGAAGAAATTAAGCTTTGAGCCAAAAGCATTTTTTTGGTTTTTATGTAGTGCATTGGGGTAGTGTTTAGTTTATCTTTAAAAAGGTGATAAACGTGCCCTTCGCTTAAAAAGCAATTATTAGCAATATCTAATACGGTAATGTTTTTTCTAATGTTTGCGTTTATGTATTGAAGAACTCCTTTTAAAGAGGTGTGTTCGGTAGAATTTTGCAAATTATTATCGTGTGGTATTAAGTGATTGATTGTAAAAATTAATTCTCGCGTTTTAATTTCAAAAATTTCTTCTCTATTTTCTTCGTTGCAATGCTCGTAATAATAAGCTAATTCTTCTAACTGGCGCTGTAAAATCTTATGCTTATCAAATAATAGCAACACCTTGTTTAAATTGACGTTTCCATTAAATTTGTTTTGAAAAACAACTAAATTAATTCTTTCGTAGGTATCGCCCGGTGCAACTTGCAAAAAATGATATAGACCAGGGGGAATGATCAATAAATCGCCTGGTTTTAAGTGGATTGAATTTCCTTCATACCCGCAAGTTGGCGTTCCTTCAACAACGTATAAAATTTCGTGCCCCGCGTGTGCGTGCGACGTAAAGTTGGTTAAACTTTTAGAGTGTGTTTTTGAGTGCTTGTACAAAAGAAAATCAAACTTCACATAATCGTAAAATATTGTCTGTGCCATAATAACTCCCAAAAAATATGATTATTTGCAATGTAATTATAACATATTGCAATTGAAATTGCAAATATTATTATATATAATTAGATGAGAAATAAAATTTTAAAAAAATCAAAAATATTAAAGCGTGCGCAAATATTTGCGTATAGTGCGATTATTTTTTTAAGGAGAAAGTATGAAAAAACTTAACTTAGCAATTATTGGACAAGGGCGTAGTGGCAAAGATATTCACGGAGTATATTACATTAGCGAAAAAAATAAATATTATACTGTAAAATACGTTGTTGATGCTGACGAGCGTCGTCGTGAAATTTCAAAAGGTCGTTACCCAGGCTGTGAAGTTTTTGACGACTACAAAAAGTTATTTGATAAAAAGGATATAGACGTGGTTGTTAACGCTTCTTATTCACATATGCATTTTGAAATTACAAAAGACTTATTAGAGCACGGATTTAACGTGTTAGTAGAAAAGCCTTTCTGCCGTAATTTGTATGAATGTGACACGTTAATTAACATAGCAAAGAAAAAGAATTTATTATTAACCGTTTTTCAACAAACCTTTTTTGCTCCATATTATGAATACACTAAAGAGTTGATGGATAATGGTAAGATTGGTGTTATTCAACAAATAAGTATTCGTTTTAATGGTTTTGCACGCCGTTGGGATTGGCAAACTTTACAAAAAATGTTGGGTGGTAACAGTTATAATACAGGACCGCACCCCATTGGTATAGCAGTTGGGCTTTTAGAGTTTGACCCTAATGCAGAAGTAGTATTTTCAAATCATGCAAATACTGAAATGTCGAGTGGTGATGCAGATGACTACGTAAAAATTATTATGAAAGCACCTAACAGCCCTGTTGTTGATATAGAAATTAGCAATACCGACGCATACTGTGATTATAACGTAAAATTACAAGGTTCACGCGGTACGTTTAAAACAACTGTTAGCAAGTATAAAATGAAATATATTCTTCCAGGTGAAAATCCAAGCCGTGCTTACGATGAAAACTTTTTACAAGATGCAAACGGAAATCCATTATACTGCTCGGAAAAGTTAATTACACACGAAGAAGAAGGTACTTTTGATGGTACGGCTTTTGACGTTGGAACAGAAAATTTCTATAAAGATATGTATTTTGCTTTAACCGAAGGTAAGCCTTTACGTTATAGCGCTGATGAATACAAGCAAGTTATTGGTGTTATTGAAAAATTACACGCAAACAATTCTTTAACCGTGAAATTTTAAGGAGTAAATTATGTTTAAAGTTGGCATTATTGGAACAGAAAACACTCACGCCTCGGCGTTTATAGAAATATTTAAAAATGATCCTTTATATTCAGATATCGAAGTTGTTTGCGTTGGTGGAATGTACGAAGAATCGAATAAAGCGTTACAAGAAAAATACGGCGTTGAAATTATAAACGACGCTAACGAAATGGTAAAAAAGGTAGATGCGGCAATGATTACTTGCCGTGATGGAAAGTATCACGCATCTTACGCTATTCCATTCGTAATGGCTGGCAAACCTTTATTTGTTGATAAGCCGTTTACTGTTGACCCTTCAGAGGCTAAGCAATTAGTTGAGTTAGCAAAAGAAAAGGGCTCATTAATGGTTGGTGGTTCATCTGTAAAAAGCGCATATGACGTTTTGATGCTTGAAAATGCTGTTAAAACAAATCCTAAGGATGTGCGTGGTGGAACGCTCGTTGCTCCCGTTAATATGCAAAACGAATACGGCGGATTTTTCTTTTATTCATCACACTTAGCAGAAATGTGTTTACGCATATTTGGCAAAAACCCATTAGCGGTAACAGCAAAAGCTTTTAACGGTAACGTTGCCGCTCTTGTTGAATATGAAGATTATACCGTATCTTTACAGTTCGTTGGTGATAGTTACGTTTATTTTGGTCAAATCGTTAATAAAAATGGCGTATATGCAAGAAATATTGATATTTCTTTAACTTATCGCCATGAATGTGAACAGTTCGCCGATATGTTGCGCAACGGAAAAATGGCGCACACTTATGAAGAATTAATTTTACCCGTATTTTTAATGAATGCAATTTACGACTCTTATACTACGGGTAAGAGAGTTGAAATACAAAAATAATAAAATATACGAATAAAAACGGTGTTTATTTAAAATGAAAGTTGCAATAGTAGGACTAGGGGCAATTGCTCCCGCACATATAAGCGCACTAATTACAAGTGGGCAAGAAATTGTTGCGTTATGTGATATACAAACAGAAAAATGCAAGCGAGCAAATGACGAATTTAATTTGTTTGCAAAAATTTACAGCGATTATGAACAAATGCTTAATAGCGAACGGTTAGATGCCGTTCACATTTGCACACCGCATTATTTACATGCTGGAATGGTATGCCAAGCTTTAAAGCGCAATATTAACGTACTTTGCGAAAAACCCATTGCTATTAATTTAGAACAATTAAGTGAAGTTGAAAATGCAGTTAAAAACAGCTCTGCTCAACTTGGGGTTTGTTTTCAAACACGCTTTAATAATTCCGTTTTATACGTTAAGGATTATCTTAAAGACAAACAAATCGACTGCGCAAGTTCAACCTTAATTTGGCAACGCTCAGCTGGGTATTACGCCCAGGCAGAGTGGCGTGGAACGTGGGATCAAGAGGGTGGCGGTGTTATGATAAATCAAGCTATTCATGGTTTAGATTTATTGCAATGGATATGTGGCATGCCCGAAAGTGTGATTGCTTATACCTCAAACGTGAGTTTAAAAGATCAAATTGAAGTAGAAGATACCGCTTTTTGCTTATTTAAAATGAAAAACGGCGGAAAAATAGTGGTAAATGCAACTAACGCTGCAAGTTTTAGTTTTCACGCTCATTATACTTTTCGTGCAGGCTGTAATACCGTTGAACTTTCTGATAATAATATTTCGATTGACGGAAATTTAATCACTAAAAGAGGAAATTATCCTATAGTAGGTAAAGAAGTTTGGGGAACGGGACATTTTGATTTAGTAAAGAATTTTTATCATTGCTTACAAACTGGTGAAAAATTTTCTATTGGATTTGAAGAAGCAAAGAAGGTTCTTCTTTTAGTGCTTGCCGTATATCGCTCAAACGGGTGTGAAGTTAAAATTTAGGGCGAAACTTTATCTATATAATAATATAATAAGGATAGGAGGATGCGTTGTAATGGCAAATTTGATTTTGTCTGCTTTTTCTGATGAATATGCAGACGGGTTAATAGAACAATGTCAGGCTTTAAAAGAATTTGGTATTCAATATATGGAAATGCGGGGGGTAAACGGAAAAAACGTGTCAACCCTTTCAAAAGAAGAGATTAGCGAAGCTAAACGGGTGTTAGGAGATTATGCAATAAAAGTATCATCGATTGGGTCACCATTAGGAAAAATTAAAATAGACGGTGACATTAACGCTCATTTAGAGGTTGCAAAAAGAGTATTTGAAACGGCTAACGAATTGGGTGCAAAAAATATTCGTATGTTTTCGTTTTATCTTCCCGAAGGCAAGAGTAGGGAGGAAAGTAAAGGTCAAGTTTTCGACGGGATTGAACGCCTTGTTAAACTATCCGAAGAACACGGCGTAACTTTATGTCACGAAAATGAAGCGCTAATTTATGGTGAAAGCCCTGAAAAATGCTTGGAAATATTGGAATATTTTAATGGTAAATTAAAATGCGTATTAGATATGGGAAACTTCGTGTTAGACGGATATAACCCGATGGATGCGTATAATCTTTTAAAAAATCATATTGAATATTTTCACGTTAAAGACGCACTATATGCAGGAGCAATAGTTCCTGCAGGTAAAGGTGAAGCGCAAATTAAAGAAATTTTAAGCGATTACAGGCTAAACGGATCAAAGGATACCTTTATTGCTCTTGAACCACATTTACAAACGTTTAGCGGTTTAAACGCATTAGTGGGTAAAACTTTTGAAAACCCATACAAATATGAAAATCAACAAACGGCTTTTATTGATGCCGTATCAAAACTAAAGGGGTTATTATGAAAGCGTATAAAGTAGATAAACTTGCGGTAGAAATTTATGAAAACAGAGTGCTTATGGGCGAATCCGCGGCAAGGGATATAAAGCAAAAAATTAAAGAACTTTTACAAACAAAAGCAGAAATTAATATGATATTTGCGGCTGCTCCTTCGCAAAACGACGTGCTTAAGGCGTTGGCTGAAGATAAAGAAATCGAGTGGAATCGCGTTAACGCTTATCATATGGATGAATACATTGGGCTTGATAAAAACGCACCTCAATGTTTTGGTAATTTTTTAAAAGAACATATTTTTGGATTAGCACCATTTAAAAGCGTAAATTACATAGACGTTACTGCTAGCGATCCAGAAGCTGAAGCTGATAGATATGGCAAGATTTTAGATGAAAATCCTACCGATATAGTAGTAATGGGTATTGGTGAAAACGGCCATATTGCCTTTAACGATCCACCGGTTGCCGATTTTAAGGATAAAAGAACAGTTAAACCAGTAAAACTTGATGAAAAGTGCCGTCAGCAACAAGTGAACGACGGTTGTTTTGAAAGTATTGATAAAGTGCCTACGCACGCAATCACTTTAACCGTTCCAACTCTTGTTCGCGCGCCCTATTTATTTTGTATAGTGCCAGCGTCAACTAAGGCAAACGCCGTGTATGAAACATTAAACGGAAAGATAGACGAGAATTGTCCTGCAAGTATATTAAGAACGCAGGAATTCGCAAAATTATACTTAGATAACGAGAGTTCAAAATTATTATGATACGTATAAAAAGTGATAAAATCATTATAAATGAAAGTTTATACGACGGTTACGTGTACGTAGAAAATGGAAAAATAACTGAAATAAGCAAGGATATAAAGAGAGCAAGCGAATGTTATGATTTTACAGGCAATTACGTAAGTGCCGGATTTATCGACGTACACACACACGGGGCAGGCGGATATGCGTTTATAAATAGTGATGAAGATGCTGTTATTAAAGCGTGCGACTTTCATTTGAAGTACGGAACTACAAGTATTCTTCCTACCATTTCGGCAGGGGAGTTTTCAACTATGAAAAACGCTGTGATAAACGTTCAAAAAGCAAAAGGTAAAACCAAGGGAAATATTATAGGTGCGCATTTAGAAGGGCCATATCTTTCTTCAAAGCAAGCAGGGGCACAATGTCCTATTTTTATCACACCACCTATAAAAGAAGATTATCAAAGCTTAATTGAAGAATACGGAAAAAGTATTGCTCGTTGGACCTATGCTCCTGAAAATGATGAAAACGGCGAGTTTTGTAAATATCTAACTACGCATAATATTATTGCTTCTGCAGGTCATACAGATGCTAAATACAAAGATGTGGAGATTGCAATTGAAAATGGTTGTAACCTTATCACTCATTTATATTCATGTACCTCTACTGTAACTAGAGAGTACGGTTTTCGCTCGCTTGGCGTAATTGAAAGCGCATATTTAAGAGATGAACTATACGTAGAAATTATAGCTGATGGAAAGCATTTACCACCTGATTTGATTAAAATGATAATCAAAATTAAGGGAAGTGATAAGGTTATATTAATTACCGACAGCCTTGAAATAGCGGGAACAACCGTTAAATCTGGGGTGATGAGCGGGACTGAATTTATCGTTGAAGACGGAGTATGTAAGCTTAAAGATCGAAGCGCATTTGCAGGGAGCGTAGCAACTGCAAATAATCTTATTCAAACGCTTGTAAACTCTTGTGGTTTTGATGTTCCAGTTGCTGTAAAAATGCTAACGGAAGTACCAGCGAAGATGCTTGGCTTAAACAAGGGCGTTATTGCAAGTGGAAAAGATGCCGATATAGTAGTGTTTGATAATGATATAAACGTTTTAAGTGTTTTCGTTAACGGACAAGCGCAATTAATAAATCAATTATAGTTGTTTTATGGTGGTAAACAAATACAATAATACACGGGCTTAATTTTGTATTTTATAGAATGCGTGTTGGTTACTACTTATTTTTAAATAAAAAAACCGCCTAAGATTAGGCGGTTTGCAAACTAAAATTATATTAATCTTAAACGTCGTGGTAATAGGTTTGCGATTTAAAAAAGTTTGCGTATTGTGAAGGGGTAAGCCCAGTTTCCTTTTTAAATCTTAACGAAAAGTATTGAACGCTATCGAAGTTAAGATAATCGCTTATTTGTTGAATTGACATAGTTTGAGTAGAGAGCAATTCTTTTGCCGTATCTATGCGCATTCTATTAAAATAGGCTTTAATAGAAATTCCCATTTCCTTTTGAAAAATAGCAGATAAGTGAGAGGCACTATATCCAGAAACGGTAGCAAGATCATCAAGCAGTATTTTGTTTTGAATATTTTTCTTAAAATAATCAATAACAATATCAACGATTTTATTATT